>CP102260.1:349000-683000 GCA_025146925.1 [Bacteroides] pectinophilus | reverse complement strand
CACTCGGATACAGTTTTGATGATGTGCTGGTCAATAATTGAGGATTGGAGGATAATCATGAAAAATATATTTAATAAGAAATTATTTTCAGACGGAATGCGCCAGCTTCGCACAATAGGAATCATGGGCCTCATAATCTTCTGCCTTGAAACAGTATTTGTTGTAATCGGCAATAATATGAGCAATGCCGAATGGATTGCATCATATACGGCAGGCCAGATTACGATATCAGGCAGCGCAGCCCAGACCGCACTTAATATGCCTGAGGTGTGCACACTGCTTGAACTTCACCCGATACTGCTTGCAGCAATATATATTCTTGCGCCTGTTATGGTTCTTTATCTGTTTGGATTCATGAACAGACGCAACTCAAGTGACTTTTATCACAGTATTCCTGTAAAAAGGGAATGCATCGCTGTATCATTTCTGGCTGCGATTGTTGCATGGCTGTGTATAATCGTGCTTGTAAGTACTGCACTCTGCTGCATTCTTACGCTGTTCACGCCATATGTGGCAATCAACATGTACAGTGTGCTTACAACAACTCTTGCGACACTGGCAGGCTCTGTATGTATGCTCGCCGCAGGCTTCCTTGCCATGAGCATTACAGGAACTTATTTTTCAAATATAGCAGTTTCAGTTATGCTTCTTATATTTCCAAGAGGACTTATAACATTCTTCACGGTTATGATGTCTTCTCTTGTCCAGGTTCTGCCGTTAAGCCTTGGCGGAATACTTGACTATAACATTAACATTGTCGTCGGCAATGTAATCAGCCTGTTTATAGGCGGAGATGCGTTATATCCAATGACACATCTTGTTCCGTCACTCTATACGCTGGTGCTTGCCATAGTATATTTTGTCATTGGAATGTATGCATTTAAAATAAGGAAATCCGAGACAGCAACCATGCCGGCTTCCAACAGACACCTTCAGAATATATACAGGCTTATACCTCCGATGTGCATATGTCTTCTGCCAATTGCAGCGGTATGCCAGCTTATCCTCCGCAGGCATGAGATGTTTGGCGGAACCAATGCCATGAACCTGTTTTACATTGTGCTTTTCTATTTTATTGCAGTAATAGCATATTTTCTTTATGAGCTCATCTCAACCAGAAAGATTGCCAATGTAATGAAATCCTTCAAAAGCCTGTGGACACTTGCAGCATTTAATGTACTGTTTGTCATTATAATCGCTGCCGGATATTTTTATGAGATTCACAATGTGCCTTCAGCCGACCGCGTGAAATACGTAATCATCAATACAGACGATTACTCTTCTCTCACAAGAAGTGATGTAGGACATGATTATTATTTTACCCAGAAAGCAGCAGCCACCAAAATATATAACCAGGAGATAATCAGTAAGCTTGTCAGCTATCTTGAGCAGAATATAAATGATATAAAAACAACTGATGGTGCTGACTCTGTCAGTGCCTATTCTACACGGCTGAGTGTGGAATTCGGCAAAGGTATCGGAACACTCAGACGTAAGGTGTATGTACCGTTAAATGAGTACCAGACATTTATCAATACACTGAATAAGTCTGATGATTATACTTCCATATATAAGAATCTGCCTGAATATAACTCTCTTGCTTCATGTGAGTTGTATATGACGGGCCACTCTTCATGGAAGATATCTGACAATGACAAACGTGACCTGTATGAGGCTCTTTGTGAAGATTTCCGTTCACTGGATCTTCCTGCTGCTATCAGCCACACATCACGCTATTCTTCAGGTGGCTGCATTGGAAGATTCTATGTGGAAGTCAATTATAAGAGTTCAACACTTAATTTTTATGCCGGCATATCTGCTGATACACCAAGAGCACTCAAGTTGCTTGTTGAGCGTATTAATGCAGCTTCAGATGCTTCCAATGCTGTAAATAAGCTGCTTGATGCACAGCTTCCCGATGGTTATGCCGTAAGGAACTGTACTTTGTCATTCACACTTCTGTATGACGGTAACCTGTACGATGGTTCAGCTACACGCAGCTTCTACAATAACTTAGATGGTTCAAATGATTCTTATGCTGACTATACTGAAAATGGTGCCGAAATTCTTAATAAGATTGCGGACAGACTCGACAGTGCGCCATCCACTATTGACCTGAACAGGCCTGTACTGTGTGTAACCTACAATTCATCACTGACTGACAATAATGCCAAGCGTACAACCGAATCCGGCTGCCGCTTCTATCAGGCAGATGATGAGCTAGTTAATCTGTTCAGTACATTTACAAAAACAGATGTGAGATAGGCGATGCAGATTTGCATGGTTCAGATTTGCATTTACTGATTTTCCAATTGAGGAGATTGTTAAGGCTCAGCCATCTTCGGATGCAGCTTTGGCAGTCTCCTTATTTTATCAGGGAGAAAATTTATGAACACTTTATTTTTAGATTTAATCAGGTTCTGCTTATCGGCATGCTCTCTTCCCTCGCGATTGAGATTATGCAGCTTTTCAATTGGCGCGTATCCGATATTGATGACCTTCTGATGAATACACTCGGCGCGGTTATCGGATTTTTCCTGTTCAAGTTGGTTGACATGATTATACATGGGATTTACAGCATATTTGCGCATAATAAGAATTCTAAAGTGGAATCTGCCTCTCAGCGGCACGCACGGGCTACAGCCAAAAGTAAAACACCGAATATCAGTGAGGCAATTGCCTATATAATTCTTTCTTATCTCGGTGTGTTCTTTTTATATAATGTTACAGGAATATCCGCTCTTGTTTAAAGGTTTGAATAAAAACATCTAATAATTAATAGTTGCTTGTTCATATGAAATGATATATTATTATAATATATTAAAATATTATATGAGGAGTGTGCTATATGCAAAAGAATTTTATAAGAAATACCATTTGTATGACTGCTATTGTTATGAGTATGGTTATGAACGCCGCATGCGGCACGCCAACTTCTTCGCCAGAAATTGCATCTTCCGCACCATCTGTACAATCTGTCGCAAATCTTCCTGCTGCAGTCACAGAGACCAAAGCCGTTGTTGTAAGCGTTCCTTCAACACAAGCCTCAACTGCAGCAAAAAATGCTTCTGTTGCTGCTCAGGCTACGACTAAGTCTTATGCCGAAAGTACTTCAGCAGCCACAAAAGCTGTTGAAGCTGCACCCCAGGCTGTAACTGAAACGGCAACTGAGACTGCGGCCGAAGCTGTGGATGAATTGATAACTGATGGCAAAGTCGAAGTTTCTGCCAATGTAACAGACGCTGTTACCGAAACCGCCGATACAACAGAAGATGCTGCTGAAGATGCTGCTGATGCAGGCAGTTCAGACGACAATTCAGTTGTTGAAGATGCCGGGGAAGCTCAGGTAAATGAAGAGCCTGCCAATGATTCAATCAGCCAATCCGGTCACTATGTGTTAAACAAGAGCACTAAGAAGTTCCACTACGCCGGATGTGCAAGTGCCAAGCAGATCAAGGCATCCAACTATGTGGAATTCGACGGTGACAGAGATACGCTTATCTCCAGAGGCTATTCTGCCTGCAAAAAATGTAATCCTTAATGAGTTTAAATTGCCGGCAATTAATTATAATTATATATAATTAATAAAAACCCCAATAATCCGGGCATCAATGCCATATGGCTGTGCCGGATTATTGGGATTCTTGTTATTCTGTTATGCTATTGTCGGCGTTTTATTTCATCACTGTGTTACTTTTTCATCTGAAGCCGGAGTGTACTTTGCCAAGGCATCCTCAGCCTGTTCTCTTGTAAGGTTAAGCTCCTCCTGAAGGAGCTGTACAATCTGGGCGTCAGTCTGCTTGAATCTTCGGCATGTTCTAATCATTCCATGCATTCCTTCTCGTATTCCTTTTTGTATTCCTTCCTGTATTCCTTCTTCCCTGCCGCGTTCTTCGCCCTCTCTGCGAATCTTCTCCTCAATCTCAAAACTCTTCATATATGCAATACCTACCTCTCCATCCTGCTTGACAGCCACCACCATCTTATGAAGCTCCTGCAGTTCTTTTGTGCAGGCGTTCTCCTCAACGGAGTTCTCCATATAGTGTAATAGCTGACGCAGTTGTTCTGTCGGATGTCCTTCTGTCCCGCCTGTATACAGGAATATCGTCCTGTCACCGTCATCATACGGCATATCAGGCACTTCTACACAGCACTTTTTAACTGTGTACACCATCCTGTCCAGCCCAAACGGGTCATACGGCATGATGAATATGACAATCACATCGCGAAGGTCATCGTAGTTACTGCCCGATCTGAGATTGGCTGTGTCAATCTTGTCATGGTAGAACCGCGCCCTTTTGGGAAGTGATGCAATGTCTTTTGCATTATTATTCTTGTCCGGTTCAACATCGAATATCTCGCCTTCTTCCTCATCAAGGTAGACATCCATCCTGATACCATGCCTCTCAGGGTTGTCACCAATAAGAAACTTCTGCGTTACTACGTTAAGCTTCCCAATCTTACGGTTCAGTATGCAGCTCAGGATGTAGCGTGATGCCGCTTCGCCATACTCCTTATGACCTATAAGGCTGCCTGCCAGAAAGTCATCCACAATGTTCATCTGTTCCAAAGGTTTCATGTTTCCTCCTGTTCCCACAGTGCATGCGGAGCGGAAAGAAATACAGAACCTTTAACGTATCTTAGAATATGACGCACAATCTACAGATACCAACATGCAGCTACAGACCGCCAATCCAATCTTCCGTCCAATGCACTATGCTATAAAAATGTTAAGTGAGTTATAAAAGCATAGAATTCATTGAATAAAGATTAGAAATTAGATCAACTTACGTTGTTGAATTGTAGAATATATGCTTTGAGTTGATTGTAGCAGAGCATTTGTTAAAAAGCAATACCACAATCAACATAATTATCAACATAGTTTCCCATTTCCCTAATTCCGGCACCTTGCCACAACTATATCCTTCTCCTTCAATATCATGTCATCCTGCGGCAGGATTGACAGATTATCGCGCAGCACAAGATATACCGAGAAGTTGTCGCCGTATTCAACCTCTGCAAGTGTCTTTCCCGCAAGGCGTTTGTCTATCATTATCTCGACAATATCCTTAATGTCAACATCGCGGTAATTGGAGATATCACTTTTACGCTGGTACTGCTCTACAAATCCGGCGCTTATGATACCGGTTGGGATAGCCACCACGCCAACCCCAAGGTAGGCAATGCAGATTGCCATTATTCTTCCAAGTGTTGTTATCGGATATATGTCTCCGTAGCCTACAGTAAGGAGCGTTGACATGCTCCACCATATGCCGCTGAATGCATTACGGAATACGTCAGGCTGTGCATCATGCTCCACACTGTACATGCACAGGCTGCTCGCGAGCATAAGAATCAGCACTATAAATACCGACGACATAATCTGATTACGTTTTTCATATAATACGGCTGTAATTACATTGAATGAATCATATCTGGCATTAAGCCTGAACAGATGGAAGATTCTTACTACCCTGAGCATTCGGAATATTACAAAGCCCGATAAGAAAAATGCAGGGATTATTGTAAGCAGGTCAACAATTCCGTCAAATGATATCAGGAAACTGAGACGTGACCTAAACTCACTTTTGTCAGGATACAGGTAATCCGCAGTCCAGATTCTAAGGACATATTCTATGCAGAATACAAATGTCGTAACATATTCTATCCCCTTGAAAACCGCCATGCAGGCTGCAAGTTCGGAAAATGTCTGTAAAAACATTACTACTATATTGGAAATTATCGTTATAGTTATAAATATATCAAAGCATCTGCTTATATAATTGCTCTTGTCCCCTATCTGAATTATGTTAAATATTTTTCTCTTAACCGACATACAGTTCTTCCCCCATACTTTGTGTAACATAAAAATTATAGACCATACTGTCCTGCCGCGCAACATTGCGGATAATATTTCGCACACGCAAAACGGACACCCTGCCGCATTGCTGTCAAATGCAGTACCAGATGCCCGTTTTGCTGATTTCATTTTGATTTCACTGATTTCACATTTTTGATTTCAATTCACATTATCACATCTACATATAATGTAGTAATGATTTGTAAGGATATCAGATTACGTTGTAATCCTTAAGGAGTTTTTCAACGTCAGTACCCTTGATTTTCTTTAGTGCTTCCTTGAGCGCAAACTTTTCAATAAGATTGAGCTCCATGTCTGTTGCTTTCTTTCCGTCGCGAAGCTTTACTGTTGCATCAAGCAGACAACGGAGGTCATACACGCTTCCCCATACTTCCGGAACGCCGCGGTCAATGTTAAGGAGCGTGTAGACTGCTTCCATGCCGGTTCTGATTGAATACTCTGTTGTAAATATGGTATCGCGTTTTGTTTCTGCAAACTGGCCTAAGAA
Source organism: [Bacteroides] pectinophilus (assembly GCA_025146925.1). NCBI lineage: Bacteria > Bacillati > Bacillota > Clostridia > Eubacteriales > [Bacteroides] pectinophilus. The sequence continues at coordinate 676,632 of CP102260.1, read as the reverse complement.
TGCAAAGTTGACTGCTTTCTCAGGTACAACATCAGGTCTGTCACCATATGCACGAGGCATGAAAAATGCTGTAATGTAAGGCATCATACATGGTACAGTGTTGGCGCTGTTGGCTGCCATGTCTTCTATTTCTTCAACAGGGACGCCAAGGTGATACAGCCACTCCATGCATATTTCTTTTCCTGTACATTCTCTCATAGGTTTCTTTATATAATCGCCCGGTTTGTCAGAGAACAGTGCATATACCCACACAAGAACCTGACCCTTTGGCTGTGACCTGAACTGTGGCTGACGGTTAATCGTCCAGCTAAGGAGCCATGAAGAATCCTTAACACTTACGATGCCGCCGGTTACTACTTTACCTGAAAGAGGGTCCCTCTTACAGATTTTCTTTATATAAGGAATTATTCTGTCATCAAGAGTTGTTACGGTTGCACTCATCCAGTTAGACTTTTCAGGGTCATAACAGAACTTGTCCGGATGTCCGAATGAAGGATCCTGTGCGGCAATCTTACGCCACATATCCCAGCCTCCGCCCGGCTTTATCTCTTTATTAAATACTGCCGGTGTATTCTGGTCACCAATAGTTGAATTCTCAACGCAGCCTCCGTTTGTAATAAATACAAGATCATTCTCCGTAAGGTCTATTGCGCTTTCCCTGCCGTTATCGATTACATCAATGCGGGCAGCCTGCTTTCTTGCATCTGTGATGTCGAACTTTACATTTACAACCTTAACACCGTAATGGAACTGTACACCGAAGCTCTCAAGATACTTCACCATAGGAAGAATCATTGACTCATACTGGTTGTATTTGGTAAATCTCAGCGCTGTAAAGTCAGGAAGTCCTCCGATATGGTGGATATATCTCTGGATATACAGCTTCATCTCCAGTGCGCTGTGCCAGTTCTCAAATGCAAACATCGTTCTCCAGTACAGCCAGAAATTAGAATCCAGCACTTCATTGTCGAACACATCTGTAATCTTCTTATCCTGCAGTTCTTCATTAGGTGTGAAGAAAAGCTTCATTATCTCAAGTGCGCCCTTGTCTGATATTGAGAACTTGCCGTCTGTGTGGGCATCCTCGCCTCTGTTCACAGTTGCACGGCAGAGTGAATAGTTCGGGTCGGCCTTGTTAAGCCAGTAATATTCATCAAGAACCGATACACCCTCAGTCTCAATTGACGGAATAGAACGGAACAGATCCCACATACATTCAAAATGATTGTCCATCTCTCGTCCGCCTCGCATAACATAGCCGACATTCTCATATTTGTATCCGTCACATGCACCGCCCGGAATCTTATCCTTCTCAAGAATGTGTACGTGCTCACCCTTCATCTGACCGTCTCTTACCAGGAAACATGCCGCTGCAAGTGCTGCAAGACCGCTTCCTACTATATAAGCTGATTTTCCGTCCACGCCCTCAGGTTTTAACGGACGTGCAAATGCTTCATAATTACCGCTTGAATAATACATACTTACCTCCTGTTCTGCGCTGCCTCTTTGTTTCTATGTGCATATTATATTGTGCCTGAAATCCATTAACAATAAACAAAAAAAGCGCCATGATAAAATTTTTATCATAACGCCTGTTTTGTATAAAGATGCCGGGGCAAAAGCCCCGACTCTGATACCTACGGATTATTGCGGTAATTATTAAGTGCTGTCATAATGCTTCCGTGAACGAGCCCGTCAAGGCGCTCTATGATATATGCAGGATTTTCCTTCATATCATTGCGTATCCATTCAAGCATTATTCCCACAAACATGTATTTGTAGCAGTCAGCTATAAATTCCTTATCTTCATCACGGACAGACATACCGGCTGCTTTCTCGTTCACCACATCTATAAGAAGCCCATAGGTTACCTTGTACAGATATCTCTCAACCTGTTCACGGCTCACGGAGTGATAGACATTCATTATAAACGGCTTATTCTCCTGTACTGCCTCAAATATCTGATAGAACCCCTGCTGCCAGGTATCATATGTCTTATTGCCTTCAAGCGCTCTTGTGGCATCCTCAATGCATGTCCACTCAATAAGATCATATATATCTTTAAAATGATAATAGAACGTCATGCGGTTAATGCCGCAGTCCTCAGCAATATCATTAATCGTAATCTTATCAAGCGGCTTTTTGAGCAGAAGATTCTTAAGCGAAGCTGCAAGCGCCCTCTTTGTTGTCTGTGACATAACACCCTCAATCCTTATCTCATATTATTAATCTTTATACTCACTTGTCACACCGAAATATTCCTCAAGTGACAGCCAGTCACCATTATTATAAAGCTTCTGTGCAAGATCTTTGCCAACATAGCGCAGGTGCCATGACTCATACTGATATCCGGTATAACTTTCCTTTCCCTTAGGGAATCTTATTGTAAATCCATACTTGTAAGCATTGTCATTAACCCACTTACCCTCATCAGTATACTGGAAGCTGTCCTCAATTGAATTAAGATCAAAGCAGAGTCCCGACTGATGTTCTGAGTATCCGGCTCTTGCCGAGTATGTATCGGCAGCTGCCTTGCCATCCTGTGCAACATATCTGTTGTAAAGCGTAACCTGTGTACTGTAAGAACGGTATCCGCTTGAAAGCACGAGATTAAGACCAAGTGCATCTGCATCCTGTTTCATAGTTCTCCATGCATCCATCAGATCTTTGTCGAGGCTTGTTGTACTCCAGCTTGCCGTTACAGGAACATCCGGATTCTGCGGAACATATGTAGACGGAAGGCTGTATGTCTTATTAACCAGAAGGTAGCCGTCTATATATGTAACTCCGTCCTTGACATATCCTGTGAATCCCTTGGAAGTCGTGAATGTCCTGTCAGTATTCTCATCTTCAGAATGTGCCGCAGATGCTGTCACAGCAGATGTAACAGGCGGAACATCTGCCACTGATGCTGTTTCCTGAGGTACTGCTGTGCCTTCCGATGATTCCGTCATATCTGCCGGAGGTGTAACTCTTGTCACATCATCTGTCGTATGTGCAACAGTATCAGCTGTCATGGTCTGTGTCACCGAACCGGCTGCCTGTGTCTCATTCTGGCCTGACTGTGCTGTCTGCGTTACCTGCGAATTGTGCTGTGGCTTATCAGAGCCGCCCCGGGAATGTCTTACAAGTGCCACAATGCCCCATATAATTCCGGCAGCAGCAATTATAATAACCATAAGAATAACTGCGGTTGCTATCTTTCTCTTACGCATGAGTTCTTCTCTCTGCCTTCTGTTCATTCTGTGTCTTGGCCTGTTGCCGCCGTTACTGCTTCTTGTATTACTCATATCTTCTCCTTATTAACAGAATCTCTGATTCAAAGACATTTTTAAAGCACCTTAGAAAGGAAGTCCTTAAGTCTCGGATTCTTAGGATCAGCAAAGAACGCTTCCGGTGCATTCTCTTCCTGAATAGTACCATCATTGATAAATACTACCCTGCTTGCAACCTCCCTTGCGAATCCCATCTCATGTGTCACTACAACCATTGTCATTCCGCTCTTTGCAAGATCCTTCATAAGACTGAGAACTTCACCTACCATCTCAGGATCAAGTGCGGATGTAGGCTCATCAAACAACATGACATCCGGATTCATTGCAAGTGAACGCGCTATTGCGATACGCTGCTTCTGTCCTCCGCTGAGCTGGTCAGGATACATCTCTGCCTTATCAGCAAGACCTATTCTTGCCAGAAGCTCTTCTGCCTTGGCTTCGGCATCCTCACTGCCCATTATCTGAAGCTTGACAGGTGCAAGCATAATATTCTCCTTAACAGTCATATTAGGGAACAGATTAAACTGCTGGAAAACCATGCCTATCTTCTGACGTGTCTTATTGATATCAACAGACTTGTCCGTAATATCAACACCCTCAAAGAGAACCGAACCTGATGTAGGAACTTCAAGCATATTGAGTGAACGTAAGAATGTTGACTTACCACAGCCTGAAGGACCTATTATTGCAACAACTTCTCCTTTTGAAATCGTAGTATTAATTCCCTTAAGAACCTCATGGTCACCAAATGCCTTATGAAGGTCTTTTACTTCAATCAGCACATTATTGTTAAAATTCTGATTATCGCTCATTCTTCTTGAGTCTCCTTTCAAGTCTGCCAACACCATATGACAGAATCATTACTATTACGAGATATATAATTGCTACTGCTATCAGAGGCATAAATGGCTCATATGTGATACTTCTGATAATATCACCGCCCTTAGTAAGATCCATAAGCCCGATATAACCACTGATTGAAGTCTCCTTAAGAAGACTGATAAACTCATTACCAAGTGCAGGCAGGATGTTCTTTACCGCCTGTGGAAGAATAATGCTCTTCATAGTCTGCGAATAATTAAGTCCAAGGCTTCTTCCTGCCTCAAACTGTCCATTGTCAACCGCCATGATACCTGAACGTACTACTTCCGCAACATATGCGGCAGAGTTAAGGCCGAATGCTATTACTGCAACAAGAATCTTACTTGTATTAACGCTTGCAAATATTACATAATAGATGATAAGAAGCTGAACCATTACAGGTGTTCCTCTCACAATAGTAAGATAAACCTTACAGATTGCGTTAAGTATAGTAAGTCCGCCATTCTTATCGTGATTAGTACGTACAATTGCAATAAGGAAACCGAGAACAATACCGATTATAATTGCAAATAATGTTATGAGCAGTGTATTGCCAAGACCCTTAATAAGGTATTCCCAACGTGAATCCTTAACAAAGTTATCATTGAACTTCTCACTTATGCTTCCGCCTACTGACGCTGCATCAGGATCCTTAACAATAATCATCTGCTTAGATGTTGTATAGGAATCCGTAAAATCAATATTCTTAAGTCTGTCTTCTGTTACGGTAATTCCGGCAACGCCAACATCTGCCTTGCCTGACTGCACGGCAGCAATGATCGAGTCAAACTCCATGTCTTCCATCTTAAGATTCATTCCGAGGATATCACATACGGCCTGAATCATGTCTACATCAAAGCCTGTCATCTTACCGTTATCATAGTATTCATATGGCTTAAATGCCGCATTGGTAGCTGCAACAAGTGTTCCGTTAGGGCGCTCTATATTCTTGGCAACGTAAGGTGTCTTACCCTTCTCATCATCGTTTCCCGTATAATTGGCTGCGATTGAATCAAAAGTGCCGTCTGCCTTAAGTTCTGCAAGCGCTGAATTAATCTTTTTCTTAAGTTCTGTATTGTTCTTGGAAATGCATATTGCATAATCCTCAACGGCAAATTCCTCATCAAGAATCTTAAGATCTTTATTCTTCTCAACAAATGCAAGTGCCGGCTGCTCATCTATGATTACCGCATCTATCTTCTTCTGCTTAAGTGCCTGTACTGCATCATTACCTTTGTTATAACGCTCAATTACTGTTCCGGCATCATCGCCTTCATAATCACTTGCGTATGTATCTCCGGTTGTTCCAAGCTGTACACCAATACGGCTTCCCTCGAGATCATCTACACTTCTGACTTCTTTGTAACTGCCGCATGAAGCCAGCGAAAGCAGTGCCACAAGACACATTACGAGCACAATGCCTTCTTGCATAATGCCTGTTTTTTTCTTCTTCATCTTTATCCTCATTTCCGTGCCTTATCCGGCACATTTTTCTGCTGAATGACATTATAACATATATAATAAAGTAAAAACAGTATTGTTATTAAAGTATTTAATTTGTCAACTATTGTATATTTCAGACATTTCTACTATAATAATAACAGATTTTGTAAAAATGTGTCGGAGGTGTATAAATGTCTAAAAAATTCCAATTTTCATCCGAGCTTGAGCGCAACAACCGGCTTGCAATGAATACCCATCTTTGTGAAGTTGTTATTATCAGTATTCTGTGCTTTCTTCAGGCATGGAACGGTGAAAGGTCATGGGTATATGCCATAGTTCTTTCTGTAATAGGTTTTGCTCCTGTTATCGCAGAGCGCATATTCTGGAAAAAGAATCATGAGACACAGACAATATACCATCTTCTTGCCATAGGCTTTGCCGTATACTACACATGTCTCATATTTACTGCAACTACAAGCGCTATTTATGCATTTGTGCTTCCGCTTGTTCTGGTAGCATCCATTTATAATGACATACGTTACATGCTTCTTATTAACGCCGGCGTTGTTATCGAGAATGTACTTGCGGTTATTATAGGTGCAACAACAGGCCGGCTCGGGTATGCAGGCCAGGATTCCGCCGTTATCCAGATTCTTATTACTGTCATGATTGGCATATTTGCTCTTTTTCTTGCAAAAGTATCAAAAGCCAACTCCGACCAGAAGCTTCAGAAGCTTGAGGAGTCACATCTGAAAAGTGACGAGCTGCTTAAGAATATATCTGAGATGTCTGAGAAGATGCAGACAGGCATCAATGAGATTTACAATGAACTTGCCAAGCTGAATGAAGCAGGCAAAGCCACCCAGTCAACTATGGAAGATGTCTCAACCGGTGCGACTGATACAGCTAATGCAGTCCAGAGCCAGCTTATCCAGACAGAAGAGATTCAGAAGAAAGTTAATGTTGTTGATGATGCGGCAGGCCATATAACCGACAGCATGAAGAAGACGCTTGATTGTCTTGAGGCAGGAAGCCGGGAGATGATTAATCTTGTATCACATGTTGATGATTCCGTACATAACAGCGAGAATGCCGCTGCCAAGCTGCAGAATCTCAGTTCTCATATAGAGCAGATGCATTCAATCATCGGTCTTATTGAAGATATTGCATCACAGACAGAGCTACTTGCACTTAATGCAAGTATTGAAGCTGCAAGAGCTGGTGAAGCAGGTAAAGGCTTTGCCGTAGTTGCAACAGAGATTACCAAGATGGCATCACAGACAAGTAATGCCACAGATAATATTACTACTCTCATCGAGAATGTCTCTGCTGCAATTCAGGAAGTCGTATCCGTAATCGAGCAGATGATTAACGGCATTAATGCTGAGAAGCAGTCCACAATCAAAGCTCATGAGAGTTTTGATAATATCCAGAATAATACATTTGCAATAAGAGATAATGTTGACAACCTTACATCAAGCATTGATGAGCTTAAGACCGCTAATCAGGCTATTGTTGAATCCATCCAGACCATATCGGCCGTATCAGAAGAATTGTCCGCACATGCTGCTGAGACTATGGAGAATGAAGACTCCAACATCTCTATTCTTAACAGCATTGCCGGCAGAATGCAGAATCTCATTGAGACTGTAAGCAATAAGTCGTAAGTAATAAGTGTAATATATGCAGCAAAAAGCACGTAACAGCTATCAGATTTCACTGACAGGCTGCTGCGTGCTTTTTGCTGCTCTGTATTATGTTCTGCATGTTGTTTCTGTTGTATGGCTTCCGGATTAGTTGATTCCTGTCACCTTATAATCATGATCCTCAACAGCCTTGCGCAGAACGCTGTCGTCTACAGGCTTTTCAAGCTTAACTGCTGCTGTACCGTTCTCATGGCTTACTACTGCCTCTGATACTCCGTCAACTGCTTCAAGTGCCTTCTTTACTGTTGCCTCACAGTGTCCACACATCATTCCTTCAATATTCATTGTCTTTTCCATTGAATTATTCTCCTTTTTCATGTTATTTTTTGCTTTTATTTTTTTATCTTTTTTCGCATTGTGCATATCAAAAAGATTCAGGCGCAATGCGTTAGATACTACACAGAAGCTTGACAGGCTCATCGCTGCCGCGCCAAACATCGGGTTAAGCTGCCAGTGGAATAACGGAATCCACACACCGGCTGCAAGCGGTATTCCTATTACATTATAGAAAAATGCCCAGAACAGATTCTCATGTATATTAGTAAGTGTTGCACGGCTTAACCTTACTGCGGCAGGAACATCCGCAAGAGAACTCTTCATAAGGACTATATCAGCCGCATCCATTGCAATATCTGTACCTGCCCCGATTGCTATTCCTATATCCGCTCTTGTAAGCGCCGGTGCGTCATTTATCCCGTCACCGACCATTGCAACCCTGCCGCGTTTTTTGAGCGAACGTATTACGCTCTCCTTGCCGTCAGGAAGTACTCCCGCTATAACCTCGTCAACACCTGCCTGAGCACCGATTGCCCTGGCTGTGCGCTCATTATCTCCGGTGAGCATTACAACGTGGATACCCATATTCTTAAGCTCTTCAACCGCTCCCGGACTGTCTTCCTTAATTACATCCGCAACCGCTATTATACCGATAAGCCGGTCATCCTCAGCAAACAGAAGCGGTGTCCTTCCAAGACCTGCAAGGCTGTCTGCCTGTTTTTTCATGTCTTCGGGAACATTTACAAGGTTACTTATATAGCTTAAGCTGCCGCCTGTGATTACCGAACCGGCAAGACGTGCTTTAAGTCCGTTACCCGGAAGTGCCGCAAATTCAGTAACCTCATCAGGTGTAATATCGTTCTCCGAGCCCCGTCTTACTATTGCACCCGCCAGCGGATGTTCGCTCTTAACTTCAAGCGCCAGTGCCTTACCAAGCAATTCATTCTCCGTATAACCCTCTGCCGGTATTATATCGGTAACCTCCGGTTCACCTCTCGTAATCGTTCCTGTCTTATCAAGCGCAACGACCTGAATCCTGCCTGTCTCCTCAAGTGAGACAGCCGTCTTGAACAGTATTCCGTTCCTGGCACCCATTCCGTTGCCAACCATAATTGCAACCGGAGTTGCAAGTCCAAGTGCACACGGACAGCTGATTACAAGCACCGATATTCCTCTTGCGAGTGCAAAGCCGAAGCTCTGTCCCGCAATAAGCCATGCAATTATTGTTATCACGGCAATTGTTATTACAGCCGGAACGAATACCCCCGATACCTTATCAGCTACTTTGGCAATCGGTGCCTTGGTTGCCGCTGCATCACTTACCATCTGTATTATCTGCGAAAGTGTTGTATCCTCTCCGACTCTCGTTGCACGGCACTTTATAAAGCCCGACCGGTTAATCGTTGCCGCAGATACATTATCGCCTTCTGCCTTATCAACCGGTATACTCTCACCTGTAAGAGCTGATTCATTCACGGCACTGCTGCCCTCAACCACAACTCCGTCAACAGGAATATTCTCTCCCGGTCTTACAACAAATATGTCATCCTTTGCTACCGCTTCAACAGGAACAACCTTCTCTGCTCCATCCTTTATAATGGTTGCCGTCTTGGGTGCAAGCTTCATAAGTCCTTTGAGTGCATCAGTCGTCCTGCCCTTGGAACGTGCCTCAAGCATCTTACCCACTGTTATGAGTGTAAGAATCATTGCCGCCGATTCAAAATAAAACTCATGCATATATGACATTACTGCCGCCATATCACCGTTAACCTGTGCTCCCGTCATTGCAAACAGCGCATACGTGCTGTATACAAATGCTGCCGCAGAACCCATCGCAACAAGTGTATCCATATTCGGTGCTCCGTGGAACAGGCTCTTAAAGCCACTGATAAAGAACTTCTGGTTAATTACCATAATAATTATTGTCAGAAGCATCTGTGCCAGTCCCATAGCAACATGGTTATTGTCAAAGAAATACGGAAGCGGCCAGCCCCACATCATATGTCCCATAGAAATATACATGAGCACTGCAAGGAATCCAACCGACCACCAGAGTCTCCTCTTAAGCACAGGTGTCTCATGGTCTGCCAGCGCTTCCTCCTGACTGCTGTACATGTTCTGTGTGCCTTCTGATATTCCCTGTCCCTTCGGTGCAGCACCATATCCTGCCGCTTCTACTGCTGATATTACCGCCTGCTCCGATACATCTCCATCAACTCCCATTGAGTTAGTAAGCAGGCTTACCGAGCAGGATGTTACTCCGGGAACCTTTGACACTGCTTTTTCAACACGCGCACTGCATGCCGCGCAGCTCATACCCGTAACTGTGTATTGTTTCAATTCATTCCACCTCCGTCCCGTATGGCGCTACTTCATAAGTTTCTGAAGTGTCGCAACAAGGTCATCTATAACCTCGTCATTACCCTTTCTGATATCATCTGCCACACATGTCCGTATGTGATTAGCAAGCAATTCCCTGTTAAATGCATTCATGGCAGCACTTACTGCCGCTGACTGTACGAGAATGTCCGTACAGTATGCATCCTTTTCTATCATTCCCTTAATTCCTCTTATCTGGCCTTCAATTCTGTTTAGCCTGTTGATAAGCTTCTTATACTCATCTGCCGTGCGTTCCTTCTTGCGCCCGCAACAGCAGCATTCCTTCATGCACTTCTCCTCTGAACCATTATTATCCATACTACCTCTCCATTCCCGACAGTCTGTTTGTGTCTGTTTGTCATTTATAATAACTGCAGCTATGCCATATAACCTGCAAAACCGCTTACATTGTGCTGCAACTATATCAGTGCGCTGCCTGCACGTTTAATATATACCCCCACAGGGTATATTGTCAATATGCAAAATTAGATTATGGGAGGTAATTTATTCACGTACTATTTTAATCACGGTTGTGTAAAAACGGCAAAGCAGCGCAAGCGTACCTGCGTTGCTTTGTCGTTTTTATATAACATTCCTTGAATAATTTCGTATAAAATTCTCGCTCATAAGCATTTTGCAAATTAAAAAATACCTGCAGTATAATATACCGCAGGTATCATATGAATCTGCAATAAGATTCATGTTAATCAAGATACTGTGTGCTCTTTGCTATGCTCTGTGCCTTTTCTTCACCTTCGATTACTTTTATTATCTCAAGTCCCAGGTCTATTGAAGTTCCCATACCACGGCTTGTTATGACATTGCAGTCTGTCTCTACGCGTCCGCCCGTTACCTGTGCACCCTCAAGAGCATTCTCAAATCCCGGAAAACATGTTGCCCTGCGTCCCTTAAGGAGTCCCATCTTACCAAGTACACTTGGTGCAGCACATATTGCCGTTATAAGCCTGCCCTCTTTGTAAGCATTGGCAATTACATCTATAAATTCAGGCTTTGTCTCATAATTCTTCGTACCCGGTCCGCCCGGAAGGAAGAATACATCCGTGTCTGCAAAATCATATCCGGCAAATTCCTTATCTGCCTTAACAATAATGTTCTGCGCGCTCTTAACCTCAAGCCCGTCCATCAGCGAAATCGTCTCAACATTCATTCCTGCGCGGCGAAGTACATCAACAACTGCAAGTGCTTCCACTGTCTCAAATCCATCCTGTAAAAATGCATTAACCTTTGTCATATTAATCTCCATTCCGCAGGCACAAAGTGCCGGAGGAATCGCGAGTCAAATGTCAGATTTGGCTCTGCGATAAATGCTATTTGTGGCGCCTGCGGCACAAATAGCTGTGTGAAAAATCAGATACCAATCTGTATTTTCACACTATCTCCAATCTGTCAGGTTTATTTTATACAGAATATTCTACCACTCTTTTATCAGTTGGTAAACATTTGCACCCAATAGATTCTGTTGCTGTTGCTCATGCCGACACCAAGCTTACCAAAGCCCGCTTTGACCATATTAGCGTAATGTCCCGGAGAATTGCGCCAGCTCTCAACTACCTGTGCTGGTGTCCTCTGACCCATTGCAATATTCTCTCCGCATGTTCTATAGGTAATTCCGTATAATTTGAATACAGACCAGCAGTCTGTTCCGTCAGGCCTTGTATGTGAAAATACCCCTGTGTTATCCATCTCTATTGCTCTTACCGTTGCTGCCTGACAAAGTGTCATATCAAGCGTAAGCGGTGACACGCCTGCCTCTGCCCTTATATTGTTAACCAGCTCAAGTATCTCGCTGTAATATGCAATATTGGCTGCTGACAGAGCATTTGCCTGTGATACGATATCCTGTGATGAATCCGCAGTTGCCAGTGTTGGTACCACAGTTGGTGCTGTAGTTGGTGCTGTAGTTGGTGCTGTAGTTGGAGACGGAACCGGATTTGTAACCGGAACCTGAACTTCCTGTGTCGGCTGTGATACCGGAGCAGATGGCTTTGATATTGGTGTCTGCTCTACCGGTGCTGATGTCTCTTTATCCGGTGCCGGTGCTGATTCCGGCGCAGTCTTAGAATCTGCCTGTGACTGCTTGGCAGAATCTGTTCCCGGATTATCAGTTTCTGTATCGGCAGCAGGATTCTGCTGATTCTGAGATTGAAGCTGTGTGCCATTTTCCTGTGTGCTTCTGCTATCAGGCTGCTTTCCGGCACAGCCTGTAAGTGCGAGCGCCGCTGCGAGAATTGCCGCTGTTATTATCTGCGTTTTTCTATATGTCTTTCTCATATAAGTTCAGTTACCTTTCTTAAACTTTTGTTAATGTATTACCGATTACACTAATTATAATATATGAATAAATTATTCATTACAAGTGACAGATTTTTCAAGTAATCCCACCTTTACTATATTTAGATATTTTTCTAAATAGTTGTTGACTATGCAGCAGGTGTGTAATATTATCTATTTAGAAATATTTCTAAATGCTTAATGTGAAGGGATGTGATAATTTGGCTTTCGCCGATACATTTAAGGCTTTGTCCGACCCTGTACGCCGCGATATCCTGCAGCTTCTAAAGAATGGCAGACTGTCTGCCGGAGAGATTGCAAGCCACTTTGACATGACGGGTGCAACCATCTCATATCACCTGAACATCCTCAAAAAAGCTGATCTGGTGTGGGAAACAAAAGTCAAAAATTATGTTTATTACGAGCTTAACACCTCAGTAGTTGATGAGATTATGCTATGGCTCAGGAATTTAACAACAAATATGAATGGAGATTAGTGTGAAAAATAAGATTGATATCTTATTTTTTACACAGCTATTTGTGCCGCAGGCACCACAAATAGCATCTATCGCAGAGCCAAATCTGACATTTGGCCCGCGATTCCTCCGGCACTTTGTGCCTGCGGAATGGAGATTAGTATGCTGAAAAAATATAAATGGACTATGATATCTACAAGTATCATCCTTATCATTCCCGTAATATTCGGGCTGGTTATGTGGAACAGTCTTCCTGACATGATTCCGACACATTTTGATGCTGCCAATAACGTCAACGGCTGGAGCAGCAAAGGAACAGCGGTATTAGGTATCCCTCTGTTCATGCTTGCTATCCAGTGGCTTGTTTTCGCAGTTACAACATCCGACCCGCGAAGACAGAATATCAGCCCCAGGATCCAGTGCCTTATACTCTGGATTACACCGGCAGTTTCAATTGTTGAAGCAATTGTCATCTACGGCACTGCTCTTGGGATTGATATTGATATAACCCTCTTTGTTAATATTCTGCTGGGTATTATATTCATCGTTCTCGGTAACTACATGCATAAGGTCAAGCAGAACTACAGCATCGGAGTCAAAATAAGCTGGACACTTAACAGCGAAGAGAACTGGAACCGTACCAACCGCATGAGCTCATGGCTTCTTATAATCTGCGGAATTGCATTTATCGCAAATGCATTCTTAAAAACTTCATATATTCCGGCAATCGTGATTGTTCTGTTTCTCGTTGTACCGTTTGCTTATTCTTATTATCTGTACAGAAAAGGTGTGTAGGCGTTGGTGTAAGGCTGCCCCGCAAGGCAGCCTTTATCTGCTTTATCTACTTTATAACAAACGTAGTACTGCTGCTCCAGCCAACCGATGACTCAGGGCCTTCTCCCGAATTATATCTTGCAAATACTGAGACGGTATAATCTCCCGACTGCAATTCCGACCTGTTGAATTTATATCCGTTATAATCAGAATGATTAAAGCTTATATATATTTTCGTATTATCCATAATTGATATTGCACTCATAGAAGTTATTGCAGGTGCTGAGAATGATGTACCGGACACAATCCGGCGGCTGTTTTCAACACCATCAACCACTATATCAACTCCCGGAGCACAATAGGTTATCTCACTTCCTGTATTACTGAAATCTGCTATCTTACCGTCACTGTCACATGCACTTACTGCAATCGTATCGGAATATTTTGCAGGATAAGCAACTGCACCTCCGTCATTACCGCTTGAACATACAACTATTGAATTGTGCTCTGCTGCGTATTTCATTGCAAATGCCAGCATCTTATTGTCCGTCTTACCTCCCCAAGAGCAGTTTATAAGCTGTACATGCCTGTCTGCAAGGTCAAGAATTGCTGTATATGCGTCATAGTTGCTGCCGCGTCCGTTTTCCAGAACCTTTGCAATTCTTAAATCTGCTTTCTGGGACGCATTGCCGAGACAGTCAAGTATCACGCTTCCAACATATGTTGCATGCGAATCAAGCCCGTCACATACATTATCGTCATTATTCACATAATCATATGATTCCGAAATATTTATTATTTTATAATTATATTAAATCACACTCCTGGACAAAAGCATTTTCATGGATGCAAAAAAATACCGCATCCTAGCCGATATCTTAATATCTGTACCAGATGCGGTATTGCTTTAAAAATATTTAATTCTTTGTTCAACAATTATATATAACATCCTTTTGAAATAAGCTTTTGCTGCCTAATTGTCAAAATACTGTAATTAAGCACATCCAAATCAGATGCAAGATAAGTACACATAGGCTGACGCAGATCACTTCTGGCTGGGACCGTCAAGAATCTAAAGCTATTCTCATCAAATGCCACTCCATCAAAATAACCTGTTATAAATCTCTCATCGCTATTACCACTATGAAGCATCTCGTCTATTATTACCGAACCTTTAAATTGCTTATTATTAAGCTGCTCTGCAATCTCTGTAATATAATCAAATGGAGAATCACAAGTCATCATTAATATCAGAATATTAAATTCTTCATTCTCAATATCTATAATATTAAAATCATTCATGTATGGATTCTCCTTTCTCAGTCTTATTAGTTTCAGTCCTGATAGTATTCATCTATGAGCTGTAATGTTCTTTTAATTAATGAATGTGCTTCTTCAACACTAAGCAACTTTGTTGTATCAAGCGGCTGTGTTGCATCATCCCAATGTGAAAGTTTATTTCTGTTCATATTAAAAAATGTATAACAATTTTCAATATATTTTATTTGTTTGTCTGACGCTGTACCACATCTATCTGCCCGAATACTCACAATATGAGTAATACACTGTCTTTTTCTAATACTCACTGTAAATTTTGTAATCTATACCCCCTCACTCTCCCAATCTCAATCTCCTCCCCGTCATCCAGCACAATAACACCATTATACTCGTCAATCTTCTTTACATTGCCCTCAACCGTCCTGTACTCGCCGCCCTCCTTGCGTGAATCAGGCACAAAATACGTGAGCTTAACGGATACACCGGATGCTTTTTGCAAAAGTCTTTCCTTAGTCAGGTTAAGCTCTCTGTTGATTATCTCCTTAATACTATCGTCAAGCTCAATCCAATGTGATGTCTGCCTTACTGCCTCCTCAAGACATTCCTCATACCCGGTCAGGGCGGCAAACGGTGAGAACTGGGCTGCACGCATGTCACTGCTCATACGCGGATGTGTCATGGATACGTGATGCGGAAGGTCTATTATGTCATCATAATTATCACTATAATTATCACTCATGCCCTGTGACCTCCAATCTGCGAATTACGCTGAATCGTTGTTGCTCCCTCCTCGTAATTCATGCCCTTAAGAATCGCATTCCTGCCATATCTTTTCTTAATGTCGAGAACCGCCTGCTGCATGCGGTCATCTTTTTCAATTATATCCTGCATCTTGTCTTCCTGCTTCTTACGCTCATCATAACCGTCAAAGCCCGGCGTATCAAAAAGGCTTAGCTGTTCATATTTTTCTGTTGTATTGTTATGAGCTGATATTCCCGGTTCTGCCGAATGCGGCACCACATGGTTAGCTGTAATGTTAATACGTCTTATAAGAAGTCCGGGATTGGTTATACGCTCATACAGCTTAGTTGCAGAATCAATCAGTATTCTTGAGGAGGATGTACACACAGGCAGATTACCGGTACCGTGCGCCGGCTTCGGAATCCTTCTTCCGTACCTGTCAGCAGTTACCTCACCATGATAATTGCGCGCGATATCAGCATTACTGAGATTATCTATATCATATCCTATCGTCAGGACAAGCTGGTCTGTCACAAGCCCTTTGCCTGCGAGGTCAAGTGCAAGCTGATCTGCCATCTCCCTTACCACAAGCCTTGTTCCGGTGTAGTCATACGGGCAGTGCAGCACCTGTCCCGAGCCTATGCTGTTAGACTCAGGTCTGTATGCCTTAATCTGAGCCATTGTACACGGTTCATATCCCCATGCGTGGTCAATGAGAAGCTCTGCATTCACGCCAAACATCTTGTAAAGCAGTTCTTCATTATAAAAATCTCCCGGCCTGCCAACGGAACATCTTGCGATATCTCCCATTGTGCAGATGCCTTTTTCTTCAAGCTTCTTCGCATATCCGCGCCCTACGCGCCAGAAATCCGTAATAGGCCTGTGATTCCAGAGCTTCTTTCTGTACGCCTTTTCATCCAGAAATGCAATCCTCACTCCATGCTCATCCGGTCTGGCATGCTTGGCTTCTATATCCATTGCGATCTTACACAGGTACAGATTCGTACCTATCCCTGCCGTTGCCGTAATTCCCGTCTGTTCATACACATCCCGTATCATCTTGGAGGCAAGCTCACGCGCAGTTATCCCATACGTTCCGAGATACGGCGATGCATCTATGAATACCTCGTCAATCGAATATACATGAACATCCTCAGGTGCCACGTATTTCATATAAATATTATAAATGCGTGTGCTGTATTCCATATAAAGTGCCATTCTCGGAGGTGCCGTTATATATCCGACAGCCACATCCGGGTCAGCCGCAATTACCGCTGCATCACTTGAGCTCTCCGACAGCCTGTGTCCTCCTGCGGCAGTGCGTCTCATAGCGTTAACCTCACGCACCTTCTGTACAACCTCAAAAAGGCGCGCCCTTCCCGGAATCCCGTAAGCCTTAAGAGATGGTGACACGGCAAGACAGATTGTCTTCTCCGTTCTTGATGCATCTGCAACTACAAGATTCGTTGTAAGAGGGTCAAGCCCCCGCTCCCTGCATTCAACCGAAGCATAGAATGACTTCAGGTCTATTGCTATATAAATATGTTCTTTCATCCGTCCATGCTCCTCTTAACCATAATATTAACTACAATCACGCATTAAGCCGTACATTAAGAATAGCATATCCGGATTCATTTTTCCATATGCAATCGAACAAAAGTTTGCTATTTAATTTCTTTCCGTAAAGCTCCTTATCAATATCAGGGAATATAAATCTCATTTTTCGCCGCATTACAAACTTTATATTGTAGTTTTGAAAACTATGTGTTATTATATCAAGAGACAAATATATCTGTATTAACTAATTGACACATTTATTTATGAAAGGTATTATTACGATGTTTAAGATTTTAACTGACAGTGCATGTGATCTTGATAAGGAATATGTTGTAAAGCATGATGTTGACGTTATTCCTTTATACATTACAACAGACGGACAGAATTACCTGAGGGATGGCGAGGAACTCTATTCAAGAGACCTTTACAAAAGAATGGTTGAGGAGAATATATTCCCCAAGTCATCTCTCCCTTCTGTACAGGATTACGTAGACCATATGATGCCTTATGTTGAGAAGGGCTTACCTGTTATATGTATTACAATCTCTACTTCACTCAGCGGTTCATATAATTCAGCCCAGACTGCACGTGACCTTGTTCTTGAGGAGCATCCCGATGCTGTTATTACAGTTATGAATTCAACAACCAACACTGTAACACAGGGACTTTTTGTCAACGAAGCCGTAAGAATGAAAGAAGCCGGACTTACATATGAGAAGACTGTTGAGAACCTCGAAAAGCTCAAGGAATCTACGAGAATTTTCTTTACAATCGGTTCTCTTGATTATCTGATTAAGAACGGCCGTATCGGTAAGCTTGCACTTCTTATATCAAGCAGGATTAAGATTAAGCCTACAATAATCATGAAGGACAACGAGATCGGTCTTGGCGGAGTAAGTCGTACACGCGCCAAGTCACTTACATCAGTTATCGAAGCTGCCAGGAAGTATTTTAACGAGCCGGGACACAATGTTAAGGATTATAACTTTATCATAGGCTGGGGATATGACCTTGAAGAAGCCGCACAGTTCAAAAAGGAGATTGGTGATGCACTTGGTGTTACTTTCTGCGAGGATATCGGTTCACAAATCGGAGCCGTAACAGTATGCCACACAGGGCCTTACGCTCTCGGACTCGGATGTATCCGCAAGTATGAGACAGTTTAACTGCCATCTGATATAATAAAACAGAAGCCGGAAGCATACCATTAATCACACAATGTTTAAATGGTATTTTCCGGCTTATATTTCTATTGATTATTCCTGATTATTCTAATCCCATTCCCAATCACAGCATCTTATTGCGTTTTAACCAGAATGCCACAACAATACAGATAACAATTATCATTACACATATTATCATAAATCCGTTAATATCATTGGCAAACGGCATTCCGGCAACATTCATTCCATACAGTCCCGATATTACCGTAGGGAAAGCCATTACAAGTGTAATTGATGTAAGGTACTTCATCACATTGTTCAGACGGCTGTTAAGCACTGATGACAGCAGTTCTCTTGTTCCGTTAATAATATCCTTGTAGATGCTTGCCATCTCGATAGCCTGCTGCGTCTCGACTACTACATCCTCAAGAAGCTCAATATCGTCAGGATACTGCTGAAGCCTCTTATAATGTGAAAGTCTCTCAAGTACAACACGGTTGGCGCGAAGTGATGTTGCAAAATATACAAGCGTAGATTCAAGTTCGTGCAGTGCTATAAGGTCAGAATCTTCTGTCTTATCTCCAACATGCTCCTCAATCTCTATTCTCTTCTTATCCATGATTCTCAATTCCGCCTGATACAGCATGGCTGTCCTGAACAGTATCTGATATACAAAACGAAGCTTCTTCTTCGTACTGAAATCCCTTATCTTGCCATCTATAAATGCAGCTATGACGGCATTATGTTCTTCCTTTGAAACAGTCATTATTATGTCCTGTGTAAGAATTATTGCAAGGGGCAGAGTAGTATACACCTCTCTGTCGTGCCTTATCTCTGTTATAGGGACATCGACAAGGATAAGTGTATATCCGTCTTTCAGCTCGATACGCGAACTCTCTTCCTCATCGAGTGATGCCCTGATGTCATCAATATCTATGTCAAGTTCATCCGCCATCTTCTGTGTCTCTGCTACTGTTGGTGCTGACAGGCTTACCCAGACGCCTTCGTGTATCTCATGCACCTCATGAAGTATCTGGTCATCGGTTCTATATATGTTAATCATTGTAATCTCCATTCCTGCCGCCTCTCAGGGCATCCCGGTTCTGTGTACCGGCACAGATACCGTGATTGAAAAGCGAATGTACTTGTACTAACGTCTTATTATATTTTAACACCCGTTGTGTAAATTTTCTATCATATATATGTAAATTTTGAAAATGTGTTAATTTTATCTGCCGAATGCCGATATATATTATGATTCCGGTGAAGCATCCGGGCAGCAGCTCAGCATGGATGCGTAAAAGTATTGCTATAACCGTATTGCCGCACCGGCAACGTATTTTATTATATGCAAACGGAGGTTTATATTTATTATGCAGATAAGTTCAACATTGGGTCTGTCATCTATCCTTGATTATATGGATAGTGATAATGACAATTCAATAGAATCTGTTCTTACAGCCAACAGCAATTACCGTACTGCAATCCTTAAGCAGAAGCTGTCGGGAATAAGCAGCAGTAGCAGTGATACTGCCAAGGCTATTCTTAACGCCGCTGACTCAGCGTCTTCGTCACTTGATAGTCTTCTTAATGACACAAGTGAAGATGCCGTTGCAGATGTGCAGAAGTTTGTTAGCAGCTACAATGCTATGGTTAAGAATATGAGCAGCCAGGGAGGCAGGATTAATGTGGCGTACCTTGTAGAGCTCGGCAAGGCTTTTGTAGATAATGAAGGCAAGTTAGCCGCAATCGGAATAACCCGTTCTGAAAACGGACAGCTTGTAGTTGATACGGACAAACTCAAGTCTTCAAGCCTTGATTCCATCAAAGCAGCTTTCTCAGGTAATGACAGCTATGCCTCAAGAATCAGCACAGATCTTGCAAGTATTACCAAGGTTACAACTGCTACTTCCTCAATGAGCGGCACAGCTTACAGCCAGAATTATTCAAGTGCTGCTACAATAAGTGATTCAACACAGTCACTCATGGATTCACTGTTTAATTCAAAGGCTTAGAATATACGCTTTGTCCATTGATATTTTTCCATATCAACATGCCCGTCAACAAATTCCACTCCTTCATCCTTAAGGAGCTCAATCTGGCGGCTTTGTCCTCCGAACGCAAATGCCCTGGACACATCACCGTCTTTTGTAACGACTCTGTGGCATGGAATTACACCCGGCTGAGGGTTGGAGTGAAGTGCATACCCCACAACCCTCGACCAGTGTCTGTTGCCGGCGAGCTCAGCTATCTGCCCGTATGTGGCAACATACCCACGTGGAATCTGTTTTACTACTTCATATATCTTTTCAAACGTATTCATATTAATATTCAATTCCTATTAAATGCTATTTGAGGAATCCGTTGATAATTGCTGCCTCAGCCTCCGACTCTGTAAGTCCGAGTGTACGCAGCTTAAGAATCTGCTCTCCCGCAATCTTGCCAATCGCTGCTTCATGTATAAGTGCGGCATCCTCATTAGCCGCCGTAAGTGCAGGCTGTGCAGTTACCTTACCATGGTCTGTTATTATGGCATCACATTCGGAATGTCCCGAGCACTTTGCATTACCAACGATATTAGAGTGATATTCCTGATATGACTCACCTCTGGCAACAGAACGTGATACAAGATTAACACTTGAGCCGTCACCATTAAGCACTACGTCAAAATTAGTTGTAAGTGTCTCATCTGAATCCGTAAGGAGATGCTCTCTTATTACAAGACTTGATGCTCCTTCGAGTGTAGCCTTTGTATTGCGCAGAGCCGTCTGTACACCGCCAAGCTGTGATGTCTCCATCTCAAGCAATGCCCCGTCTGCAAGCCATGCCTCCGTCACCGGGTCTATGCTTCTCTTAGCCTTTATAAAACCTGTTCCGACATGTTTCTCAAGATAGAGTACATGTGAATTCTTCTCAAGGAAAAACCTGTGTATTCCGTTATGCCTTGCCGGTTCCCCTGTCTCTGTATGGATTCCGCAGCCTGCAACTATTGTTACATCTGCTCCCTCAGCAATATAGAAATCGTTGTATACAAGATCATCCACGCCCGCCTTCGTTATGCATGCCGGAATATATACTTTCTCGCCGGCAGTTCCAGGAAGGACTCTTATGTTAAGCCCCGGCGCATCCTCTTTAGATTCAATCTTTATATGTTCTGTAGACGCGCGTCCCGCACTTGCGCAGTTCTCACGTATATTAAAGGCAGTCCTGCCATCATCTTTACCATCCCAATCTGATACTATATTAAGTAAATCTTTTGTTGCCTGTTCCATCTGTAATCCATACCTTTCAGTCAAATGTATTATTGCATCACTGCCCACTACCGCACACACTCAGTCGCATCGCAATTCTCACAGCCCGGCCTTCTTGTGAGCAGGTCTGCCATTATCTGCTCTGAGCTTCCCTGTCTTGCCACACGTCCGCCATCAACTACTATTATCTCATCCGCAATCGAAAGTATTCTCTCCTGATGTGAAATGATTACAAGCGTTCCGTTAAGTGATTTCTTCATATCTGTAAATACATCTATCAGACTCGAAAAGCTCCAAAGGTCGATTCCTGCCTCAGGTTCGTCAAACACAGTAACCTTAGTATGTCTGGCAAGCACTGTAGCTATCTCTATACGCTT
This sequence comes from [Bacteroides] pectinophilus, assembly GCA_025146925.1. Classification (NCBI taxonomy): domain Bacteria; kingdom Bacillati; phylum Bacillota; class Clostridia; order Eubacteriales; species [Bacteroides] pectinophilus. The sequence goes on along the minus strand of CP102260.1, from coordinate 654,783 downwards.
CATCTCGCCGCCTGACAGGTTGGAATTAAGTTCTCTGTCCAGATAATCAGCAGCACACAGACCGACTTTCTGAAGAACTGTCCCAAGCTCCTTCTCGTCCGGCTTGTGGTCATATGCCAATGTAAGAATATCCCTTACCGAAAGACCTTTGAATCTTACAGGCTGCTGGAATGCAAAGCTTATTCCAAGCTTAGCCCTCTCCGTCACATCCTTATCTGTGATATCTTCTCCGTCAAGTATAATCCTGCCATCATCAGGCTTCTCTATGCCCGCAATTATCTTAGCGGTTGTCGTCTTGCCGCTTCCGTTAGGTCCTGTTATGACAACAAGTTTGTTATCCGGTATCGTTATGTCTATTCCGTTAAGCACCTGAGGTCCTCCTTCAGGATGCCATTTTATATTCTGTAACTCAAGCATACAAATCCTCATTTCCGCGTATCTTACGCATATTATTATCAACTACATCTGATGTCTTACAACAGCGTATTCATCCCCCAGTACATAGTATGGGCAGTCATAATATGAATCCTGCAGAAAGCGTACCATCTCATCCTCATCCAGTTCCACTTCACATGTATAGCATTCGCTTTCTTCATCATATACGAAATTATTACAGCTGTCACAGCTTGATTGTCTTGCCATATTAATCTCCATTCTTAAAACGCATAGTCATAGTATATCATACTTTTCATATATTTATCATCTAATTCTCATTAAAAATATTAAAAGAGCATAAATAAAATACAATAAATATTGTAGCTTTAATTAAGAGATATTATAATAATGGCATAATAAAAGTAAACACTGAAAGGGGTGTTCCTTATGAAGATAATAATAAAGAATTTTAAGACTAACTCCCTGATATCAGGAATTGCCTTCACGCTTCTGGGGCTGCTTCTGGCAATATTCCCGACAGCAGCATCGCAGTTCGTCGGATACATTCTCGGCGCAGTACTTGTTGTGCTCGGAGTAATATCCCTTGTGAGATATTTTTCAACTCTCAGCATGTTTGTGTGGTATCAGGGTGATTTTCTTCTCGGATTATTTGAGACACTTTTTGGTGTGTTTATATTCCTGAATCCCGGAATAGTAATGGCATCAATACCTTTTTTCTTCGGACTTATACTTTTTGTCCATGGTCTTATAGCAATCGGGCCTGCAATCGAGCTTAAGCAGATATATCCCGGCAGCAGCCGCTGGATATTCTCTCTTGTCCTTGCACTTATAAGTGTACTGCTCGGCTTCATAATATTCAGTAATCCTTTCGGCACCGTTGACGTTACATTAAGAATAGTCGGTGCATGCCTTATTTACAGCGGCATAAGCGATTTTATCACATATATCAGAGGACGCAGGGCTGACAAGACAGTCAAACGTAATCCTGACGGATCAATAGACGGATATGTTGACGCAGATTTCAGGGATGTAAAATAAAAACATAACACATCAGGCAAAACAAAAAGCCGGTACAGATATTATCCTGTGATAAATCTCTGCACCGGCTTTTCTGCGCCATCAGCATGCCTGCTGGAATTCCTTAAGTATCTGTCTTGCCTTCGGATTAAGACTCTTAGGAACCTGTATCTGTACTGTGACGTACTGGTCTCCGTGAACTGATTTGTCTTTCATTGATACAATTCCCTTACCCTTAAGCCTTATCTTACTTCCTGACTGTGTTCCTTCGCGGATCTTACACTCAACGTCCCCATACAGTGTGTGAACTCTTGCTTCTCCTCCGAGAGCCGCCGTTGTAAACGGAACATCTACCGTTGTATAGACATCCATTCCTTTCCTCTCATAGCCCGGCTTGTTGAGCACAGTGACGTTAAGATAAAGGTCTCCTGCAGCTCCACCGCCGAATCCGGGATTGCCTTTACCCTTAAGCCTTATACTCTTGCCGGTATCAATTCCTGCCGGTATATGAACCTTAAGTGTCTGCGGACTTCCGCTGCCACCCTGAAGGGTTATCGTCTTGTCACATCCAAAAGCCGCCTCATCAAAGCTTACCGTTATATCAGCATGTGCATCCTCGCCCTTCATTGAATAACCACCTGAAGAGAATCCCCTTCCCGCATATCCTGAATGTTCCTGCCCGTTGAATCCGCCTCCGAACATTCCTCCGAATATATCACCGAATATATCATCCATATCACCGGCATTACCGTTAAAGTGGTACTCCCTGTGCATTCCGCCATTGCCATATCCGAAAGGATTACCGCCCATGCCTGACTTTCTGCGCTCGTAATCTTCTTCTGAGAATCCATTTTCAAAAGCGACATGACCATATTTGTCATACAGCTTTCTCTTCTTCTCATCTCCAAGAACATCATAGGCTTCGGTTACTTCCTTGAATTTTTCCTCTGCCTGCGCATTACCCGCATTCGTATCAGGATGATACTTCTTGGCAAGCTTTCTATATGCTCTCTTAATAGCCGCTTCATCTGCGCTGCGGTCTACTCCGAGTACTTCGTAGTAATCACGCTTCATAGCCATGTTCACCTCCAAACTATGTTATCATTGTTCTATATGTTTTATAACACTAATATCATGTTGCGTCAAGCATTTTTGCAAATTATTTTAAAACACAATCAAGTATGCGGCACTTTCACCCGCTAGAACGCACAAAAAAGGCAGATGCTTTTTCATTGCATCTGCCCGGCAAGCCTGCATATTTCTTTCCATCTCTTTGTGCCATAAAACGCCATCATGCATATCATTCCGAATGCAAAACTTACTGCAACACATGCATTAACATATCTTCCATCTATAAAATACGATATAAAATATCCGCATGGTATTCTTACAGCCCACAAAACAAGTATATTAATTATAGTCGGATATCTGACTTCTCCCAGTCCGTTGGCATAACAGATTATTCCGTTGAATATTGCATACATCCACGAAAAAGGCAGTATACAGTGTATATACAGTATGCCGACATCCATTACCGCACGGTCACTTGTAAATATCCTTACTATATACGGACTTAATAAAAATGTTACGATAAGCCCGGACACACATGTTATTGCACCTGACACGAATGGTATGAGTTTTCCTCCCTTACGGAGTCTCGCGTATTCATCCGCTCCCAGATTCTGCCCTGCAAATGTTGTTCCGGCACTTGACATTGACGTAATGGCAACATTGGCAATTCCGTTAACCTTATTACCGACAACACAGCCTGCCATGAATACTGACCCCTGTGCATTTATCAGTCCCTGCATAAGGATATGTCCGATTGAATATATAGAATTGTTAAGTCCAAGCGGAAGACCGACAGACACTATATCCTTCATGACTGACTTGTCTATGCGCCCGGGTCTCAGCCTGAATTCCAGTTCAGGATACTTCTTTTTTATATACCATACACTGAAGAACCATGAACAGAACATGGCAATAGATGTAGCCGCAGCGGCTCCGCCAACATCAAGATGCAGCCCGGCAACAAATATCATATCAAGCACAATATTAACAACACATGATATTACAAGAAATATAAGGGATGAACTGCTGTCACCAAGCCCACGCAGTATTCCTGCATTTATGTTATATCCGATATTGCCCAGTGTGCCAAGGAACATTATATCTATATATGTAACTGCCAGACTCCATGTATCTTCCGGCACACCCATAAAACGCAGAATAAGCGGACCGATAAAAAATCCCAGAACAGTCAGCGGTATCGCACACATATATACAAATGCAGATGCCGTATTCACTGTTTTCTTAAGGTTCTCCTGATCTTTTGCGCCTGCATACTGCGAGATGAGTATCGATATTCCTGTTCCAAGTCCCAGAAATATACACAGAATCATCTCAACAGGCTGCGCGCTTGTTCCAACAGCCGCCAGTGAAGCTGCGCCACAGAAGTTGCCTATAATAATCGAATCTACGGTATTATAAAGCATCTGCAGCACATTTCCCACACATATCGGCAGTGCAAATAGAAAAACAAGTTTTAAAATCGGTCCCTTGGTCATATCTATTTTTTTTGAACGCATTTGAAACCTCTTTTATATGTTTTATTCAGATGTATATTAATTCCTGTTACTCTCTATCCAGCCCTTAATTACTTCCTTAGGCTGGAAACCTACCGTCTGTGCTACCGGACGTCCGTCCCTGAATATAAAAAGTGCAGGGATGCTCGTAACTCCATACTTTGATGACAGCTCCATATTGGCTTCTGCGTCTGCATTGAAAAATGCCACGCCATCCATCTCATCCGAAAGCTCCTCAAGTACAGGTGCCAGCATATTACATGGTCCACACCATGCTGCCGAAAAATCAACAAGTGCGCATCCACTTGCCTTAACTTCGCTCAAATCATTATTTTTAATCTTCTTAACCATACTAATCTCCATTCCGCAGGCACAAAGTGCCGGAGGAATCGCGGGCCAAATGTCAGATTTGGCTCTGCGATAGATGCTGTTTGTGGCGCCTGCGGCACAAACAGCTGTGTGAAAAATCAGCTATCAGGCTGATTTTTCACACTATCTCCATTCTTATAATAATGTCTTAAGATAGTCCACTGCAGACAATGCAGCCACGTTCCCCTGTCCTGCTGCCTTTATATACTGATATGGCGTGCCTGTTATATCTCCACACGCAAAGCACCCCTTAATGTTCGTACACATTGACATGTCTGTCTCAACGTGTCCGTTCACCATATTAAGTCCCGGAACAAGCCTGTCCGCAGCTATATTATCCCTGAGAACAAATATGCCATCAGCCTGATAACTTCTGCCGGAGCATACAAGTGTGTCTGCTTTCAGTTCTCCTGTAATCTTTTGAGGAATATCATATATGACCTCTATGTTATGATATTTCTCTGGCGCGGCAGCGCCTTGTACGTCATCCCCACCTATTCCACAATTCTTATATTCCGCTCCGGTCACAGGGAAATAATACACCTTTTCTGATGTCTCTGCAAGGAATTCAGCTTCTTCCTCTGCTTTTTGTGAATATCCTATAACAGCCACTGTCTTTCCCTTATAAAATAAAGCATCACATGTAGCACAATAGCTTACGCCTCTCCCCAAATAGTCATTCTCCCCGGGCAGAGAAGCTCCGGGTATAACCCCGGTTGCCAGTATGACCACTGATGCCTCGAGAATGCCGCCTGACGTCTGTAATGAAAAATAGTTTCCCATTGAATATACCATATTCACTTTTGTATCTGTAATCTCTATTCCAAGCGACGCAAGCTGCTTATTATACGCATCAGCAAGAGCGTCACCGCTTATATCAGGCAGCCCCGGATAATTCCTGATTGTCCGGGCTTTCCTGATCTTCCGGCTCATCGACTCCGGCCCTATCAGAATAATATTCTTATTACGGACTTTTGCCGTAATTGCGGCTGACACTCCTGCCGGTCCTGTTCCTATTACTGCTATATCGTACCTCATAGTGCTCCTCATATATCCGGAAAACTTATATCCGGGAATCAGAATATTGTTATATGATGCCGGATCTGACATTTTAATCACCCGCATTGCTATATTACTTTTATAATAAAATAACACACTTGTCAAGATTCGGCATATTACAACATATCACTGCCATACAGCATGATATATATCTTAATATCCGTACTTGAAAAGTGTGTCACGCATTATATGATTTTATTCATATCAATATGATTTTAATATTCTTCCGTAACAGCCAGCTTACTTTTTATAAGTTCTTCCCGCTGCTCCTTTTTCTCAGGTTCAACTCTTAATGAGTATATGAAAAATACCATGCCTGCAACAAACAATACAGCTATCATTCCAACGCCCTTACTTACATTGCCCGTCATCTGCGATACAACACTTACAATGGTTGTTCCCATGAATGATGCGCCTTTGCCGCATATATCCATCAGCCCAAAATATTCCCCTGACTGTCCTGCAGGAATTATTTTGGTGAAGTAAGAACGTGAAAGTGCCTGTATCCCTCCCTGAAACATTCCAACAACTATCGCAAGTATCCAGAATTGAGCCTGTGTATGTAAAAACATTGCGAATACAGCAATGCCAAAATATGCAGTAATGCATACAATTATAAGCCTCTCTGATTTTATCTTCTGAGACAATCTGCCAAATGCGATAGAGCATGGAAATGCTACTATCTGTGTGACAAGCAGTGCCATCAGAAGTCCGGTGCTGTCAAGCCCCAGCGCCTGTCCGTATGCTGTAGCCATATCTATTATTGTATACACGCCATCAATATAGAAGAAAAATGCAAGCAGAAACACGAATACTTTTTTATTCTGTTTTACATTTTTAAATGTATTCCCAAGTCTTGCAAAACTGTCTTTTACCGCATTCTTCTTTTTCTCAGCATAATATTTCTGCCTATAGGTCTTAAGCAGCGGAATTGTCATTGCAATCCACCATACAGCTGTTACTGCAAATGTAACCGTCATTGCAGTTTCCATTGATATGCCTATTCTTCCTGCGCCAAGCACAAGTACAAGACACGCTGCAAACGGAATGCAGCTTCCTATATACCCCCATGCAAATCCATGTGATGACACATTGTCCATTCTTTCATCAACAGTTATATCAGTAAGCATTGAGTCATAAAATATAAGGCTGCATGAGAAACCCGTCTTTGCAATAATGTAAATAATAATAAACATCACCCATTGTCTTGCCAGCCCAAGGCATATGCAGCCTGCTGCACCGGCAAGCATTGATATTGTAAATACCTGCTTCTTGAAGTCCTTTGTATCTGCAAGTGTGCCCATAACAGGACCCAGAACTGCAACAATAATTGTAACAATTGAAGCCGCATATCCCCAATAGGCCATATAGTCTGCTGATGAAAGCCCCGCATTGCCGGCCAGGTAATTAAAATATATCGGCATTATAGTTGATACTAATAGTACAAAAGCTGAATTGCCAACATCATACAGTACCCAGTTACGTTCATTTTTTGTAAGTCTAAACCGCATCTTTGTAACCTTCTTTCTTCCCAGCCGGGGCATCTGTACAAGCTTCGCCCGGTTTAGAACCAAATGTATAGTTATATATCGGATTAAGCGGATGTGTTCCGTCAAGGTATCCATCATACTCTTCAATCAGCATGACTGCTTTCTTCCCTGCCTTTTTATACAGCTGCATTAATTGCCTGTTGCTGTCTTCACATTTAGAATTTTTCCTGTAATTGACAATAAGGCCATGCATTTCCTTATAATTACCTGAGACAAGCAATAGCAGGTATATTAACGCCCTTTTGATTCTTGACGGAGCAAGAAGCAGACTGTTATTGTAAATCATTCCTCCAAGCGCCTTCTTCACTTCCCTGCGCTCTATGCCATTATAAAAGCAGTGTATCACTGATGAATTATAATCTGATGGCACTATATGTCCGGTAAGTACATGTCTGACCGGGTCAAGATGGTCAAGCAGCATAAGCATTCTGTCAAATTCAACTTCTATCTCTGCATGGCTTACTCCGCTTGCCTGTATCTTTTCATCTATGTATCCGTGGCACATTACATCAAGTGAGAAGTGGCATATCACGCCATATACATATGCCTTGTATGCGTCATCACCGTGATGTGCTTTAATTACTTTTGCAGCATTTTCAAAGAACTCCCGTCCGCTTCTTTCATGCATGCCATACCCCACGCTGTTTACATGGTTACGCTTAAGCGGCTTATAATAGAAAAGGATATCCGGCCCGTGAAGTCCTATAAGATAAAGCTCAATATTATTGCGTATTATCGTCTGCCGGCTCTCAGACAGTGCTTTAATCAATTCTTTTCCCATTCTGTAGTGAGCATATGTAGATGGCATAATATTCTCCATTCCGCAGGCACCACAAATAGCTGTGTGAAAAACAGATATTAATCTGTTACAGATATTAATCTGTTTTTCACACTATTCTCCTTATGTGTCTGTCTCTTAATATATCTGTCCGCTGTATATTTATAAAACCTTACTTCCGTTAGCTGTAAGCTTAAAACGTGCTCCAAGTATCTCCGCTGCTTTGCGGCACATCATCATCCTCCCTAAAAATATGTCAAAATATTCATACATTGTGCATATGTTCTCGTCTATCTTAAGGTTAAGCGATATAACTGACTTTTCGGTATTAAGCTTAAGTTTTGCCTCCGTAACGGCATAATTGACCCTGTCGTGTATGTCAAAGCTGGCAAGGTCTGTATTGCGCACGCGGTTGCGGCGCACATCCGTCTTATCAGCTATAATAAGTGCCGCAGATATTGCATCATAAGCGCCACCCGTTGACTCATCATGGTTACCTATTACAGACATTACCTCAACACGGTCCTCAAGGCTCATACCCGCCTTTTCCAATATCTGTACGGCAAGAATTGCACCATACTCTGCATGATGGCTTCTGTTGACTGCATTACCTATGTCATGCATAAATCCGGCAATCTTGGCAAGCTCTATATCATGTTCAGGATACCCGAACTGCTTAAGTATCATTGCAGCATGCTTTGCCACTATTGCGGTATGGACCTCGGAAGGGTCGGTATAACCAAGCATGCCAAGCTTTTCATTGCCCTTGCGTATATATGCAAGGACTTCCTCATTTTTAATAATTTCACTGTATTTCAAATATATTCCCTCCAGCCTTCTTACGGCTTTATTACAGCCTTTTTACCGCATATGATGCCTGAATAAAGACATTAGTATCAATCACATCCGTTTTTTCATACAGCTGTTTCCTTTCAATGAACTGCTCTCATCGTACATTACAAACGTAACTGCTGCTATCACATAAATATATTAATTGTGTAAAATCTATGAAAATTCACTACCGGAATTCCACTGCACCGGCTGCACTTTTATCCTTTCAAAATACAACTTTCCATGTTATAATATTAAAAAATCTATATATTAGAATCTGCAGATTTATATTATCGGTGTTTTATTTTTATGGAGGTTAGTGTGAAAAATACATTTTTCACACGCAAGGTTTGTGCTTACGCACAAACTTAAGATGCGCTTGAAAGCAGCGCAAGAATGGAGGTTTTTATGAATAAAGGTTTCAGACATTGGATTTTTATACTTGCAGGCACCGCAGTCATCTCGTCATTTGTAGGCTGCACCACCGGCAACAACGGCAATAATACCGCAGCAGGAAGCACACAGGCATCGCAGCATGCAATCGGCAGTTCGCTTGAACTTCTTAATACTGTATGGAACAGTTACAATGAAGATGAACGATTCTATGCTGCAGGAGGCGATGTATCACATAATAATGCCACTGAAGATGCACCCGGCGTATATTCAGTCAGTGACATTGATGGACTTGACCGTGCTCTCGGTTTTCCTGCGGACTGTGCTGACAAGATTGACAATGCTGCATCCCTGTCACATATGATGCTTGCCAACGCATTTACCTGCGGTGTTTTCCACCTCAAGAATCCTGCTGATTCATCAACCGTAACAGATGCTGTCAAGGCCAACATTGTACAGCGTCACTGGCTCGACGGATTTCCGGACAAGTATGTGATAGCCGTGACAGAGGATTATGTAGTTGTGTTATGGGGGTATGATGAATTAGTTGATACATTCACAGATAAGCTCGCCGCCGCATATCCTTCGACGAAGATTATCTGCAATGCGCCGGTAGAATGACACTCCCGAAAGTTCTATGCTGATATTGCGTAATTTAAGCAAACTAAAACAGATGCACCGTTGATTATATAACACAGTGCATCTGTTTTTAGTTTTATCAATATTATATTTATATCTTAAAATAATCTATACTGTCTGCCAGCTGCCCTGCTATCTCTCTCAGCTTTTCAGCGCTATCTGACACCTGTCTGAATGTATCTGCCACTTCCTCGGTCTCCTGATGCGTCTTTTTGGTACCTTCGACATTATTCTGTGCAATCTCTGAAAGCTCATCAACTGCTGACACCACCTTATTACGTGATGCTTCAAGCTTATGAGTGCTGGTCTTTATAAGCTCAATACTCTTCATGGAGCTTTCAATCTCTGCAAGTACACCGGCAACAACAGCCTGTGTCTCTTCCATGCTTGCACTCTGGCTTACCATTATATCCTGCATCTGCTTCATGAGTTCAACCGCCTTCGTTGAATCCTCCATAAGAATTCTTGCCGTATCATCTATCTCCTGGCTTGATGTATTAGACTGTTCCGCAAGCTTCTTAATCTGTTCTGCAACGACTGCAAATCCACGACCACTCTCTCCTGCCCTTGCTGCTTCTATTGAAGCATTAAGGCTGAGAAGATTCGTCTCTTCTGCAATTGATGATATAAATGAAGTTGCGTCCTGTATCTTCTGGACTGAATTATTCGTTCTTATGGTCTGTTCTTTGACATCGTTTATAATACGTTCTACGTCAGTGTTAATTATTCTCAGCTTTTCAAGTGTCTCTGATGCTTTCTCACTTGACTGCTGCATTGACGCTGCATTGTTATCAAGCATATCGACCTCGCCTGATGTCTCAGTTATATTCTCGCCCATAATCTTCATATGCTCTGAAGTGCTCTGTGAATTTCTGGCCTGTTCACTTGAATTGTCAACAATCATCGTCACCGCTGATCTTACCTGCTCCATTGTTCCATTGGTCTTATCTGCTACAGACTTGAGGTCAGTTCCCGCATTAAGAAGTGCATTTGCATTCGCTGATATATCCATGATAACTGTCTTCATTGCATCCCGAAGCTTTATTGTAACCTTAGAAAGATCTCCGATCTCATCTTTTCTGTTAAGCAGCTTATCATCAACCAACACATCCAGATTGCCTCCTGCAACCTTCTCAACAACTCCTATGCTCGTTCTGATACTTCTGCTCATTGCAGATGACATCTTAATGCCTGCACCGGCACATATAATCATAACAACACATACAGCTACGCCTATCGTAAGCATTATATGGTTTATTACCGCATTCTTCTGTTCCTTATCCGTTCCGACAAATACCATTCCTACGATATCAGTACTGCTTCCATTCTGGTATACAGGTGTAAAATATCCATAGTTAAGTGTCCCGTTAAGTGATACATTTTTGCTGAAATAACTCCCGCCTTTATTAAGGACATTTTCAATAATAACTTCTCCTGCAGGAGAACCAAGCAGTCTGTCACCATTCCCATCCTTTGCCGAGGTCATTATCCTCTGGCTTCCGTAAAAGAATGTTACATCCATTCCCGTATTCTCTTTGATTCCATCTACAAGACTCTCCGACTTGGAGATATTATAACTTCCCTTCCATATGTCTCCATTACTTGCCTGTATATAATCGCCTGCATTCTGGTCATATGCAGCAAGCGTTGCCGCTGCAGTTCCCTTAAGCGCATCCTGTATCTCATCTGTCATTGCGCTTTTTACCATTGTCAGTGTAAATGAAACCGATATAAGTCCCAGAATTAAGACCGGACCAATTGTCATAGCAAGTATTTTCTTTTTTATACTCATTTTCCTCTCCATTCTGCGGCACCCCTGCCAATCAAAGCATGCCGCACGTTCACCCCGTCAAATCATTCAACAACGCTTACTGTCTTAAAATACCAGTTAATTCTGCCTGTTATCGTCGAATCATCAAGTGTCTTACCTGCCGTTCCCACAGTTGCTCCGGTATTAGTCTCAATAACACCGTCAAATACTCCGTTCTTACCGGCAAGAATCTGCTGCTTTGCCTCATTCACCTTCTCCTGTGTGCCCGGTGCCGCAAAGCTCGCAACTGATGTAATACTTACAAGATTCTCGTTCATTCCTCCATAATAATTGCTGCCATCCCACGTTCCATCAATTACGCTCTGTACGGCAGATGTATAATACGCACTCCAGTTCCATGTTACACTGCAGAGGCACGCATCCGGGGCCTCTTTGCTCATATCTGAATTATATCCTATGCTGTATACCCCCTTTTCCTGTGCAAGTGTCTGTGGATATACAGTGTCGCAATGCTGTGCAATAACATCACAGTTCATATTAAGCAGTGTTCTTGCAGCTGCTTCCTCTCCCTGTGGATCAAACCAGCTGTTAGTTACCTTTACATACACCTTCGCATCAGGATTAACCGAATATATTCCAAGTGCAAATGCATCTATTCCACCTGTCACCTCTGCACTGTCCGAACCCATTGCAGCAACATATCCAATTCTGTTCGTCATTGTATTCATTCCGGCAACTATTCCGCTAAGATATCTTGCCTGATATATTCTTCCAAAATAGTTATTAAAGTTCCTGCCATTACTCATATATCCGGTTCCATGCGAGAAATATACATCTGGATACTCTTCTGCCATCTCAGCCGTTGCCTGCATATATCCCCAGCTTGTTGTAAATATTATATTACAGCCGGCATCTATGCACTCTTTTATTGCGGTGCGTGTCGCATCAGCATCAGTATCACTTATATTATTCTTTCTTACAATCTGTGAATCTGAAAGTCCGAGATTCTGCTGCATGCCCTGTATGCCTATATCATGGGTATATGTATAACCACTGCCTTCTGCCGGATCAGACAGGTGGATTACTCCTACTTTAATCTTATCCTTTGATATCCCCGGTGTACTCTTGCCGGATCCGGCCTTATTACCTGCTCCGGAACTGCTCACTTTCAGTTCGTATCCCTCATTAACAGCATAATCATCAATTGCTGCCGTACCTGCACAGCCTGCCATAAGCACACTGCACATCAGCAGTGCAAGCAGACCTGATAACCTCTTATGTTTCATACTTACCTCCAATCCCCTGATGCATCAGCACCAGCTCTTATGTGTGCCAATAATGCATAGCATCAATATTCAGTTGTAAATTTATAATAATTTTATCACAATATTCAAACAAATTCCAATATTTGTAAGAAAAAAAACAACCATAATTACTATTGCGTGAATTATGGATGTTCTTCTGCATTATACAATTATTATATTTTTCAGCACTTTACATTGCTCTTTTCCTTAGAGTCCACTCAATGTCAATACATTTTTACATATTCACAAAATTTTTCTACTACAGGGGGCATATATATGCTGCTGTCCGTAACCATGTATATTTTTCTGCTGTACTGCGGCTTTGCAATCTTTATAATACTTACACCAAGCCTGTGCAAAAGCTCCATATAAGGCACAACCGCTATTCCGAATCCATTAGCAACAAGTCCGGCAATAACCTGGTCCTCCTGCGTCTCATATGCTATCTTCGGACTTTTCCCTGTCTTTTCAAATAATTCCTCAACAACCGCACGCATTCCGGATTCTCTTGTAAAATATATCATCGGATATTCAAGCGCCTCATCAAGATTAATGCTCTTTTTGTTGGCAAGCGGATGCTCTGCCAGTGTTATGAGCACAAGTTCCTGATTACTTACCGGCACCGCCGTAAGCTGCGTCTCTCCAAAGGGCTCCGAACAGAATACAACATCATATCTCCCTCTCTTCAGATCATCAAGAAGTGTTACCGTAGGTCCTGTATCAAATGTAAAATGTATATCACTGCCACTGTTTTTTTCAAGGAATTCTCTTGCAAGCCGCGGCACATATTCAACTCCGGCAGGTCTGACGAATCCAAGTCTTATCAGCCCTTCGCCGGCAGCACTTCTTCTTGCCGCCTTAACCCCCGAATCAAGTGTTGCTAGAGTATTCTCCGCACATACAAGGAATTCCCTGCCGAATCTTGTGAGTGTCGTATTGCGTCCATTCTTTTCAAACAACGGCACCCCAAGCTCATTTTCAAGCTGTGCTATCGCATGGCTGAGACTCGGCTGCGTTATGCAAAGATTCTGTGCTGCCTTCGTATAATGTCTGACATGTGCAAGCTCAACAAAATATTTCAGGTAAAAAAGATTCATTGATTGTTACCTCATGGTTATATGTATTCATCTGTTATTTTCATTATACAGCATTTTAATAGACTCAATCTATAGTTTCATAAAAATTATTCATTTGATTAATAGCAGTTTCAGTTATAGATTTAGTGAGGTTGTGTAATATATTGGCAGTGATTGTGACTGCAGAATGGAGAATATATAATATTATGATTTCAGAATTATCGGAACGGAATTATCACACAATTAGTGGTGAACTTACTCTTATTATCTCTGTTATTATCAACAGTTTCGGTGTGGTTCTTATGTTATATTCAGGTGCCGGCATTTCAGCAATTTCAAGTGTGCCATATGCATTTTCAAGAGTTTTTTCACATGTATCTCTTGGCACCTGGACATATATTTTTCAGGGTACCCTTGTGCTCTGTCTGATGCTTCTGCGCAGACGATTTGTTCCGCAATATCTGTTCAGTTTTGTTGTGGGATTCGCTTTTGGAGAGCTCCTTGATGTTCACGAACTGTGGATTGGGATTCTGCCTTACACAATTCCATGGAGAATTGCATATTTTGCAGTAAGTTATGTGCTGCTTTGCATAGGAATTGCACTTGCCAACAGATGCGGACTTCCGATAACGCCAACTGACCTGTTTCCACGTGAGCTGTCCGATATTATATCAGTCAGCTATTCAAAGATTAAGATTACTTTTGACGTTACATGTCTTATTGTAACTGCCGTACTCACCGGATATTGCCTGAGACATATCGAAGGGCTCGGAATTGGAACGGTTCTCGCTGCATTCACAATGGGCAAGGGAATCGGCATTATCGGTTCACTGATTGACAAAAAATTCAGATTCAAAGCCAGAATCAGCGCAATTCTTCCGGTACATGCCAATGACTGACAGGCATTACCGGTGGGATACCGCTATGTCATACATCCTTACTTCTGAAGCTGCACCGTCGCTGCTGTCCGAATCATCCTGAATATAATTCCCCGCCTTGAAGTAATTAAGATACTCTGACCATGCAGCATAATTCTCATACTGAGACTTAAAATCATGTTCAAAGCTTTTCTTTTCACCATTGCTTTCTATTGTAACCATAGCCCTGCCATCTGTTATATCGATAGCTGTCGTAAATTTTTGTCCAATCTTTACATTATCAAAATAGTATCTGTCAGCAGCCTTTCCCGCCGGAGATATTGTAAAACTTACGACAATCCGCTCTGCATTGCCTTCATAGATAACTTTTACCGGAACCGGTCCGTTCCCGCCGTCTGTCTGGATTGCATGCACCTGACACACCATAACTTTGCCATTTGCGGGAATCTTAGTTACAGACTCTGTTGTCACAAGTGTATGCTTCCCATCCCAGCCCCAGTTATCTCTGGTACTGCTGCCGCTTATCTCCCTGAGTTCAGAACGGGTGTACTTTGTGTTAGCCGTTTTTGCTCCGAATACCGGTGTATAGAAAACAATAGCCCCATCAGCGGGAGCGTAATAAAAATATTCATCACTGTAATCATCAAATGCTATACTGCAGCCCTTGCCAACTTCCTTCACTGCCGTTGTGCTCCCATCGCGATATACAGGGAGCTGCACCTTAAAGTTCTGATTGAGAGTGTCTATAAGAGGTGATCTGCCTATGGTGCCATCATCATCGTCATCATCATCTGCAGACTGCTCTGTAGGCTTTGCGATATAAGCTGCCGCAGCCTCATCATCGTGATAATACCAAGCCGTATACAGACCAAATGACGCAGTGGCAACTACAATAGCTGTCACTGCAGTTATGACAGCACTTTTAATCTTCAGATTTTTCATTATAATATCCCTTTCCGCACTTTTTTATAAATTCACCGACAGCATCCGCATATGCATTATAGGCAGTCAATGCATTAACCGCATGATCCGCACCGCTGATAACAAGCTGCTTTTTGTAAGCCGTACACGCATTATACAACCTGTCACACATAGAAGAAGGTACTACTGAATCGTTACTTCCATGAATGAAAAGCACCGGTATTCTTATACCACTCACCGCCGCCTCAGCAGACGCCACAGCCGTGCTGCTTATATTCATATGTCCGAATACCAGTGCACCAAGCCATGCGAGTGCATATGATATATGCACCGGGTAATGCAATTTTTGGCACATGCTTTTTATAATGTCACGCACAGAAGTAAATGCACAGTCAGCTATAACTGCAATAACACTCTTTGGAATAGCTGTACCTTCTTTGTACCCTGCTGCCATAAGTACGGCAGACGCCCCCATCGATACACCTGCTATAATTATGCCGGCATTTTCCGTGTACATATTATCCACCAGCTTTATCCAGCTTATACAGTCATGCATTTCCTTAATTCCAAATGTAATTGTGTCACCATCACTTTTCCCATGTGCGCGCTCATCGACGAGAAGAATTCTGTATCCGTGTTCCCTGCAGAATCTGAACATTCCATATCCGTCACGCATATATGTTCCATGATATCCATGGAAAAATATCACAACAGGCGCATCCGCATCTCCTTCATACAACCTGCCGCAGAGCCTGAGTCCGTCATAAGACATCACCGAGAGTTCTTTTGAAGAATCATTTTTCATATTCTTCATACATCCGGCAAGGTCAGACTCCATTCCATGATATAATGCGCTGTCAGGGATATAATCAGGCTCATCACGCTCAGATTCCGGATACACAAATACGCCGCGATATATATAATATGCTGTAATAATCAGAGCAGCAAAAAACATAACAGCCAGCCCGATTCCGGCAATACATACATAACCTGTCATTATCAGTCCCTGCCCTCCCTGCTGCTCCTTTTATTATCATACATATTCTTATCTGCCGCCTTAATTACAAGTTCAATATCAGATCCAAAGCCCTCTTCACATCCGACCGCGCTCGATACATAAATGCCTCCTGCGGCCCTGCACTGCTCAAGGCTTGTCTTTACTTTTTGTATAACCTCCTCTGCTTCATCAGGCTTGGGATTCTCAATTATCATTACAAATTCGTCTCCGCCAACCCTGTACGTGCATTTTCTGCTGTCTGACTGTTCGTACAGCCGCAGTGCCATCGTCTCAATAAGTGCATCACCCATGGCATGTCCGAACGAATCATTAGTCTTCTTAAGATTGTTAATATCCCAGAATATTACTGCGACACGCTTTACTGACGGATAATAGCCTTTTACCATCTCTTCATACTTATTCTTATTGAACAGCTTGGTTCTTAAGTCAGTATCCTTATGGTATGTAAGGTCTGCTATCCTTATTGCATCCTCATGGCTTGTGATAACCGAATATCTTAACATGATTGTGAATATAAACAGTATAAATGAACGTGGAAGCGCCTCATACACAAGCAGTATAAAGTTTATATTCTCATTAAAAGGTATAATTATATGCCCCTCATTCATAATTCCAAGATACCAGCTTAATGTATGGTTGCTCTGAAATAAAAGATTAAGGTCACATAATCCGTAATAGTACCCTGTTAATGAACTTATCACAACACCTGTAATATCCATTATAAGAGCTGCCCACAGTACCTTTCTCTCTCTGTACTGTACTGCAAGCAGAAGCGGAAATACATATACCAGTACTACATGGAATGTAAGAAATGATGCTATTATCGCTGATATAATGCATATTGACGCTATAAGAAAATACTTTACCCACGGCTTTGATATATCCGATCTGAAATATATGTATACAATCGGTATAAGCAGAATTGCAGACATTATATATGCCTTAGAAAATACTTCTGCATTAACATCAAAAAAACGTACAAGCGTCAACAGCCACATTAATGTTATTGCAATCATCATCCACATAAATCCTGTCAGTGTACGCATGTTTGATTTTATCTCCTGATTCCGAAGTTCGGAATTACACTGTTCCTGATAATTTTCCATTATTTATCCTCCATCAGATACCTGTCGCATCCAAATTAATAATCCCTTATATTCTATACATTATGCAACTTTTGCATAATTAATACAACCTTTGATTATTGAAAAATATATATTCGTATGATAAAATTATTGTGGTAAAGGGGAAAGGTATTCTGTATATTACAGGCACTTTCCTTTTTTCTTTATAATGAATTCAACAGAAATGGGGATAACCATGAAAAAAAGTATATGTATTATGTTATGTCTGACTGTGATTATCGCTTCACTTGCCGGCTGTGACAGCCGACAGAAAAACATACGGTTCGGTTCTGCTGATATAGGTGGAATGTACTATTCATTTGCAAGCTCTTTCACAGGTATCGCAGCCAAAGATAAGCCCGACATGACATTTGAAGTTAAGAATACAGCAGGCTCCGCAGCTAATATCCGGCTTCTCTCAGGAAAGTACATTGAGCTTGGAATTGCTCAGGCAGATCTTATTCAGGACGCCTATAACGGATCCGGTTCATTCGACGGAACAAGGTACAAAGGCTATGGCGCCGTTGCAGCTCTGTATACGGAGGCATGCCAGATTATCGTCGGCAGAGACAGCGATATATATTCCGTTGATGACCTCATAGGCAAGAATGTAAGCATCGGCGCAACCGAATCGGGAACTGAGCTTAATGCAAAACAGATTCTTGAATCCAACGGTCTTTCATTCGGTCTTGTTAATACTGTTAATCTTGACTATACTGACGAGGCTAAGCAGCTTGCCGAAGGGAAAATCGATGCATTCTTCTGTACTGCCGGTCTTGCAACAACTATGATAGGTGAGCTGACCAAGGAATATGATATCAGGATAATCAGTCTTGATGACAAGTGTGTGGCAAAGCTGATATCTGCATATCCGTGTTACACCAAAGTCACTATTCCTGCCGGAACATACCAGGGGCAGACAGAAGATATCAATACCGTCGGTGTCCAGTCTGTACTGCTTGCTTCTGACAGCCTGTCCAATGAGACAGTCAGGGAACTTACTTCTATGCTGTTTGATAATATTCATGAGCTGCAGTATGCGACACCTCTTGATCTTCACATCAGCCTGAATTCGGCAACAGATGGCATTGCGATACCGTTTCATCCCGGTGCCGCCGAATATTATGCACAGCAGGGAATAACTGTTGCAACAGAATGATAAAGCATTTATACAGAATTAAAATAGTAATTAGGAAGTAAGGTTTATAAAATATGGAAATACGTTTAGATATGTACCAGACGCTCGCACTCGCTGTACTGGTTCTCATGCTTGGAAGCTTTTTAAGACGCAGGATACATTTTCTCGAAAAATTCTGTATTCCGGCACCCGTTGTAGGCGGTCTTCTGTTTGCAATATTCACATGCATATGCTACAGCACGGGAATAGCTGAATTTTCTTTTGATGATGTACTCAAGGAAGTCTGTATGGTATTCTTCTTTACATCTGTAGGCTTTCAGGCAAATCTTAAGGTGCTTAAGAAGGGTGGTAAGTCGCTCGCAATATTCCTTGCCCTTGTTATGGCATTAATTATCTCGCAGAATCTGCTGGCAATAGGACTGTCCAAGCTTCTCGGGCTTAACCCTCTTATAGGAATGTGCACAGGTTCGATTCCCATGGTCGGCGGTCACGGAACTGCCGGAGCCTTCGGTCCTGTCCTTGAAGATTTCAATGTACAGGGTGCGGCTACAATATGTACAGCCGCAGCGACCTTCGGACTTATATCCGGAAGCCTTGTAGGCGGTCCTCTCGGCAAACGCCTTATTGAGAAGAAGAATCTTCTTGAGACTGCAATTTCTGAGGATGACAGTCTTCTGGTCGAGGATGAGAAAAAGCACGCAAGACATCCGAATATGTTTGCTTCAGCAGTATTCCAGCTTATCCTCGCCATCGGACTTGGAACAATATTCTCATGGATGCTTACCAAGACAGGACTTACATTTCCGATATATATAGGTGCGATGCTTGCAGCTGCACTTATACGCAATATTGCAGAATATACCGGCAAGGTATCTATTCACATGGGTGAGATTAATGACATAGGTGGTATATCTCTCTCACTTTTCCTTGGAATGGCTATGATTACGCTTAAGCTGTGGCAGCTGGCTTCACTTGCCCTGCCACTTGTGATTCTCCTTGGTGCCCAGGTAATTCTTATATGTCTGTTTACATATTTTATTGAATTCTATATTATGGGCAGGGATTACGATGCAGCAGTGCTCGTTGCGGGGACATGTGGCTTCGGTATGGGAGCAACCCCTAACGCCATGGCTAATATGCAGGCACTCTGTGACAAATATGTCCCTTCTGTCAAGGCTTATCTTCTGATACCCCTTGTCGGAAGCCTTTTTGCAGATTTCCTTAACAGCCTTGCTATAACATTTTTCATTAATATTCTATAATTAATAATTACAGATTTGGGGGAATGATTTATGTTCGGTAAAAAAAGACGTGAAAAGAAAGACTTTAATCTTACATATGATAATCTGGCAATTCCTGAAGTCCACACCGGACAGGATGAGACGGCAGATAGCAGCATTACACCGGATAGCTCTTCAGATGATGCGGCTGTCACTGATGATGTTTTTATGGACTGTGATGAATCCAAAGAGCATGAAGTCAGTTATGAAGGAGTTGCCATTCCCGAAGTCCACATAGGTAAGCGGCGCAGATAACATCCGGGGAATCCATTGGCTCCATACTACAGACTAATAATCCCACAGACTCTGATTGCTTTGATTAAGCACTTACGCATAATCATTACAATCATTGGGCCTGTGGGATTTTAATTATTAATATCTCTTAATCAGCACTATACTGATTATCTCTGCACCTCGTTGCCGCTCTCCGAGAAAGCAAGTCTGTATACTTCATCTGCCGTTACAAGGTTGAAGTCACCGCTTACTGTGTGCTTCAGACAGCTTGCAGCGTTAGCAAACTCTACCATCTTCTGTGGCTCATAGTTCTGTATATATGCATAGATAAGACCTGCACAATATGCGTCTCCGGCACCGATATAGTCAAGGATATCCATATAATATGGCTTGCTGTAATATGCCCTGCCATCTGTATATACCATTGCCTGAAGCTCAAATGTTGTTATTGACTTCTCTGTACGCCATACCGAAGCTACCATCTTGAACGGGAATCTCTTCATAAGTTCTTCTGCTATGTACTCGTTGCGGTTGGCAACCTCAGGACCCGGATTAATCTGGAATATTCCTACTGCATCATCCTCATTGGCGATACAGATATCAACATACTTACAGATCTCAGACATTACCTCATTAGCCTTCTCACCGCTCCACAGCTTACTTCTGTAGTTAAGGTCACAGCTTACTGTAATGTTCTTTTCCTTGGCAATCTTACATGCTTTAAGACATATTCCGGCAAGATTATCGCTGATTGCAGGAGTAATTCCTGAAAAATGGAACCATGTAACTCCTTCAAATATCTTATCCCAGTCAAAATCAGCATCAGTTGCAAGTGCAATGGCTGAACCGCTTCTGTTATATACTACGTTAGAAGGACGCTGGCTCGTCTTCTTCTCAAGGAAGTAGATACCAATCTGTTCTCCTCCACGTACAATGTTACTAATATCAACGCCATACTGACGAAGTGAATTAACAGCACTCTGACCTATTCCGTTCTCAGGGAGCTTGGTTACATACGCACAGTCAACTCCAAAGTTAGAAAGTGATACGGCTGTGTTAGCCTCTCCACCTCCGTATACTGCTTCAAATGAATGACACTGTACAAATCTGTCATTGTTCTCAGGTGTAAGGCGGAGCATTATCTCGCCAAATGTAATAATCTTGTTCTTCATTATGTATTATCTCCAATTTCATTCATACTGCACGCGTTCTATTATAACACAAAATGTCAATTTTAAAATATTTATTTTATTAAGATATTCCGTAAGTACTCTTAACATCCTCAAGTGCATCAAGCAGCAGCTTACGCGTTATTGCTCCTTCATGCTCCGAAAAGTCTGTCCTGCAAGCCTGTGCCTTGTCATTCATTCCGTTTTTTGTGTACATATAATAGTTAACTGCCGCCTCATAACTCAACGCAAAATCATACAGCTGCTTCTCGTCACTGCCGGGATTGGCACCTAATGCAATATTGGTATGCACTTTTTCCTGAAGCCGTGCATAGTCATGATTTGAAAAATCATTGTACAGCTCATAGAATTCATACGGCTTATGTCTGTCATTACCTCTTACAGCCTCTTTTGTAATTCCCGATACCCTTACTCCTGCCACAATAAGAAGTATGAATGCAGCCGCATATATGAGCAGCGCTGTCTTTTTTGTATTCCTTAATATCTTAACTGCCTTATTTTTGCGCATCATTCATTCTCCCTGTAATAAGCGTTAATACACCATTTCTGTCCAAAGACGGCAGATTTATAATATCATCATCCGTAAGATTACAGTACGCTTTTAGAAAAAGCTTCGTATCTGATATGATATTTTCCACGGCTTCCCTGCATTTTTGTGACGGAACACGGTATGAAGACCTGTCAAGGCGTTCATACTCATCGAAAATATTATAAACTGCCTCTGCGGCTCCTGAATATACATTCTGCGCCAAGTATTCATTATCCTGTGCCGGATCAAAATCCGCCGTGATACATCTGCGCAGGCGGTTATAGTCATACATAACCGAATAAAAGCTGTCCCAGCCTCTCTCATCATCAAAGTCAGGCTGCCATTCTCTCCTGCTATTGGCAAAATACGCTTCCTCATACTTACCGCTGTCTATGTATTCATTCATTGTGCTCTGTATCTGTGTCTTATGTCTCCTGTTATAAGAACTGTTGGCAGCGTCAGCAAGCGTATATCCAAAGCCGTCGGCTGATGCAACCCAGCTTACGGCAAAAATAACAACTGCAATCGCCATGGATGTCAGAGGTGCTATATACTCAACAAACCACTTACTGTTACCTACAACACGGTTACGTGTCTGGTTAAACTTTCTGCCGTAATTCTCCATATCCTTAATATGCTTCGCCGCCTCTTCATTAGGCGTACCACAGTTAGGGCAGAACTTCACATTAAGATTCAGCGGTGCTCCGCAATTCTTACATTTCATTGTGTTCCTCCCTTAGCATTGTAGTACTTCTGTGCATATTCTGATGATTTTGAGTAATCCATATATCCGCTGCTGTACAGATCATTATAGTCAGCCCTGCACTGTTCTTCCGTAAGTCCCGCATCATCTTTAAGAAATTTCTTTACGTTGGCAAGCCATCCGTCAACAATTTTCTTTTCATCATCACTGCACCTGGCATACAGCTTTGATGCAGCTGAATCTTTTTTATATTCAATTTCAAGCGTACTGATTGCATTACGGTATAGTGTCTCGAATACATACTGCCCGTCTCTGTCCTCATCAGTCATATACTGCTCAAATCTGTCATATGAACCTGTATATATCTGATATATATCGTAATGCTCCCAGTTATGCAGAATACTATAATACGGACCTTTGCTGTCAGCATTGATTATCTTGTAAATGCCTGCAAAATCCTTATCCTCATATGCCTTGTCCAGAGCATCTGCATTGGCATCATACCAGTCAAGCCCTTTGACAATCCTGCTCTTCTCTCCGTAATAATATGAATCTGTTTTTTCATGTACTATTCCTGACAGTGAGCCTATCCCTGCAAATACTGCTGCAGCTGCCAGAGTAATAAGAACACTCTTTACAATGTCCTTTCTGGCAATTTTACGCGTATTTCTGTCAAGGCTGCCCATACTGTCATTCATTGACTCAAGAGTATCCATGTACCGGGCTTCTGCCGCATCATACTGCATATAATGGCAGTATGGACATTCTGCATCTTCAGCACTTATTGCAGCACCGCAGTTAACACATTCTTTAATCTTATCCATCTGTTACCACCTAATCAATGTTGATAAGCTCATACTCCCTTGAGCCTGCGCCAATTGCCGCTGCTGCCTCAATTGTATGAACACCGTTTCTTGATTCTATTCTCTCTGTAAGATGATCTCTTCCCGGATCCTCAGATGCATACACAAGATCAATACATGCCTGGTCAAGCGCAACAGGATCAAGGCTTGCAAGTATTCCTATATCCTGCATGCATGGATCCTCTGCAACCGCACAGCAGTCACAATCTACACTCATGTTGCACATAACATTAATAAATGCCATATTGCCCTTCTCGTAATCAATAACCGACTTTGCAGCATCAGCCATTGATTCCAGGAATGCGTCATGATCAGCTGTCCACATCTTATCAGGTTCTCCTGCTCCGTGAATGTATGCCTTGCCATATGAAGAAGCTATTCCGATTGAAATGTTCTTAAGTGCTCCTCCGAAGCCTCCCATAGGATGTCCCTTAAAATGTGAAAGAACAAGTACCGAATCATAATCTGCAAGATTCCTGCCTACATAGTTGACCTTAATCTGCTTTCCCTCAGGCACGGGAAGCTCCATCTGTCCGTCTGCATCCATAATATCCACATCAAAGTACTTACTCCAGCCGTGGCTGCTCATAAGCTTTTTATGCTTTTCGGTTGTGTTACGTGCTCCCTCATAAGCGGTATTGCACTCAACGACGGTTCCATTGACATATTCTATTATATCTTTCATAAATTCCGGCCTGAGATAATTCTGGTTACCCTCCTCACCGGAATGAAGCTTAACAGCTACACTTCCCGCAAGACTGACACCAAGTGCCTTATACATATCTACCATACGTTCCTTTGAAATCTGTGATGAAAAATATACCTTTGAAGCCATAATATCCTCCATTCCGCAGGCACAAAGTGCCGGAGGAATCGCGGGCCAAATGTCAGATTTGGCTCTGCGATAAATGCTATTTGTGGCGCCTGCGGCACAAATAGCTGTGTGAAAAACAGATATTAATCTGTTTTTCACACTATCCTCCTGTTCTGCACTGTTTTATGCACATATCAAGTTTGTGCACAGCGCAAATCCTGTGCGTGCCATAATGTATATTTTACCAATTTCCGCCAGGATTGCAACTTGTAACTTGAAGTTGGCAGGAATTAGTTTATAATAAAATTTGTGTTTCTATTTTTAAAAAAGGAGTAATAAATAATGGTAAGTCAGATTTTTGCAGTAATTATCTTCATCACTATGTTTGCCTGCATTATCAGCGGCAAAGTTGAACGGTACATTCCGGCTCTCATAGGTGCTGCTGCCATGATTATCGTCGTATTCGGCATATGTATGCACAGCACATCCGCAATCTTGGATACACTTAATCTCCGGTGCTTTACCACATCCGAATTCTGGTATGCTCCGGGCATCTCAGAATCTGCTTCTTCCGGAATTAACTGGTCAACAATCCTGTTTTTCTTTGGAATGATGGTTCTTGTCGAAGGAATGGGAAAGGTAGGATTTTTCAGATGGCTGTGTCTGTGGCTTGCCAAAGCAGTCAGATACCGGATAGTTCCCATCTTTATAACATTTATGGTATTATCAGCGGTATTATCAATGTTTATTGACAGTATAACGGTTGTACTTTTTCTGACTGCAATAACTATAGAATTATCCGGCCTTCTTAAGTTTAATCCTGTATATATGATTCTTCCTGAGATTTTCTGTGCCAATCTCGGTGGAGCTGCAACGATGAGCGGTGACCCGCCCAATATTATAATCGGAACATCTCTCGGACTTACATTCATGGATTTCCTTACTAATACCGGCATAATCATCCTTATTGCACTTATTGCCATGATTATATATTTTTATCTCTGTTTTGCAAAGAAGCTGAAAGAAGGCTCACATATGGCCGATTCTTCTGCCATGCCTGATCCTTCTTCAGCCATAAGCAACAGGCTGGGATTCATGATCAGCACAATGATTTTCCTGATGGTTGTATTCCTGCTCGTCACACATGCACAGACAGGCATAACTGTAGCATCAATCGGTATAATCGCCGCAGTACTTACGCTTGTCACATCTGTTGATGTCAAAGGCGGACTGCTGCGCGGCATAGACTGGAAGACTATATATTTCTTCGTCGGGCTTTTCATTGTTGTAGGCGGTCTTGAGCAGACACATATCCTTGACCTGCTTGCTGACCTTATCAGCCGGGCAAGCGGGGGACATGTCATGGTTATGGTATGTGTAATATTATGGTTCTCTGCATTGGCAAGTGCAATCATAGATAACATCCCATTTGCAGCAACCATGGTTCCCGTAATAAAGGCTCTTGCCATAACACAGGGAATACCTGTTGAGACACTCGCCTGGACTCTCGCACTCGGTACCGATATCGGTGGCAACGCAACTCCTATAGGAGCATCAGCCAATGTAGTAGGAACATCAATAGCTTCAAGAAACGGCCACCACATCACATGGGGACAGTATTGCAGATATGCTCTCCCGGCAACTATACTGTGCCTTGTAATATGTACGGTAATGCTCTATATTCTGCATGTACGTTAATACCGGCAGCAATTAAGATTAACCGTCGGTCTGCAGCTTATTGCAGCATATTAATATATACAAAAAGCAGTAACCACACATGAGATACATAATATATGAGTATATCCCATGTCTGTTACTGCTTTATTATTTAGCTGATATTATCTTATAATTCATTAACACTATAGATTCTGATTATCTATATCTGTTGAATTAATCTTAACTATCGCCCTTGGTATGGCGTCTTTGGAATTCCCTGCAGGCTCATTGGCATATCTGTAATCAAATTTCTTTATCAGCCATTCAAGGTCATCCCTTACCCGCTTCATATTATCCATATAAAGCCTGTCAAGCTCCTTAATGAACTCCGGTGCTTCTTTGCCAAGTGACTGTGGTGCCATCTTCCTCAATTCTGCATAATGCGATGTACAGAATCCCTTGGTATTGCCAAACATGTCTCTGAACTCAGAATTGTTCTTCCACAGATAGAATATTGTATCTATATATCTTGCAAATGTCTTATCCACCCTGTCACATACAAAGCATGAATTCTCAAGTGTTTCAATATACTCCGGCACCGCATCTTTATCTGTATCCGCCTTACGGAATAATGACTTTTTGGGTGTTGTGCCTTCAGACTGAAGTCTGCTCACATCATCTATAACTTTATCAAAATGTGTCTTAAGCACAAGTGCCATTCCTAATGTATTACCCTTTGCTGCAACCATCCTTATATGCTTACGGCAGAATCCCGTTCTGTCTGTAACTTCACGTATGTCTGCCTCCATATAGCTTGGTCCCATTGCATAATCCACAGCATCCTGCTCAAGTCTGTTATACATTGCACACACCGGACATTCGCAATCCTTTTCAAATGCCTCTGTAACAGGTATTGAATATATCTTTTCGTCTTTCATAAGCGCCCCCTCATATCATTGTCAGTTACTGTTATGTCCAAGTGTAACCTCAGCACTCTTAAGCTTGTACTCGCCATTCTCCATGTGATAGTAATCGATTGTTACCTTCTCACCTGAAGCATAATACTGCATCTTCTCCTTAAGGTCTGAGGATGATGATATCGAATCTCCGTCAAATCCTGTTATGATATCGTTCTTAACAAGTCCTGCCTTATCTGCCGGGGAATCCTGCTGTACATTCTGAAGGAGGATACCCTGTGGGTAGCCGTAAGCCTTAGATATCGAGTATGTCACATCAACACCTGATATTCCTAAGAATGAAGCCTTATCACCTGATACCTTCTGTCTTGTCTGCTTATTCATCAGTGTATCAAGGACATCTTTAATTGATGAAATAGGGATTGCATATCCCATCCCCTCTACTTCCTCTGAAGAATACTTTGCTGAGTTAATACCTATTACCCTGCCAGATGCATTAAGCAATGCACCTCCACTGTTACCAGGGTTAATTGCTGCATCCGTCATTATAAGGTTAGTATATTCAGTATTATCAACAACAATTGAACGGTTCAGTGCGCTGACATAGCCGACTGTTACCGACTGGCCTTCGCCAAGTGCATTACCTATTGCAACTACCTGATCACCAAGTTCTATGGAATCAGAATCTCCAAGCTCTGCGATAGCAATGCTCTTTGCTGTTGATTCCTTAAGTGATGAAAGTGAAACTGCTACAACAGCAATATCCTTATTACTCTTACTGCCCTTAACCGTAGCACTTACCTGCTCATTATCCGTGAATGTACATGTAAGATTGCTTACTCCGTCAACAACATGCGCATTCGTTACTATAAGAAGTTCAGTATCATTCTTGCCAACTATAATTCCGGTACCGCTTGTCTTAGACTTCTGTGTGCCGGAGAACGGATATGCATATCCTGATGATACCGTAACTTCACCGTTGATTGCTACAATTGACGGCATACTTGTCTTAACTATGCCCTTTACATCCATAGGAGCCGATATTGTTGAATCTTCAGTCTGCACAACTGATGATGTTCCTGCATTCACAGATGCATCTGTGCCGTTGCCCTGATTAGACACCATCGGAATCTGGATATCAGAAGCCGAACTTGTGCTGCCGTCGAGCTTCTCACCCGCTTTGTTGACTCCGAACATTACACCTCCGGCTATAAGGCCGAATATAACCGCTGATATAACAAGCTTGGCAAAATATCCTGCGCCGCCGTTATGCTTTTTCTGTTCGTGCTTTGCAGCTTTCTTCATTGCCTTCTGTTCACGCTTCAATTCTCTTGCCGATTTTTGTGGCTGCTGTACCGGATTGACGTCGTAATAGGTATATGATGGCTGCTGTGCGCTATCTGTATTGGTATCTGATGTATCAGACTGCGTATCTTGTGCATTCTGAACATCTCCTGTAAATAATGGCTCGCCTGTCTGCGAATCAAACCTTGGTACATTATTATTCATTTGATTATCATCATACATGACCGATTATCTCCTTTCATCAAAAAACACATTTCATTTATAGATTGAAGTCTATCAATGAAATGTGTTTTCCATGTGTTCTTACTGTAAATTAATGTTCACAATTAGCCCTGGACAAGATCCATAACAGCCTGTGTAAGCTCATCCAGCTTAGCCTGTGCGTCCTCAAGGCTTGTTCCCTTAACTCCCATGTAGAACTTAATCTTAGGTTCCGTTCCTGATGGTCTTGCACAGCACCATGCGTTATCTGATAAATCATAGTAAAGTACATTAGAGTTAGGAAGTCCTGTCTTGGTTACCTCACCTGTCTTAAGGTTATGGATTGTGTCTTCCTTGTAATCACGGATTGCAAGTACATCCCATGAACCAATCTTAGAAGGCTTGTTGGCACGAAGATTATTAAGCATCTCCTGAATCTTTGCGACACCCTCAACTCCCTTAAGTGTTATAGACTTAAGACCTTCCTTGTAGTAGCCGTACTTCTCGTAGATGTTAATCATCTGATCCCACAGTGTAAGTCCCTTTGTCTTATAATATGCTGCTGCTTCACATAATGCCATAACCGCAACAATTGCATCCTTGTCCCTTGCATGTGTTCCTACAAGACATCCGTAGCTTTCCTCGAATCCAAACTCATACTCATATGTACCATTCTGCTCGAAAAGCTTAATCTGCTCACCGATAAACTTAAAACCTGTAAGAACCTCGATAAGCTTTACATTGTATTCTGCAGCGATTGCATCTGCCATATTAGTTGACACGATTGTCTTAACAAAGGCACCATTCTTATGGAGTGTTCCATTCTCTCTTCTCTGTGAAAGGAGATATTCAGCAATAAGCATTCCTGACATATTACCTGTAAATGATACATACTCTCCTGTCTTTGAATCCTTGGCATATACTCCAAGTCTGTCTGCATCAGGGTCCGTAGCAAGAATGATATCTGCATTCTTTTCCTTAGCAAGCTTAAGCGCAAGTGTGAATGCCTTAGGATCCTCAGGATTAGGATACTCAAGTGTTGTAAAATCAGGATCCGGCTTTTCCTGTTCAGGAACTACATACACATTCTTAAATCCGAGTTCCTTAAGTACACGTCTTGCAGGAATATTACCTGTGCCATGAAGCGGTGTATACACAATAGTGAAGTCATCAGCCACTTTCTTAATAAGGTCTCCGTTGATGCTCATCTTCTTAAGAGCTGCAATATAACGGTCATCAAGGTCATAACCGATAACATTGTAGAGTCCCGCAATCTTAGCTTCATCCTTATCCATTGTCTTAACACTGTTAAAGTCTGTAACATTGTTAACTTCCGTAATTATCTGTGTATCCTTAGGTGCGGTAATCTGTGCACCATCTTCCCAATATACCTTATAGCCGTTATATTCAGGTGGATTATGACTTGCTGTTACTACAATACCGGCGATGCAGTGAAGGTCTCTTACTGCAAATGAAAGTTCCGGTGTAGGTCTTAATGTAGGGAATATATATGCCTTAATTCCGTTAGCGTTAAGGCACAATGCAGCCTCATCAGCAAACTCAGGTGACATTCTTCTTGAGTCATATGCAATGGCAACTCCTCTGTCTGCCGCATTCTCCCTGATGATAAAATTAGCAAGTCCCTGTGTCGCCTTACGTACTGTATAGATGTTCATGCGGTTAGTTCCAATGCCGATTACACCTCTTAATCCGCCTGTACCGAACTCAAGATTCTTATAGAATCTGTCTTCTATCTCAGCCTCATTACCTGCTATTGATGCAAGCTCAGCTCTTGCTTCATCGCTGAAATACTGATTATCACACCATTCCCTGTAAGTCTCCATATACCCCATATCTGCCTCCATTCCGTATCCGTAATATGCTTTATAAATGTATGTCTTTTGGTACGGATACTAACATTTTGATGAATATATTAGAAATATATTAGCATATATAACCGGCCGTTATCAGCCGTTTACGCTCTCTGCAGTCACATTGACAGTATAATTCTGTTTCAATGTGCAGTTTGCAGGAAGTGTGACCTTTAACCGGAGTGTATTGTCACCTTCCTTAATACCTGACAAATCAATAGTAGGTATTATTCCCGTCACGGTAAGAGCCGTCAGAACCGACTGCTCTCCTGTTACAGTGATATTCACTGCCGTGACATCACCAAATGATATATTGTATCCCTGTGGCAGGTTGCTCAATACTATTCCTGTCACCGGAACCGATATCTCTCTCTCTGATACCGGATATATTCTGACAGTAACATTAACAACTCCTTCAGACATTACTGTAATATTCCCCGGAAGATATGATGAAAGTCTTACGTGGAATATCTTATCCGCATTCAGACCGCTCACGTCTATTGCACTGTCAGGCACATCTATTGAATTGACATCCCTCAATGCATCCTCTGTTCCGGCAATCACTGCCTCCGTAACGGCCTGGTCAATACCCGAAACCCCGTAACCATCTGCCGGCGTCCCCTTAGTCTTATAAGTAACCGGCACAGTCTTTGTCATAAGCACATTAACCTTAATATCGACTGCTGTCTTCGACAGTTCAATACGGTCATCGACAATCTCAGTTCCCTGCGAATCATATATCTTAATTGGGGCAGCATCACTTATATTCATAGTTGCACCGCTTACATCATATAAAACCTTAACTGATGATATACTGTCAACTACTGATGATGTCCCGGTAACCTTAACTGATGACGGGCTTATCTGCTGACCGCCTATAACATACCCGTCTGCCGGTGTTCCTACAAGCTCTGTATCAATATTGAATGTCTTCGTTACCCTGTTCTCAATCTTAAGCCTTATAGCTGTTGTCTTGGGTGCTATCTCTATACTTGATGCTGATACTCCGTCTTTTACAACCTTAACATCAATATCCACATAATCTGAAAATACCGTAACGTTACTGAGGTCAGCTGTTGCCACAATATCCTTGGCCTTGATATCTGTTACGATACTTCTCGGTCCGCTTATATATACCGAAATCTTACTTCCGTCAACAACATCATATGCGTATTCCTTCTCGGTAAGAGATTCCGTATTAACAAGCTGCACCTCAACACCGCTGACGGTAACGCTTGTTGACGGATCATATACATTGACTATTATAATCCATATAATAATTGCACAGACTGCGGAAAGAATCTTAAGGCTAAGGTTATTCAACAATTTTTCCTTCACTCTTCAACCTTCCTTTCCATAATCTGAAAGACTTAACATCCATCGTCTTATGCCTTATATATTCAAGCTTACTCCTGAGTTCCTCACCTTCTATATTACGGATAAGTTCACCGCCGACTGCAACTGACACATAGCCCGTCTCTTCAGATACAACTATTATAAAGCAGTCAAAATTCTCACTGCCTCCTACTGCTGCACGGTGTCTTGTGCCAAGCTCCTTGCTTATGGCATTACTGTCCGAAAGTGTAAGGTAACATGTTGCAGACACAATCCTGTCACCTCTTACAATAACAGCTCCGTCATGAAGCGGAGTGTTATGCTCAAATATATTAATGAGCAGCTGGCTTGAGACAACTGCATCAAGTTCTATTCCGGACTGTTCATACTCACTTAGCAGCATATCCTGCTCTATTACTATCAGTGCACCTGTCTTATCCTTGGCAAGCTCATAAGTGGCATTTATAATCTCTTCCACTGTTCTGCTGGAAAACCTGTCCTGCTGTGGCCTGCCAAAGTCAAATCCAAACAATCCCGTAAAGACTCTCTTACGTCCAAGCTGTTCAAGCGCACGTCGCAATTCGGGCTGGAATATAATTACAATTGCGATAATACCTACGCTTATTGCCTTGCCGGCAATCCACAGGATGGTTCTCAGATTAAGAAGCACGGCAATCATCACAAGCGCCACTACAATTATAATACCCTTAAGAAGTGCCCATGCTCTCGTATCCTTAATCCATATGAGGACATTATATAATACATATGCAATTATAATTATCTCGATTACATCAGTCCATGTAATCTGAGGTATATACAGCGAATACTGTTGTAATAAAGAATTAATTGCTGTCACTGTGTCCTCCATATCAAATGCCCAGACTGACTGTCAGCCTGCTTATTGTTCATTAAATCTGTGTACTGTCATCGTCGTCTTCAAAATCTCTCTTAGACGGTCTGGTTGTCTGTCTTGATGACCTTCTGCTGTTAATATCATCTGTATTGTGAGCTTTCTGCGCATTAATTCTCTTAACTCTGAGGTCTTCATTTACGAGGTTCACCTTAGGTACTGCCTTGACATAATAATAATATTCGTCATCTTCATACTGGACAAATTCAGTCCTCTTATAATCAAGATTAAAAAATACAACCTCACATATGTAAGCTATCACTACCGAAAGCAGTATTCCGATTATTGCCACTATAATATTAAGACTCGCCGAAAGTGCAAGCTTGCCGATTATCACAAATACGAATTCAAGAAGCGCTCCCGCAACAATTGCAACATTCCATGCATTGTCTATCGCCATTCTGCGGATAATGCTTACAACAATTACAGTTATTACCATCACAAAAAGAAGAAGAATCATATCTTTGTTATTGAGGAATCCATCTACAATAAATGTAAACTTCTGAACCGTATTCGATGCTGACTGTCCTGTTATGGCTGCTTCATAGTCACTTGCGGTCTTAACTATGTAATATATAATTGTTCCGAATCCTACAGGAACAGCTGCCGGAAGTCCTATCGTAAGCCCGAGAGCTATAGGCGCAAGATACGGAAGCTTAATGCAGCACAGCATTGCTGTTATGACAATGAGATATCCTGTCTTTGATGCAAGCCTGAAATACAAAAGATACATAATAAGTATCAGACACAGCGTAACGAGTGCAAATTCAGCGGATATTGAATACAGGTGCACTACAAGAACCATAGAAAGGCATACTACCATAAAGCCTGCAGGCATGAAAGCACATATTATTGCTATAAGTATTGCTATGAGCGGACTCTTGAGTACAGATACATAGCCTATCGAACTGTCAAGCATCAGCATGGCAACAAGCGTAATCAGAAACTTGGCAGCCGGCACTATATACATATTATATCTTCCATAAATCCTCTTAATCTTCTCTTTTAATTCAAGTAAAACAGCCATTGAATCCTCCGAATCTTCAATCTTATACCGGGCGTATCAGCGCTCTGTATTATTCTTTCTGTTCTTATCATAAAAATGTTCAAGCTTATTCAGTCTTGCAAAAAACTTCTTTATGTCCCTGCGCGACCTGTCATATCTGCGCGCATATACAAAGGCGCTCACCACTGAGAAAAACAACAGATAGACAATATAATATGCAGCAAATCTGCTTCCAACAGACGCATAATCAATATTATTGACATTGTTTGTCAGCCATTGCATGTTAGATAATGCTATCATAAGTATAATGAGAACATATGCTGCCGTCGCTGCAATAATCGTATTAAGAACTCCAAGTGAAACATAATCAGTCTTAAAATACCTGGCAGTCTTTAATTCCCTGCGTCCCTCATTCTTCTCGTATATAGCCATCTTGGTCATCATCCTGACCTTACTTTCATTCAACATAATTGACTCATCCAATCCGGTGCATATGGCGCACCTTATAATAAATGCAGCTGCTCCGTCAAATATGACAATATTATAACAAATCACTCATTAATTGTATACAACTATTTGGGAGTGGCCGCCATTGCCTGCCGTTACTATTCGTACCGTTCTGCCTTCAAGTGTAAAGGTTCTGTCTGTCGCCGCAGATGTGTAATTACTCCATGCCTGTGTATATTCATCAGGGAGAAGATTCTGCAGCACTGACTGTACTGCCGACTCATAATCTGCCGAATTCTTCTTGATATATATGATTGATACATCAGGCTGCACTATAATCTCACCTGAATAGTCATCTCCCTCACCATATACAAATACATTATCTCCTGTGGAATGGAATCCTAATCCTCCAAGTACATCAGCAAGCTGATAACTCCTTAAGCCTCTGCTCACAACCTTTACCGAAGGCATTGCCGCCTGCGTCGTCTTAGGCCGGGCAGCCGCTGCCTGCGTCTCTTGCTGTGGCTGTCCGTCATTATCTGCATTGCTGTCTGCATCTGTATTATCCGATGAACTTACTTCGTTATATGATGGCAGATTCATCTGTGACTTTGAATCATTCTTCTCTATGCCTTCAATAACTATTGCATCAGACACATTGCCAACTGTGGCGGTAAGAGCTGCCGTACCTGTTCCCGTAATCTCCACAATACCATCCTGGCTTACCCTGAACACCTTGTCATCGCTGCTTTTCCACTGAAGTGATCTGTCTGTATTAGCAGGTGTTACCGTTGCCGTAACATATATCTTTTCCCCGACAACCACCTTGCAGCTGGGAATATCAATCTTAACAGATGTCTGTTCTACTGCCCTCGTCTCTTCTATAGTCTGCACACCAGCATTCATATCGATTACGCTTATGCTTGCATTAGATGATGTATCATCATCAGTCTTTGAACACGCTCTGAAAAGCAGTATAACAAGAAGCACTGCAAGTATGCAGAGAACCACCACCCATACAGGTCTTAATCTCATTGTGCTGCTCTTTGTACTGCTCTTTCTGCTGTTTTTTTTATTCGACATATTTATCTCCAACTAATATTATTTAGAAAAATCCCGGCATAACGCATCTGCGCATGCTGGGATTATTTTACCACATACAAACTTATTTATCAAATCTAAATAGCCCTTTATCTGCCATCTGTACCACCTTATCAACATGCTCCATAAGATCGATAGTCATACCGCTGTTGAACCATTTGACAAGCTGTCCGAAGCACTCACACTGCAGCAGGTCCTGCATAATCTGTTTGTGCTCTTCACTCTCGTTTTTATATGCTTCAGAGCCATTTACATATTTTTGTGCAAAATTATCACATATTCTCATAAGATGAATCTCAAGCTGTTCGTGATTAGACGATCCCCATATATGATAAAGCGCTGTCTTATTCTGATACAGTCTCCGGATTATCTTCTCGACGCTTTCCCTCATTGTGGTGATTCCACTTATATCTTCAAGAATACTGTTTGTTTCCTCAATAATGCTCTCTTCTATCAAAGCCGGAATATCCTGAAAATGATAATAAAACGAATTACGGTTAATACCGCACTCCTCCACTATATCCTTTACTGTTATTTTAGAAAGCGGCTTTTCATTCAGCAATTTAAAAAGCGCGATTTCTATTGCTTTTTTGGTGAATGTCGGCATACATTTCCTCCCTTGTAATTCTCCCTTTTGAAGCTGCTTAATGCCGTTCTCTTCTGATATATGCAAATACTGCAGGTGCTCCTGCAAAGAATGGCACAAACGTTGTTGCAAACCGGTACACAACCATTGCAAGTGCAGCCGTAACAGACGTACCTGCCTGAACATACATTAATACAAAGAATACATCAACCGAGCCAAAGCCCGACGGCATCGGAATAACTCCCGCAAGCATGTTGGCAATTGCTATCATAGCAAATACATCCGTCAATGCTACTCCATCCCCAATAACTGCAATACACGGAGTAATATACCATAGAGCCTGCATAAGTACAGATTCCGCAAGCAGGATAATACACAGTTTCTTATCTTTCATTGTGACAGCTGACTCATTCTGAAGCAGGTCAACCTCATAGCCGGCCCTTTCAAGGAATGCCATTGCCTTAGGGAACCTTGCGCATATCTTCTTCCCCAGTCTGAAAAGGAATTCTGTCAGCCGCTTATTGACTGCAATTGTAACCATCGCTGCGACAAGCAGGACGTTAGCTGCAATATCTATAATAACAAAAATTTTTGAATTTGCAAATGCCGCTCTTGAAACTGTACTGCACACAATTGCCACAACTCCCATAACAAGGATTGAAAGTTTAAAGAATATCGTCTGTAAAAAACAGATTCCCATTCCATTACCAATCTCAATTCCGTCACGCTTCATGTAGTATATCTTTGATACAGCCATTCCGCTTCCAAGAGTACTTACCCTGAAGAACGAGCCACACAGGGCCGTAATAACAGCTTTGGGGAGAGTAAATTCTGCCGAATACTTATGTCCCATCTGACATAACACCACGCCGTCAATTACCCTGTACAGTATTCCGCATACACATACCGTGATAATTCCTGCGATGCTCATTTCCCTAAGTTCATGTGTCATTTTGACAAAAAACTCACGGTTCATTACTATCGCAAAAACGAGCAGGACAATCAGAGCTGCATATACAAGAAGTGTTTTTCTGTTTGTAAGCTCAGGCCTCTTCCCGTTATTACCAGGATCTTTGTTCATCCGGTCATCCCCTTTCAATAATCACCTGTTCCATGTAATGAGAACTTTCCTATAAAGCAAAAAACAGCACAGGCGGTCTGTAGTGCTTCCGTCTGCGCTGTCCTGATAAGATTCAAATAACCTGATCAGTTGCCCCTGGCACCCTTAAGTCGGGCCATAGCTCTTGAAAGTGATGCCTGTGATATATGATATTCCATGATACTCTGCTTTGCCTGCATCTGCTCCTTAGCTCTCTCAAGAGCTGCCTCCGCACGGAACTTATCAATCTCCTCAGGCTTCTCTGCTGAATACACGATAATGTTGACCCTGTTATGATCTACAGTTATAAGTCCGTCAGACACAACCGCCTCCTGCCATGTTCCGTCAGGAAGTTTAAAACGTATCTCTCCGATTTCAACTGTTGATGTCATCTGCTCATGATGAGCCATGACAGCCATCTCACCATCGTATGCCGGGAATATGAGAACCTCGCATTCACCGTCATAGAATACTTTATTACATGCTACGATTTTTAAGGAAAATGTACTCATACTCATACACCCCGCTTAATTCTTAGCCATTTCTGCTGCTTTTTTCTTAACGTCTTCTATATTACCAACGTTAAAGAATGCACCCTCCGGATAATCATCCATCTCACCGTCAAGGATAGCCTTAAATCCTGCTACTGTTTCTTTGACAGGTACGAATCTTCCCGGTGTTCCCGTGAAGTTCTCGGCTACGAAGAATGGCTGTGAAAGGAATCTCTGTATCTTTCTTGCTCTGTATACAGTTGTCTTATCCTCATCAGACAGATCTTCCATACCAAGGATTGCAATGATATCCTGTAATTCCTTGTACTTCTGAAGAATAGCCTGAACACGTCTTGCGACATTATAGTGTTCCTCACCGACAACATCAGCCTCAAGGATTCTTGATGATGACTCCAGTGGGTCAACTGCAGGATAGATACCCTGCTCAACAATCTTTCTCGAAAGAACGGTTGTTGCATCCAGATGGGCAAATGTAGTTGCAGGTGCAGGGTCCGTAAGGTCATCGGCAGGCACATATACAGCCTGTACTGATGTAACGGAACCATCCTTTGTAGATGCAATTCTTTCCTGAAGTTCACCTACATCATTAGCCAGTGTAGGCTGATAACCTACGGCTGAAGGCATACGTCCGAGAAGTGCCGAAACTTCTGAACCGGCCTGTACGAAACGGAAAATGTTATCAATGAACAGAAGCACATCCTGATGCTTAACATCTCTGAAGTACTCAGCCATTGTAAGTCCTGTCTCGGCAACTCTCATACGGGCTCCAGGTGGTTCATTCATCTGACCGAACACTAAGGCTGTCTTATCGAGTACTCCCGATTCCTTCATCTCTGTCCAAAGGTCATTACCCTCTCTTGAACGCTCTCCTACGCCGGTGAATATTGAATATCCGCCTCTCTCAGTTGCAATATTATGAATAAGTTCCTGAATAAGTACTGTTTTACCTACGCCGGCACCACCGAACAGACCAATCTTACCACCCTTTGCATAAGGTGCAAGAAGGTCTATAACCTTGATACCTGTCTCGAGCATCTCTACAACGGGGCTCTGGTCTTCAAATGTAGGCGGCTCTCTGTGTATTGACCAGTGTGTTTCATCATCAAGCTTCTCACCGCCGTCAATAGTGTCACCGAGCACATTGAAAAGTCTTCCAAGTGTCTTCTCGCCTACAGGCACCTGTATACTGTCACCTGTAGCAACAACTGTCATATCCCTGCTAAGTCCCTCGCTGGCAGCAAGCATAATACAGCGTACTGTATTATGACCTATATGCTGTGCGACTTCCATAACGCACTTATGTCCGTTATTTATTACATAGAGGGCTTCTTTGATTGATGGGAGATTACTATCCTCGAATTCTACATCGACAACCGGGCCTGAAACCTGTACAATCTTACCTAAATTCTCCATAATTGTAAGTCTCACCTCACTTGCTTTCTCTTTTTCTTCTTTAAAGCCTTGGCACCACCGATTACCTCGGTGATCTCCTGTGTGATTGCAGCCTGACGTACTCTGTTGTACTGTACCGAAAGATCCTTAAGCATCTCCTCGGCATTATCTGTGGCGGACTGCATCGCCATCATTCTGGCATTCTCTTCACTGGCTGAAGCCTCAACCAATGCACCATATATGAATCCTGTAACATAGTTATAAACGACCTTTTTAAGGACCTTCTTAGGTGACGGATATATAAGGAAATTACCATCATTGTCATAATGCTCCTCGTTATCGTCATAACCATCGCCATCTTTGCTGAAACTTTCTTTCTGTTTTTCAAGCATCTCCTGCTTAATAAACTGATGTGTCTTAAGCGGAAGAAGCTGTCTGACATCAACCTCTTCTTTGATGCTGTTAGCCATCTTTGTATAGATGACATACACCTCATCAATCTGTTCACGGTTATACATATCTACAATAAGCTCTGTTATAACACGTGCCCTGTGCATTGAAGGATTTGTTGCCGTGAACCGGAAGTCTTCCTTTACAGGATACCCCTGCCCCAGAAAATACTGTCTTCCAATCTCTCCTACAACAAAAAGCATATAGTTATCAGAATTATCACAAAGTGCCTGTGCTTCCTTTATAACATTGTGATTGTACGCACCGGCCATTCCTTTATCGCCGGTGAGTACTATATATGCTTTTTTCTTGAAGCTCTCCGCATTATCAGAACTGCGGTTATCAAAATATATGTGCTCCATATCAGGAAAATGATACAGAATACTTGATATCTGATCCTGCAGTCCGAAGAAGTATGGTTCCGTATTCTCAAGCTGCTGCTTTGCCTTACGAAGTTTCATTGAAGACATCATATACATGGCTCTTGTAATCTTCATTGTGTCCTGAATGCTTCTTATTCTATTTTGAATTTCCTTTGCATTAGCCATAGCACACACTCCGAATCAACTAGATATTCTCTTCAACTGCCTCTTCCGGCTTAAAACCAGCCTTAATCTCTCCGGCAGCCTTGACAATTGAATCCTTCAGGTCATCTGAAAGAGTTTTCTTTGTCTCAAGCTCCGTAACTATATCTGAATGATTAAGATTGAATTCCTTAAGCATAGCACTCTGGAAAGGCTTTACTTCTGATGCATCCATGTCACTGAAGATATGTGCATTAGCTGCAACAAGCGTAATTACCTGGTCTGCCATACTCATAGGATGTCCGAGCGGCTGCTTTAACAGCTCCATAAGTGCTTTACCATGTGCAAGCTGCTTCTTGGTATTCTCATCAAGGTCTGATGAGAACTGTGTGAAGACTTCCATCTCACGATACTGTGCAAGGTCGATACGGATACTTCCTGATGCCTTCTTCATCGCCTTAGTCTGTGCAGCACCACCAACTCGTGATACTGAAAGACCTACGTTAACAGCAGGACGCTGACCCGCGAAGAAAAGCTCACTTTCAAGGAATATCTGTCCGTCTGTAATAGAAATAACATTTGTAGGAATGTATGCTGATACATCGCCTGCCTGTGTCTCTATTATAGGAAGAGCAGTTATTGAACCGCCGCCTGCCTCAGCCGTAAGACGGCTTGAACGCTCAAGCAGTCTTGAGTGGAGATAGAATACATCTCCCGGATATGCCTCACGTCCCGGTGATCTTTCAAGAAGAAGTGATATCGCACGATATGCAACAGCATGTTTTGAAAGGTCATCATATACGATAAGTACATCTTTGCCCTGATACATGAAGTACTCTGCAAGTGCCGTACCTGAATAAGGTGCTATGTACTGCAGCGGTGCAGGATCAGATGCTGTGGCAGATACGATAATCGTATAGTCCATTGCATCATTTTTCTTTAATGTGTTAACAAGCTTTGCAATAGTTGATGCTTTCTGTCCGATTGCAACATATATACATACAACATCCTTGCCCTTCTGGTTGATGATTGTATCCATTGCAATTGAAGTCTTACCTGTCTGACGGTCACCGATGATAAGCTCTCGCTGTCCACGTCCGATCGGGAACATTGAGTCAATAGAAAGTATACCAGTCTCCATTGGTACGGATACCGACTTTCTGTCAACGATGCTTGGTGCAGGACACTCGATAGGTCTGAAGCCTGCCTGCTCAATATCTCCTTCACCGTCAAGAGGCTCGCCAAGTGCATTTATTATTCTGCCCTTGAATGCATCGCCTACAGGGATACCAGCCATCTTACCGGTTCTGACAACTCTTGTACCTTCCTTTATCTCTGTATCACGTCCGAAAAGGATAACACCTATCTCGTCACGTCTTACATCCTGTACCATGCCCTTAACACCACAGTCAAATACTACGATTTCACCATAGAATGCATGGTCGATTCCGTCGATATTGGCGATACCGTCACCAACCCAGTTAACAACACCAATCTCTTTATTCTTAGCTTCGAGTTCAAAATCTGCAATCTCAGTACGGAGAATTGATATAATTCCCTCTTCACTGAATGTAGTATTGCGTGAAGAATTAACAGCCTTGGCTATACTGTTTTCAAACTGTTCGATTCTTCCCTTCTCACTCCAGTCATATTCCTTAGTTCCTACCCTTAAGATAAAACCGCTCTTGAGTGACTTGTCTTCTTTGCAGTCAATCTTAATATCAGGATTATTGAATTCCTTTGCAAGGAACTTCTTTATTCCATCAAGCTGCTCATCAGTTGGTGGAGTAACATATACCAGCTGTGCGTGATCTTCTTCTGCCTGTGGAGTTCTTCCGAGCTCATCAAATGCCTGACAGATTTCGTCAAAGAGCTGAAAATCTTTGTTGTCGCACAGTATTTTCAAAAAATCTCTTATTTCCTTAGGAAATACTCTGTCAATAACCAGGTGCTTTTTCTCAATAGATACTGTAGGGTTTTCAAAATCCGTTCTAACTTCAGGTACGGCTTCAAGAATTCCCCTGACCTGCTGCAGTAGTTCCTTTGGAGTTTCCGTTTTGCGCAAATCCGTTGCGTAATCAATCGCTGCCTGAGTCACTATTTATCACCTGCTTTATTTAAAAATTCGTTATAGAGGGAACTGTCAACAGCAGCTCCTTCCTTCTCTCCTACTACCTTAACTGCTGCATCAACAACCATGTCTGCGATTTCTTTCTCAGCCTTCTTAAGAATCTGAGTTTTCTTATTCTCAGCCTCTGCAACAGCATCATCCTTTATCTGCTTAGCCTTATCCTGGGCATCTTCAACGATTCTGTGATACTCAGCATCAGCATTACGTCTTACTTCACGCAGAGTATCTTCTCTTTGTTTCTCGATGTCAGCCATAGACTGCTCGTACTGTGCCTTCATTCCATCGGCTGCATCCTGACGTGCCTTCGCCTCGTCAAACTGCCTGTCAGCCTCTGTCTGTCTCTCATCAAGAATCTTCTGAACCGGCTTAAACAAAAAAATCTTCATTAACACGAAAAGCAGTAAAAGATTTATTACGGTAAATAATAAATTCCAATCTAATCGGAGCATCTTACCAACCTGCCTTTCAAATTACTTTAACATGATAATAATCATAAGTGCGATAACGAAACCATAAATAGCTGTTGCCTCTGCAAGTGCACAA
This sequence comes from [Bacteroides] pectinophilus, assembly GCA_025146925.1. NCBI lineage: Bacteria > Bacillati > Bacillota > Clostridia > Eubacteriales > [Bacteroides] pectinophilus. Next base: position 612,337 of record CP102260.1, on the reverse strand, counting down.
CCAAGAATAAGTGTCTTACTGATCTTACCTTCTGCCTCAGGCTGTCTTGCAACTGCCTCTGAAGCCTTACCTGTTGCAATACCGATACCGATACCGGCACCAAGTCCACCTAATACTGCAATACCTGCACCAATTGCTATTATTGTACCCATAGAAATAATCCTCCGTTAATCTTAATAAATTAATAAAATTTTGATGTTACTCCACAGCTTCTTTGATATAAAGTGAAGTAAGAAATACAAATACGTATGCCTGAAGAAGTCCGTCAAATATATCAAAATACAGACAGAATACTGCCGGTACAACTACCGGGACAATAATCTTCAGCAGCTCCATGATTACATAAGAGCCAAGTACATTACCGAAAAGTCGCATACACAGCGACAGCGGTCTTGTAAAGACCTCAAGGATGTTGATTGGTGTAACAACTGCAATAGGCTCCGTGAATTTGTGAAGCCATTTTTTTACACCGTGCTGGTATATTCCGGCACCTTCAACCAACACGATACTCATTATGGCGAGCGCTGCCGTTACATTAAGATCCTTAGTCGGGGATTTGAATCCGAACAGACCTATTATATTGGCTATGCCTATGTACACCAGTACTGTTGCAAGATACGGAACATATCTCTTTCCTTCCGGTCCTATCATGCTCTCTACCATGCCATTGAGTTTCGTCACAATCGTTTCGGCCACTGCCTGACGTCTGCTGATGTGGTCTACGCGAAGATTCCTTGTCAAGATAATAGCAGCAATCACCATAACCGCCATTATAATCCACGTGACAACTACTGATTCTGCCACTCCGATTCCGCCGAATACAGGGATTGTAAAGACGGTCTCACAGTTCAGCTCTTCCATCAGCTTCTCTGTCAAATTGCCCATGTCTTTTATCACCTCCAGATTGCAAATGTGTTATAAATGTGAATTTGAAATCGTTGTTATTATACAACTCCATTTTTTATTTACAAGCTTTTTTTTACAAATTTAGCAAAATATAATAATCTTTGCTAAATTTTTACCAATCTGCTATACAATATTGATATAGCGCATATTTCATTCTTGTTTATCAGTTCATCACCGCTTTTCCGAAAATAAATCTTACAAGCGGGCCGGCTGCAAACAGCTGCCATATAAGCGCCGCCGGCATATTAAGTGCAGTTGTCCCAAGCCATACCGGAAGAATCTGCACACTCAATCCCGTCTTGAAAAATATTGTTGCGGCAAGGCTCATCATAGGACACATTGTCCAGAGTGACAGAAGTGATATAGAAAGAATAATAAAAATCTGCTTATCCTGTCCCGGTGTAAAAAGTCTGAATGTTATTTTTTTTGCAATTGGTCCTGCAATAAAAGTATCAAGCACAAAAGCAACAACGCCCATAAGCGGAAGTTCCGAAAGCGCTGCACCGAATATAAAGTACTGCATTCCCTTTGTATCAAGTGCTATGTTGTAGCACACCATTCCGTATACCATGACGATTACCATCATGATTGTGTAGATAATTTCCTGTTTTTTTGTTCTTGGCATTTGTTTTTCTCCTTTTGAATTCCTTTTAAATCTCTAATATCCGCAAAAAATAAGCAGCGGAGTCAACTCGTACTGACTCCACTGCTGTGTATCCTTCCTGCGTTGTAAATATATTCGCACATGGCATTCTTTTTTGCAGAGGCTATTCTATCATATACATTTTTTCTTCGTAAGTATTTTTTTTTAAAAAATTAAAATTTTGTAGTTTTTGATAATTTTTACATGTAATTCATTGCAGGATTATGCATTTTTCTCAATTGCGGTATATTATCTTCTTCCAAGTATTGCATCCAGATCCTGCTGCGGTGCCGTAATCGGCTGAAGTCCGAACTGCTCTGTGAGGACTCTTGCAACTCCTTCCGAGATGAACGCCGGGAATGTAGGTCCGAGATATATTCCCTTTATTCCGAGTGAAAGCAGTGTAAGAAGAATACATACAGCTTTCTGTTCGTACCATGAGAGTACAAGCGTAAGCGGAAGTTCATTTATACCGCAGCCAAAAGCTTCCGCAAGTGCTGCTGCTACTTTTATCGCACTGTAGGCATCATTGCACTGCCCCATGTCAAGTATCCGCGGCAGTCCGTTAATCTCACCAAGGTCAATATCATTGAAGCGGTACTTGCCGCACGCCAGAGTAAGAATCAGCGAATCCATAGGTGTCTGCTTGACAAATTCCGTATAATAGTTGCGCCCCGGATGTGCTCCATCACATCCGCCTACAAGGAATATGTGTTTTACCGCACCGCTCTTAACAGCCTCAATCACCTTATCCGCATTGGCAAGAACCGTTCCATGCGCAAAACCGGTTGTAAGAATGTGACCTCCGTTTATTCCGCTCATGCTTCTGTCATGCTCATAGCCGCCAAGTCTTAATGCATGCTCTATAATAGGTGTAAAATCCTTATTACCATGTTCATCCCCTTCGATATGCTTTATATCTTCGTAACCCACAACTGATGTTGTATACAGATTATCCTTATAGCTTTTGCGCCATGGCATAAGACAGTTCGTGGTAAACAGCACAGGTGCCGGTATATCTTCAAATTCCTTCTGCTGGCTCTGCCATGCCGTTCCGAAATTGCCTGCAAGATGCGGATATTTTTTTAGTCCGGGATAGCCATGTGCCGGCAGCATCTCACTGTGAGTGTAGATGTTTATTCCCTTGCCCTCGGTCTGTGCAAGGAGCTGTGCAAGGTCTCTTAAGTCATGTCCCGATACTACAATAAAAGGACCTTTCTTTATGTCAGTATTGACCTTTGTAGGCACCGGTGTCCCATACGCTTCTGTATTGGCTGTATCAAGCATCTGCATGCATTTGAAATTAATCCTGCCAAACTCCATGATAAGCTCAAGCCATTCCTGCACTGTATGCTTTTTATTTATCTCTGTTAATCCTTTATAGAACCAGCCGCTCACCTCATCATCGCGGAGCCCAAGATTCCTGCTGTGATGTGCGTATGCAGCCATCCCCTTCAATCCGAACAGCAGAGTGGAACGAAGCGATACAATGTCCGTATCCCCCTCCCACAATGATATAACAGGGATATTGCCGCCGCCAAGCGCTTCACGCATCTTTACCACACGTTCTGTGAATGCTTTTATCGCAGAATCACTGAAATTTACGTTAGTCAGGGTCGTAAAAAGACCGTCCATAAGTAAATCATCTGTCTCATGTGACATCTTACCATTATCAAGCGCTGTCTGTGCGAGGCGTATAAGCTCCGCTACAAGCTCATCCTGAAGATTGGCTGTTGAGGGCTGCTTACCACACACTCCTGTTTTAATACATCCCTGGTTGCCTGCTGTCTGCTGGCACTGAAAACAAAACATATCTGACATTCTCTAATCTGCTCCTCCATTCTGCCGGCACTTAATGCCTGTAATATATAATAGAGGATTGCCGTTGTATTAAATATTTATTCAGATATTTTTACGGCATATATCCGCAAGGCAGCATCTGTCGCAATATGGTGCAGTTCTTGCCGTACACACTTCCCTTCCGTGTATTACAAGCCTGTGGCAGAGGTCACTGCCTTCTTCGGGTGGAATTATCTTCCACAGTGCCATCTCCACCTTCTTAGGCTCCTTTATATTGTCGACAAGACCTATCCTGTTAGCAAGCCTTATACAGTGTGTATCCGTCACAATTGCAGGCTTACCGAACACATCTCCCATTATAAGATTAGCACTCTTACGTCCCACACCCGGAAGCTTGAGCAGTTCATCAAAGTCATCCGGCACGGTATCACTATACTTTTCGTGCAGCATCTTCATACATGCGCTTATATCGCGTGCCTTGCTTCTGCCAAGTCCACATGGACGCACGATATTCTCTATGTCATCAACATCAGCTTCTGCAAGTGCAGCCACACTTGGGTATTTGTCAAAAAGTCCCTCAACCACAACATTAACTCTCGCGTCAGTGCACTGTGCCGCAAGGCGTACACTTACAAGCAGCTTCCATGCATCATCATAATCAAGCGTACAGGCTGCATCAGGGTATTCATTTTTCAGTTTCTCTATAACCTCAAGAGCAAGCTTCTTCTTAGTCACATGTGCTCCTTTACTGTGCTGCCTTAATCTTCTTAATTATATCCATATATTTGCTGCTGACCTGCTCATTAACCGGCTGGGCAACGCTTTGGAACTTTGCGACCTGTTCCTTCGTCAGATATGTGATTGTACAGCCTGCAGCTTCTGCTTCCTTTATTGCTTTCTCATCGTATTCCTGCATCCACTGTCTCTGAAGCTTGCCGGCCTCCGTTGCACATTCACGGATTATCTGCTGATTCTCCTGTGAAAGCTTATTCATTGTCTCTGCCGATGCAACTATCATCTCCGGTATTCTCGTATGCTCATCAACAGTAATGTAAGGTGCCACTTTATAATGTCCCGTAGATATATATGACGGCCAGTTATTCTCTGCTCCGTCTATTGTCCCATCTGCAATCGCATTGTAAATATCACCATATGATACATTCACACCCTTGGCGCCGCATTTGTCAAGAAATGCAAACATGGAATCAGTATTAACACGAAGCGTAAGTCCCTTAAGATCCTCAGGGCTCGAAACAGGCTTTACATTATTGTAGAAATTTCTTGAACCGCCTGATATCCAGCAGAGACCTTCCAGGCCATTATTCTTGAGCTTCTGTGCCTTAAGGAATTCGTTGCCTATCTGTCCGTCGAGCACCTTCCACATGTCATCCTCACTGCCATACAGATACAATGCCTGAAATGCCTTTATGTCATCATCATAAGCAGAAACAGGGGATGATACACGCACGAAATCAATTCCGCCTACAGTTGCCTGTGCAATCTGTTCTGCCTCTGTTCCGAGTGTTGAGCCGTGATACACCTCAATCTCAATTCTGCCATTAGTCTTTTCTTTAACCAGCTCTGCAAACTTATCACAGGCCTTTGCGGTAGGATGATCTCCCTCCTGCACATCAGCCATTATAAGTGTTGTAACTTCCTGCCTGCTTCCACATCCGGTAAGGGCAGACAACATTGCCATAAATATTACTGTAATTAAAAGTCTTCTTTTCATATCGTCTGACTTCCTTTCATATGATTATATCTGTGTAAAGCGGCTCACAGTCTCTCCAAGTCTTGCTGCTACTTCCTCTGTATGCGACATCTCGTCTTTTATCTGGCTCATGCCTTCAGTAAGTCCGCATGCACTGTCTGATACCATTGCAACTCCCTCAGAGTTCTCATTAATAGTCGATGACATACTTCTGATAAGTCCTGCAACATCCTCCATTGTCTTCTTAAGTTGCGCTGAGTCTTCAGTAAATGCAATCATAATGTCATCAAAATCACCTGCATCCCTGTTATACTGTTCACCCATATTAACAAGCTTATCATAGTCAGGCATTACAACATTAAGAATAAAATCAATCATCTTGTTGGCATTCTCCGCAAGTTCTTCAACAGAAGCTGTTACATCACGGCTTATTACCTGAATATCATTAGCTGTAGCTCTGCTTGAGTCGGCAAGCGTTCTTATCTCATCGGCAACAACCGCAAATCCTCTGCCTGCCTCACCGGCCCTTGCAGCCTCAATTGATGCATTAAGTGCAAGCAGATTAGTCTGGCTTGATATATTAAGAATATTGTCTGTCAGCGCATTAATCTTCTCTACATCCTTACTCTTCTCAAGTGATGCCCTTACAGCTGTCCTTATCTCATCAGCCATGCTGCTTGTAGTCTCTTTGCTTGCAATTCCGTCATCCCTGAGTGCAACAGCCCTTACCTTTATATCCTTCGCCTTGTTGGAACCCTCACCTGCCTGAGCTGCAATATTCTCCATACTTGTACTTATGGAATCAGTCTCATTGCTTATATGCTCAGCTGAAGCCGCCATCTCTTCCATTCCTGCCGACAGCTGCTGCATTGTAGCCGAAACATCCATAATATTGCCGTCTGCGGTAGAAATCTGCTGATATACTACATTAGTACTGTTGCTGACATTATCTGCATCAGCTTTAATCTCTGCAATAATACTGTGCAGTACTTCTATAAATTTGTTAACGCCACCGACAAGCTGTCCTATCTCATCCTGGGACTTCTGCGTAACACGCGCTGTCAGATTGCCATCATTCTTCTCTATGCCGTCAATAATTATATTAAGCTCACGAGTAGCAGTTCTGGCCGGCGCAATTACAGTAAATCTTACTACAATTACACCTGCGGCAATTGCGGCAATAAGCAGTATTCCTACAGCAATAAATGTGATATGGCTTGCTTTTGCACTTCCTGCAAGTGACTTCTGGGCACGTGCGGTATTAACCGTATTCTGTACTTCAACTGAATGTACCCGTATCTCAAGATCATCATATGCCTTACCAAGCCGTGCATCTATTGATGCCACATCTTTGATATTACCATTATCAATGTCTTTCAGAACCGCATTATACTGATCCTTATATGTACCATACGACTGCTCAAGTCTGCCTACAGCTTCTTCTGTACGCTGTGTTGAGGCATACTTCTTAAGATTCTGGAATGAAGTAACTATCGCTCCCTGTGTCTTGGTTATATTGCCAAGTGTAGCCGGACGTTTATCTTCACCAACAAGCAGATACTCCATCATCTGTGATTTGAGGCCGGTAACATTCTCCGAAATCGTATCAACCTCACTGACGCTGGCAATGTAATTCTGGCTTATCTCATTAGTTATGTCATCCATGCTGTTAATCTTAGCATTAACTATAAGCATGCCGACGCCGCATATCAGAAATACAAGCAGCAATACATAATTAATCTTTGCGCCAATTGATCTCATACTTTATTATCTCCCTTACTGATTATTTGCGTATGAATTAAATTGCATTGGCCATGAGTTGTATGCCGTTCAGTATTCCGTTCAGCATTCCATACATCCGCAGCCGTTTCAATTCCATCATCCCACTCTTTTATTTTACTACAAAATCGCCTATAAGTTTAGAAAAATTTACAAATAAACCACACAAATATTAAAATTCTTATGCAAACCGGCAGACATCACCGGGATTACCGGTATACTGCCCTATTGCAGTACTTCATTCATACTTCCGGTCCTGTACCCCATAAGATCCAGTGACACATATGTAAATCCGTATTTTTTGAATTCACCGGTAATTTTCATACGGTTGTTTTCTTCCATGAGCATTGCGAATTCCGACGGGTCAATCTCAATTCTTGCCATCATACCGTGAATTCTTACCCTTACCTGATGGAATCCCATATCAAGAAGCAGCTGCTCAGCTTTATCTACCATTCCAAGCTTTTCTTCCGTTATCGTCTCACCATATACAAATCTTGATGAAAGACATGCAAATGACTGCTTTTTCCATGTAGGAAGATTAAGATATCTTGAAAGTGCTCTTATATCTGCCTTTGTAAGATTACAGTGTCTTAACGGACTTTTTATTCCAAGCTCTGCTACTGCCGTAAGTCCCGGTCTGTAATCTCCCATATCATCCATATTGGAGCCTTCAGCTATCGCCGCAATGCCGTTCTCGTCAGCTATCTCCTGAATCTTCCGGAAAAGCTCCTTCTTACAGAGGTAACATCTGTTCTTGGGATTCTGTGCAAATCCGTCTATTGACAGTTCCTCAGATTCACAGACAAAGTGGCGGATTCCTTCTTTTTTGCAGAACTCCAGAGCCTCATTAAGCTCTCTGCCCGGGAATGAGCAGGAACGTGCCGTCACTGCAATAACATTATCTCCCAGTGTATCCTTAGCCGTTTTAAGAAGAAATGTTGAATCGACACCGCTTGAAAATGCGACTGCAACCGATTCGAGGCTTTTAAGATACTCCCTCAGAGCATCAAGCTTTGCCATCTGTTCCCTTGTCACATTGCCGCTATCAGATCTTTTAACATCATTAATGCTGCCATTCATTGTATGCCGCCTCCTGTATACAAACTAAACCATTCTTATCATCACCATGTATGCTGCCGTTCCAAGCAGTATACTCAAAAATGTATTGTGCTTCCATTTGTAGCTTGCTGCCACAATAACAACCGCAATAAGCTCAAGCAGCCCTGCCGGCAGCATTGCATCCCTTATATCCTTAACACAGTAGACTATAAGCACCGCCATAATTGCCGATGGCAGAAGCTTTCCAAGTCTCCTAAGCCATCCCGGAAGGCTTCTGTTATCCTTAAACAGAATAAACGGCAGTGCCCTGAGTGCAAATGTTATTACAGCAGATATCAGAATAGCAGCACACACATACCATATATTAATGCCGGCACCTGACGCCGGGTGCATTCCTGTATTCATCTTTGTGTCTCCCGTCCGGTATTGCCTGTATTATCTGCCGCCTCACATGCCGGCCTGCGCATGTTAAGGCACACAAGTATCCCTGACACAAGTATAAGCGACGGAAGCATGAATGCTGTTGTTCCGAAGGCATACATACATAATATGGCAGCAGCAATCCCGGTTATAGCCGGAATATGGCTGTCTGCCTTTTCCCACTGATCAATAAATATTATTACAAACAATGCCGTCATGCAGAAATCAATTCCATCAAGCGAAAATGGTATCAGCTGTCCTATAACACCACCGGCCACAGCTCCTGCCATCCAGTAACATCTACTCAGAAGCGCCACAAAAAACATCTCATCATCATGTTCAGGTTCATTCTCATCAAGTGTACAGTTGACCGCATATGTCTCATCCGTCATCGTGTGGATCATGTACAGCTTTCTTCTACCCATCCTCTTAAATTCCTTAACGAATGTAAGGCTGTAAAATGTCTGTCTGCTGTTCATAAGAAGCGCCGTCACCGCTATTGTAGCAATTGAAGCCGTACTGCTTAAGAACGTGATGAGGACAAACTGAAAAGCCCCTGTATATATCGTAAGACTTGCAAACAGTGAATAATACCAGTGGAATCCTGATTCTTCCATCATCATTCCGTATGCCATACTCACAAACAGATAACTGCACATGATTGGAAGCGACTTTACAAATGCCTTATTAAATGCACTCTTTTTATCTTTCTTCAAAATACTCCCGGCAATATCTCTTCTATTATACATCAGTACGTCCGGCTCCTGCCGTCAGATCCTTAACGACCTCTCCGGCTATAATAAGTCCCGCAACAGAAGGTACAAAAGCAACACTTCCCGGAATATCCCTTCTCTCCGTGCACTTATGCTGTGCACCCGGAGGACATATGCAGTTCGTCCTGCAGCTTATAGCCATATCTTCTACCGGCCTTGTCGGCATTTCCTCGGAATATACAACCTTCAGCTTCTTAACTCCACGCTTCTTAAGTTCTCTTCTCATAACCTTGGCAAGCGGGCATACCTTGGTTTTATAAATGTCCGCAACACGGAACTGGCTTGCGTCAAGCTTATTGCCTGCACCCATACTGCTGATTACTGGTATATTTTTCTCCTGAGCCTTCATTACAAGTGATATCTTGGCTGTTACGGTATCCACTGCGTCTACAACATAATCATACTCATCAAACGGAAACTCATCAGCGTTCTCAGGCAGGAAAAAGCACTTGTGCACACGCACTCTGGCATCAGGATTAATATCATGTATACGTTCTTCCATAACGTCAACTTTGTATTTGCCCACTGTCTTTCTCGTTGCTATAATCTGTCTGTTTAGATTAGTAAGGCAGACCTTGTCATCATCAATAAGATCAAATGCACCTACACCGCTTCGTACAAGCGCCTCGCACACATATCCACCTACGCCTCCTACTCCGAACACGGCAACTCTTGAGTTCTTAAGAACTTCCATGGCATCTTTTCCAAGCAGCAGCTCTGTTCTTGCAAATTGTGTCAGCATCAGCATAATCTCCTCATAATAGCTATTTTGTCAATGTAAAAACTACTCTGTTCTCATACCGCCCCAGAAAAAAAGTGCCACTGTTCCCGGTCCCGTATGGCTTCCTATTGTAGTTCCTATACTGTTAATCTCAACCCTGCCGTTAAGTTTAGGGAACTTAGCCTCGACAAGGTCTGCAACTGCTCTTGCATCCTCATAGCATGCTGACTGCGATATAAAACATTTGCCTGAGTAATCATGTCCGTCCTGTGCATTCTCTTCCATCCGCTTAACAATCTCTGTAATTACCTTCTTCCTGCCTCTTATCTTATATCTCGGAATAAGTCTTCCAAGATTATCCATATTAAGCAGCGGACATATATTAAGTATTGAGCCTATTGCTCCGGCTGTCTTGGATATTCTTCCTCCCCTGATGTAGAATGTAAGGTCAGTTGAGAAAAACCAGTGATGAAGTTCGAGCTTATGCTCCTCAACCCAAGAATACAGCTCATCTATTGTCTTTCCTTCATCGCGGAGTGACGCAAGCGTATCCATGATAAGACCATAACCGGATGACGCGCCAAGTGAATCCACAACATATATTTTTCTGTCGGGATATTCATCCGCAAGCATATCTCTGGCTATATTGGCAGAGTTAACCGTACCCGATATTCCTGATGACAGGCATACATGCAGTACATCGTAACCTTCCTTAAGGAACCCTTCAAAGTATTCCTTATATTCCTCCGCATTAACCTGGGATGTCTTGGTCATTGCTCCTTCAGCCATCTTCTTATAGAACTCATCAAATGGAATTGACTGTCCGAGATCATCTGCATGTTCCACTCCGTCAAGCTCGTAATGAAAACATATGTATCTTACATTAATCTTTTCAAAATGTTCTTTTGTAAGGTCTGCCGTTGAACAACAGCTTAAAATAAATTTGCTCATTGATTCTCTCCCATATTGTCATACATAATACATTTTTTATATTTTAATCTAAAATGCGATAGCAATCAATGATTTAACGATACTTTTGAAATACAAATTTATTATCTCGTTTTCCGGTTTCCTCATATAAAAAGCAGCCCTCCCCATAATCCAATGGGCAAGGACTGCCTTAATTACTTATCCGTGTAGATATTCAATATTATATCAGCTTCTCAGTGTGAATCTTCCGACAAGATCGCTGAGTGTAGTTGCCTGAGCTGAAAGCTCCTCGCTTGTTGCCGATGATTCCTGTGCTGCAGCCGAATTAGACTGTACAACCTCAGATATCTGGTTAACTCCTGCTTCTGCCTGATCCATCGCCTTAGCCTGCTCGTTAAGTGTCTCGCTGAGCCTGTTGGAGGCTTCCGCAATATTCTTTATTCCTTCAACTACTTCTTCAATTGCACCCGCTGCGCTTTCTGCTGCAAGATTACCATCATCAACTTCGCGCAACGAGCCTTCTATGAGTGTTCTAGTGTCCACAGCCGACTGGGCACTCTGCTCGGCGAGCTTTCTTATCTGCTCTGCCACAACTGCGAATCCTCTTCCTGCCTCTCCTGCACGCGCTGCTTCAATTGCCGCATTAAGTGAGAGAAGATTAGTCTCACTTGCTATATTCTCTATATCGGAAATGATATTCTCAATCTTCTTGGATGTCTCATCAATACGGTTCATTGCCGAAACAAGCTCAGTCATCTGCTCACGGCTGTCATCTGCCTTCTTTGCATACATATCGGCTTTCTTGCGCATTTCATCGAGATCTTCTGCTGTTCTGTCAACTCCTTCGGTAATGTTGGCAATCGTTGCGGTAAGCTCTTCAACCGCACCTGCCTGATCTGTTGCACCTTCTGCAAGTGCCTGTGCAGACTCAGCAAGATTCTCCGAGCCTATTGTTACCTGATTGGCTGCGTCATTAACATGTGACAGTGCATCATTCATCTCTCTGTTCATCTTACGCATTGCATCCATAAGAGCAGCAAACTTACCTACATATCTGTCTTCTATCTTAGTGGAAATTGCATAATTGCCGTCTGCCATCTGTGTAAGAAGTTCTCCGGCATCTGTTACAATAAGGTTCAGATTCTCCGCCATCCCTCTCGCTTCTTCAATCATCTCACCAATCTCATCATTGGTATTAGCTTCAGGGAACGGGCTCTCAAGGTCACCTTCTGCAAATGTCTTAAGTCTCGCCTGTAATGCAAGAAGCGGCTTTTCAATATTTGTAGCTATAGTATTGCCGAGCTTTGTTGATGATAAAACTGCAGCTGCAATCACACCAATTATCAGTACCGTAATTACAATTTCAACAACATGAAGCATATCCTTGGCACTGTCGCCCTTTTGCACATTAAGATTCATAAGATCCGCAAACTCCGCATATATCTTTTCATACTTAGGTGTAAGCTGCTCGACATCAAGTTTCTGGGCCTTTAAATAACCATCTTTGTCATTAGAGGTTGCGAGCTTCATTATCTGTCCATCAATTTCCCAATAGCCGTCAAGTTCATTAAGGACATCATTGTACGCCTGAATTCCTTCTCTATATGTTACAGACTTCTCAACCTTCTCCATATATGTCTGGAATACCTCTTTTTTCTGGTCATGTAATTCTATCTGTTCTTCTATCTCATTCTCGTCATCATATCCCACAACAGCACGGAGAGCACTTCTTGCCTCCGCAAAGCTTACCATTGCTTTGCCTACATCCCCCTGTGAAAATCCATAGTGTGACAGCGCATATTCATAACGTGTTGATACCACAATAAGCGCAATAATGCCAACTACTGCCGACAGCATTGCAAGCAGCGTAACAAAGCCAAACCCTGTACGGAGCCTTTTCTTAATCTTCATCTGTTCAAGTTTCATTCTGTTCCCTCCTGATTACAGTATTTAATAATTTCCTTTTCTTTACACTTCAAGTATTACTTATATATTTACTTATATATTAATACTTTTTGTATTGTATTGCAATATTTTGATTACCAAAATAGCCCTTGACCCCGACTCATTCACGTGTTAATATTCAATAAGTTATTTTATAATCAAACTATTTTTTGGAGACTACTGCAAATGAGCATAAAATTTATAACTGATTCAGGTTCTGACATCCTCGCACCACATGACAGCAGGCTTAATGTACTTCCACTCACTATAAGATTTGATGAGGATGAATATAAAGACGGTGCGACAATCACTCACCATGAATTCTACGAAAAACTTATTGAAAGTGACACCCTTCCTAAGACAAGCCAGGTGACACCATATATTTTTGAAGAGGCAATCAGCGAAGCCCGGTCTGACGGAAGCGATGTTCTTATAATAACTATATCATCCAGACTGTCAGGCACCTACCAGAGTGCCTGCATTGCTGCCGCTGAATTCGATGGGAGAGTATATGTCGTTGACAGCGAGAACGTGTCTGTCGGTGAAAAAGCGCTTGTTACATATGCAATGCAGCTGGCAGATTCAGGCATGCAATGTGCCGACATTGCCGATGAACTTAACAACCGCAAGCAGTCACTGCATACGCTGGCTCTCCTTGATACTCTTGAGTATCTGAAAAAAGGCGGACGCATATCCAAAACTGTTGCTCTTGCCGGCAGTCTTCTTTCAATAAAGCCCGTTGTAACCGTCAGGGAAGGAGAAGTTGCAATTCTTGGCAAAGCACGCGGTTCAAAGCAGGGCAACAACTTTCTTATCGAGCAGGTAAAGTCATTTGGAATAGATTTTACAAAGCCTGTATTCTTAGGCTATACCGGACTTTCGGACGTAATGCTTAAAAAATATATAAATGACAGTAAAGATATCTGGGAAGGTCATGCCGATATTCTTAAGACAGGTACAATAGGAGGTGCCATAGGAACACATGTAGGCCCCGGGGCTATAGCAGTCGCATTCTTTGCCGATATCTGAACCTGATATGTAAGCTATATTTGATGTTGCAATAAAATCTGTATGTGATATAGTATACAAGCGATATAGTATACATAGGATTTTTTCGGATCATATACAGATTTTTTGTTACATTCAGATTGCTTTTCAGATTACGGAGGATATATGAATTTTGCATCTCAGATTTGTGCTGCTTCTTTACTGTTAATAATCTTTATTTTCTATTGTCAGCAGAAACATCTTCCGCTTCGCACAAGTCAGGCTTTCCTGATTACCATTATTGTAACTTTCTTATGTGTTCTTCTCGATATATATTCCGTTATTGTAATTGACAATTACCGGAGCTATTCCCCCGCTTATACCGGATTCATATGTAAAGCCTATCTTATCTCACTTGTATGTGTAGGCTTCTTCAGTCTGCGGTACATTTGCATCGACGTATACAGCAGCAATCATAAAAACTACATCCGCTGCATGCATATATACTATGCCGCCGCCATAATAGGATCTGTAATTATATACACACTCCCTATACATCATTCAAAAGAGTTAGGTTCTGATGCAGTATATACATATGGTCCAAGCGTTTCTGCAGCATACATAATTGTATTAATTTTTATAATAAATGTTCTTGCAACCGCAATAAAACACCGCAACGCAATAAATCCCCAGCGCAGCAAAGCAATTACAATATGGATGATATTCTGGATTGCTTCTGCGGTTGTGCAATTTTTCCATAGGGAGATTCTTATTGTCAGCTTTTCAAGCTGCATCGGCATACTCATATTGTTTATAATGCTTGAGACGCCTCTTACCAACATAGACCGCACATCCGGGCTTTTTAACTATAATGCGCTTGTACAGTATATGCAGCAATATTATAATGACGGACGCCAGTTCGCCTCAGTTGTATTCGTAAGACTTAATTCATTCCAGAATAATCTTACGCCATCAGTTGCGCGTGATATAAACTACAGTATTGTGAGATTTTTCTCCGACATTCCCGGTGCGGTAACATTCAAGAGCGGCGAAGATAAAGTGACCATGATGTTCGATGATGCCAATGCTGCATCTGATGCATTTGAACTCGTTCAGGAGAAGATCCGTACCGGATGGGGTACTAACTCTGACATAGTAATCCCGGCAGGCATCATATGCATCCCTGACAGTACAATAGCAGGCAATGCTGCGGAGATGCTTTATCTTACAAGCTACGCAAGACAGCGTAACCGTGAATTCCTCGAGAACGGCCTTGTCTTCGTTGATATTAATGTACTGAATGAGATGAAAGATGCACAGAGGATTGAACAGCTTGTAAAAGATTCTATAGACAATGATACAATAGCAGTATACTATCAGCCGATATATTCTACCAAAACCGGCCGTTTTTCCAGTGCCGAGGCGCTTGTGCGAATAAAGGATGAAGACGGGAATATACTTCCTCCGGCAAAGTTTATTGACATTGCAGAGAAAAACAGCTCCATAATAAAACTCGGTGAACTGATATTTGAACATGTATGCCGTTTTATCAAAAAACATGATCTGCGTCAGTACGGAATTGATTACATTGAAGTTAATCTGTCTGCCGTACAATGCTCATACGAGCAGCTCGCAGAACGCTATATCAATATTCTCAAAAAATATGATGTTGCTCCTGATATGATTAATCTTGAGATTACGGAATCAGCTTCCATCGGAGCACGCAATGCCCTTATCAATAACATGCATGCGCTGCTTGATTATGGCGTTCATTTTTCTCTTGATGATTTTGGCACCGGACAGTCAAACCTTAATTACATTATTGATATGCCGGTTGATATCATTAAGTTCGACCGTTCAATGTCTATGTCATACTTCAATAACAGTAAAGGCAAATACATAATGAACGCTTCTATCAACATGATTCACGACCTGCAGCTTGAGATTGTATCCGAGGGTATTGAAACTGCTGAACAGTTTGAGGCAATGAATGCTCTGGGCGTCAGCTACATTCAGGGATACTATTTCTCTAAGCCGCTTTGCTGCCGTGATTTTATAGAATTTTTAAAAGAGCATAATACTGATAAACAGGATTAATTATTAACATTAAATGCCTTTATGCCCGGATATACAGCTGCTGTACCAAGTTCTTCTTCAATTCTTAAGAGCTGGTTGTACTTTGCAACACGCTCACTTCTGCTCGGTGCACCTGTCTTAATCTGACATGTGTTAAGCGCAACTGCAAGGTCAGCTATTGTTGTATCAGCAGTTTCACCGGAGCGGTGTGAGCTTATTGCAGTATATCCTGCCTTATGTGCCATCTTAATTGCTTCAAGTGTCTCTGACACAGAACCAATCTGATTAAGCTTTATCAGGATTGAGTTACCTGCTCCAAGTTCAATTCCTTTGGCAAGTCTCCCGGTATTAGTAACAAAAAGGTCATCACCTACAAGCTGTACTCTGCTTCCAAGTCTCTTAGTCAGCTTCTCCCAGCCTTCCCAGTCTTCTTCATCAAGTCCGTCTTCGATTGATATAATCGGATACTTGTCACAGAGCGCCTCCCAATGGTCAATAAGTTCTTCTGATGTAAACTCGGTTCCCGCCTTCGGAAGCCTGTAATACCCCTTACCTTTCTCACTCTTCCATTCTGATGACGCTGCATCCATTGCAATTCTGAAATCTCTTCCCGGCTCATATCCTGCTTTCTTAACCGCCGCAAGAATTGTCTCTATTGCCTCTTCATCTGACTTAAGTGCCGGTGCAAATCCACCTTCGTCGCCTACCGATGTTGCAAGTCCACGTTCCTTGAGGATTGCTGCAAGTGCATGGAACACTTCCGAACACCATCTTAAGCATTCTTTAAATGAAGGCGCTCCTACAGGCATAATCATAAACTCCTGCACATCAAGTCCCGATGATAGTGCATGGCATCCGCCATTAATTATATTCATCATAGGAACAGGAAGTCTGTTACCTGATATACCTCCAAGGAATCTGTATAACGGAATATCAAGGGACACACTTGCTGCACGGCAGCACGCAATTGATACCGCAAGTATCGCATTGGCTCCGAGCTTTGACTTGTCATTAGTTCCGTCTGCCTCTATCATTGCCTTATCAACCGCATATATATCTGATGCATCCATTCCCGTAAGCGCATCATTAATTGTCGTATTAATATTATCTACAGCCTTCTGTACACCTTTGCCAAGATATCTTCCCTTATCACCATCCCTAAGCTCCAATGCCTCGAATTCGCCTGTTGAAGCACCACTCGGTGCACAGCCTCTTGCAACTGTACCATCCATAAGTGTTACTTCTGCTTCCACAGTGGGATTACCCCTTGAGTCAAGAATTTCTCTTCCTATAACCTTTTCAATTTCCAAATAATTCATCTGGCAGCTCCTTTGAATAATGATTTTAATATGCTGAACAATGATATTATTGCCCATAATACTTACAATTATGTATTAATTAGGGAATATTCACCCATTACAGGCATGATGCTTCTTAGTAAATTCTTCACAAAGAATTCTTAATTAAACCTTATTTTTGGGAATTATTACTCTTGATTTGCCGATTTTTTCTGATAAAATGTATAAGACAAATCAAGAATGAGGTGACAACAATGCTGGTAGCCGGTGCAAGATGTGATCAATGTGGAAGACTCGATACCATGGAGTATCGTGACGAAACGCTCGTTGTGGTATTACTCCGAGAGAAGGGCTGGACATTCAAAGACAACGACAAAAAGGCAATATGTCCTTTATGTACAATGAAGAACAGACAGCATAGTAACTGATCTTATTTAACATAGCGTAACATTCAATGACAAAAGTCCGGGGATTTCTCTCCGGACTTTCGTCATGTTTGAATGAATTTAGGAAAATTTTAGGAAATAAGCTTTTGTTATTATACCAATCCAAGTATTCCAGGAAGGAACATTGAGATTGCCGGTATATATGTTACAAGAAGCAGCGCAACAAATATGATTGTAAAATAAGGAAGCATGTATTTGATTACGCTCTCGATTGTAACTCCTCCGACACGGCAGCCCGTGAAAAGAATTATATGAAGGAAACAATACAGATAAGATGTGCTATAGAAGGCTTCTGTACGCAATGTCTGGCTGCGGATGTTAATACCGCACGAGGCCAGAAGACTATACGCGAGCTTGGAAATATACTTGATCTGCAGAGACATGCTGTCGAAGAAGATGATAATTATGAATCATTTATAGACTATGACCATCAGTTCCATCTGCTTCTTGTCCAATACATAAAGAATGAAGAAGTTAATAACATTTTTCAGAGGCTGATGTATCTTATAAGACTTACTTCGCAGTCCGCCCTTGCTGTAGAAGGCCGTGTTACCGGCACAATGGACGAACATGCAAAGTATTATGAGTATCTTAAAAACGGCAACGGTAATGATGCTTACAAAGTACTTATAGACCATCTTATGATGCCGCTTAATGTTGTAAAAACTACAAAATAGTATTGCCTGAATCATTTGCGTCGATATGTTTTAACACATCCTCAAGAGCACACTTTATTCTTTCTGTGTGATGCTCATGGTGTCCGTATTCATCAAAGCTGCCGCACACATTCATAATAAGTGACAGATACTCATGGACATAATGAGCCCGCACCGGTGCCTCTTCGAGGATGTTTCCATGTCTGCTGCCCTCATTTTCACCATTTATGAGCCTTACATAAGCGTTCCCATTGACAACCGGCGTGCTGCTTATGTATTCCGTAAAGCCGGGATACCAGAAGGAGCCGCACACTGAGAAAATATTAGCAAATGTATCATCCCTGAACAGGCTGTACACTGCTGCAAGCCCGCCAAGTGAATATCCGCCGTAAGCAAGCGTATCTCTGTTAATGTTGTATTCACCGGCTGCCCACGGCACTATCTGCTGTGTGAGCTTAGTGTAATACTCATCACATCTTCCGCCGAAGTCCGCTGCTCCCTTTCTTATTGCCCTCTCTTGCCATGGTGTGTATTCATCCAGCCTGTTTTCCGGCACAAGACCGATAAGTATACAGCCCGGATACATGAAATCTTTAAAGCCGTTATTGCAGATTACATCCCCGTCATTGATAAATACTGCATTGTAAATGTTTTTGTCCGAATAATTATCCGGCACCCGGATAATTACTCTGATGCCGGATATATTTAACTCTCTCATATATTACTTTGCGCTTACGGCATCTGCAACTGTTGTCAAAGCATCAAATATTGCAGGTCCGTAATCCATGAATTCATCATAGCCTATAGTTACTATCTTTTTATTCTTAATTGCAGGTACATCTGAAACTGCATCCGCTGCGAGAAGCTTATTTACTGCATCTGCATCATTCTTGGCATTACGGTCACTTGTAACGTAGATTATAAGCTCAGGATTCATTGTTACGAGAACCTCTAGTGAAAGCCCTGAAGTACCTGTTGCCGCATTAGTATAGCCAAGCTTGTTGAGAAGGCTTTCCTGAAGTGCTGACTTATATGCACCGAATGTATTGCCGTCAAATGCACACATTACAAGTGCATTCTTTTTGTCTGATGAGCTGCTGCCTGCCTTGGCAACTGCTGCGTCATACTTCTTCTGAAGCTCGTCCGCATATGCATTGGCCTTATCCTGCACATTGAATATTATTCCAAGATTCTTAACATCCTGAATTACACTTGTAAGTTCAACATTACCGGCAGTTACGCTTGCTCCCTGCGCATATACGTTGATGCCGTTATTATTCCAGTCTGTATACGCACCGAGTGATTTCTCAGAGAACATTGCTGCACGCCCGACTACTATATCGGGAGCTGCCGAAAGGATTATCTCCTTGGAAATGCTCTTCTTATCTCCAAGCTTATTAATCTTCTCAATACTGTCCTTGTACTTTGATGTTATTGTATTGTCAGGATTCATCATTCCGACAATCTTATCTCCGAGGCCAAGCTCTATAAGTGTCTCTGTCGCAGAGAGGTTATTGGTTACGATTCTCTCAGGTGCCTTGTCAAAAGTCTGTGTAATCTCCCTGCCCGATGCATCGTAGGTTGTAATTGTGACCGGATACTGTGTCACTGATGTCTGCTGTGCAGCCTCTGCCTGACTGCTCTGCTGTGACTGATTCTGTGTACTGCCACACGCTGTGAGTGACGCAGCAAGTGTTGTTGTAAGTGCTGCTATAAGCACAAGTGATGTGAATTTTTTCATTCCTTAGTTCTCCTTTTTCCGTGATTCTCCTTTTTATATATCAAAAGCCTTATCATGCAGCCATGAATGGCTTTTTGACCTATTGCCACTGTACTATTGAAGATATACTGTATCAGGTATACTGTATCAGTATATGGTTATTGCCCTGATTGAGGACCTCGCAGTCCACATCATATATTTCTTTCATATTCTCTTTTGTGATTGCCTGCTCAGGCGTTCCCTGATGCCGTATCCTGCCATCCCTGACAAGATATATATAATCTGAGAATCTGCATGCAAGCTGGATATCATGAAGCACTGCGAGCACATTTATATTAAGCTCCTTAACGATTCTTAATATTTCAAGCTGATACTTTATATCAAGATGGTTGGTCGGTTCATCAAGCAAAAGAAGCGTTGGCTGCTGTGTTATTGCCCTCGCAAGCACCACTCTCTGTTTCTCACCTCCGGACAGCGACAGATATGACCTGTCCTTTTTGTCATACATACCAACCTTTCTTAGTGCATCATATGCTATCTCATAATCCTGCGCCTTCTCCTGCTCCATCATCTTAAGATGCGGCGTTCTTCCGAGCATCACCACATCAAGCACAGAACAGTCAAAGTTAAGATTGTTAAACTGTGCAACAACCGCCATCTGCTGTGCGCTCTGCCTTATGCTTATGTCCTTCTGCGGCCTGCCGTCAAGATATACGGTCCCCGTCTCCGGCTTTACAATCCTGTAAACGGTCTTGAGCAGCGTTGTCTTACCGCACCCGTTAGGTCCGAGAATCGTATGGAACTCATTATTGCTTACTCCCATTGTGATTCCTTTAAGTATTCTATTACCCGCTATGCTGTATTCAATATCCTCACATCTAAGTTCCATGTCTATTCCCTGCCATAATCTTTTTTTGTAACTATGTAAATGAAGAACGGCGCACCTACAAGTGCCGTGAATATCCCGATAGGCATCTCAGCATTTTTGACAAGTATTCTTGCAAGCACATCAGCCCATGTAAGGAATATTGCTCCCGTAAGTATCACAACCGGCATAAGTCTCTTGTGGTTGGTTCCTGCAAATGCCCTTGAAATATGCGGTATTATCAGTCCGACAAAACCGATTATCCCGCAGTTTGCAACAAGCACGCCTGTAACTACCGCGATAAGCGCCATATATACTTTCCTGTAAAAGCTCAGATTAATTCCCAGCGTTACCGCTGTCTCATCTCCAAGCATCATCGTGTTAAGCACACGGTATTGCGTGAGAAAAAACAGTGTCACCGCAATGACAACCACCGCCGGCAGTCCTATATTCTTCCAGCCCGCATTGGCAAGCGAACCCATTGTCCAGAACTTTATTGTCATTATGCTGTCAGCATTGGCTCCGACCGATATTATAAAATTGGAAAATGCAGTAAACAGCGCATTCACAACCGTACCCGCAAGTATAAGCCTTGTTGTCGTCATGCTACCGTGTCTTCCTGCTATTCCAAGCACCATAACCGTTGCAATTACGGCACCAATGAAGGCTCCTCCTGATACAATTGTTCCAAGCCCCATAACGATTAAGAGTGTTGCACCGAAGGTTGCACCGGAAGAGACACCAAGTATATACGGCTCCGATATCGGATTATTAACCGTTGCCTGCATCACACATCCGCATATTGCAAGACCTGCTCCGCTTATTATTCCAAGAAGTACTCTGGGAAATCTCATATTCCAGACAATTGCTATCGTTGCTTTGCCTGCATTTGCATACAGTCCATTCTTTCCGGTAAGCCTGCCGATAATAATTCTGTATGTATCTCCAATGCTTATATTCACAGGTCCAAGCGAAACCGCTATCAGGATAGTTGCAACTAACCCAGCTATAAGAAAAAAAAGCATCGTACAGTAAAATGCTTGAGATTTTGTAATTGCTTTAGTTTTTTTATTCACTTCATTCTCCCGTCTTGCAGTATAGTTTGTTGTTGATTACTTTTATTAGTCTTGCCTAACCGTATAAAATTAAAACACACTGTCATGAGTTTGTCAAGACAGGCATGTTTCACAAAACAAATAACTTTAATATGACACATTTTATTGTATAATTATTGCAAATACCATTACATTTTGGGATTTGAAAGGAATAAGGGACTTTTATGCGTTTTGCAATTGTTGATGATATTCCTGCAATGCAGCAGGAACTTAAAGAGATTATATACGATTACTGCCGCAGCACTGATACCATTGCCGATATCTGCTGCTTTGACAGTGGCGAAGCTTTTATTGCTGCATTTGTTCCTTACAGCTATGATATAGTTTTTATGGATATATATATGATCGGAATGAACGGTACGGATACTGCTTCCTTAATGAGACGCTCTGACAACCGTGTCATTCTGATCTTTCTTACATCAAGTCCTGACCATATGAAAGATGCATTCAATGTACACGCCTCCCACTACATTGAAAAGCCTATATCCAGAGAGCGTATGTATTGCTGTCTGGACGATGCGTTCAGGCTGATTCCGCATAATGAAGCATATATAAATTTTACGTCAGACAATGTAACTGTACGCCTTGATTACAAAGATATAATATTCATAAAGGCAGACCGTCATTATACGATTATATGTGACTGCTGCAATAATATTTATCAGCCATATATCTACTTTACCGCGCTTACAAAACCTCTTATGTCAGATGAACGTTTTTTGCAGTTAAGCCGCGGCATTCTCTGCAACATGGACTACATAACAGGTTTTTCAAAGGACTGCTGTAACCTCTCCAATAATACATTTCTTCCAATAACCATACGCAATGCCAAAAAGCTGGACAGTCCTGCTGGAAAGCGACCCTAATTACATAATGCTTCCGGTAATTGTAGTTCTGTTCTTTTTGTATGATTATACGCTTTGTACATCGCCGGCACAAAGCCTTGCCATATTTCTTTTGTCCGCCGCGCTTATGTCATTTCCGGCTGACTTTTCACTTGCAATCGATGCGTTAGTCCACCACGATGATACACTGTACTCAAGCTGCATTATTGCAACAGGCTCGCAGTTTCTGCTCAGTGTTATCTGTCTGCTTATAGCAGGATGGTTTGTATACAAATACATAGGGCGTCTTATGGACATTATCTCCAATCCCATGACATGGGCTGCTATAATTCCCATTCCGGTTATATTCACGCTGATTAACATAGAAATACGTCCTCATTATTATGCAACTCTCTACACCAACAGAATATTTGAAGTTTACATTTTCATACTGATTATTTTTCTGATACTGCTGACTATATTCTATGCCAGTTTCTATGTTATTGCCATGGATATGTTCCGTAATTCCCAGGAGCGTGAACGCATGCGTCTTCTGGAGATGCAGCAGCTGCAATATCTCAAGCAGCAGAAATATATTAACGAAAGTTCGCGGATGCGCCATGATTTCCGGCAGTCCATTGCCGTAATCAGGAACCTTGTGCAGACAGCCAATTATGATGCACTCAGCGATTATATTAAAGACTATACAGATAATATTCCACACAACGATACTACGGCATACTGCAGCAATGTCTGTGTAAATGCACTCCTGAATTACTATTCAGATATTATGTCCAATAACAATATTGCGCTCAACTGGCGGATTGAGCTTCCCGGTAATCTTTCAATATCAGATACTGAGCTGTGCGGTATGCTTGGTAATCTTCTTGAAAATGTATCCGATGCATGCAGCAATGTCGCTGACAGTCCACGCTACCACAACATGTCCGTCAGCATAATGCACGGAGATGAGCTATACATCGTATCAACCAACAATTTTGACGGCAATACTGAATTTTATGATGGGATATACCATTCAACAAAAGCGGATACATTGTCCTCTTCCGGCCAGTGCGGCATTGGTCTGGCGTCTATCATTGCTACTGCACAAAAATATGGCGGCACTGCAAGATTCCGCAATACCGCCAATGAATTTTTCATTGATATAATGTTCAAAATATGATTATTTATATGAGATATCTGTCTTCAAATTCTTTTATCTGCACAGGCTTTGAGAAGAAATATCCCTGGAACATATTGCAGCCCATATCCTTAAGCATATTGACCTGTGATTCCTTCTCAACGCCTTCTGTTATTACTTCCATTCCAAGCTTTCCCGCAAGGCTGACTATGCTCTCAAGGATATCCCTGCCTTTGAGCTCATTCTCCGAAGCACGCAAAAATCCCATGTCAATCTTGAGGACATCCGCACTTATATCCTTAAGCATGTTAAGTGACGAATAACCGCTTCCAAAATCATCAATCTCAATCTTGAAGCCATAATTCTGGAGGCGCCTTATTATCTCCATGTTCTTCTTAAAATCTGCCATAAGCGCCGTTTCTGTTATCTCCAGCTTAAGCTTGTCCGGATTAATATTATATTTGTCTACAAGCCCTGTAAATGTCTCATATACATCAATAAGATAAAAATCCTTGGTAGAGATATTAACTGATATGTGATACCGGTCATGGCCTTCTCTCTTCCACTCTCCAAGCTTCTCAGCTGCCTTCTCCCACATATATCTGTCGAGCTTATATATAAGTCCTGCTTTTTCAAGAACATCTATAAATACTGCCGGTGAAAGAAGACCTCTCTCAGGATGCTGCCATCTTACAAGTGCTTCAGCACCATATGCCATGCCCTTGCAGTCAACCTGAGGCTGAAGGAACATAACAAACTCATTATTGTCAATTGCCTTCTCAAACTCTCCGATTATGCGCCTTTCTTCTATAGAACGCTCAAGAAGCTCATTATTGTAATATGCAAAATACTTCTGATAGCTGTTCTTGATTGTCTCACTTGCAATATTAGCCTTATCGCACATAATGCTTACAGGCTCGTCTGTATCATCAATCTCATAAATTCCTGCGAATATATGCAGCCTGAATAAACTGCTTTTGAATTCTTCCTGCATAAGATTTATACATGATATTATATGCTCTTCTATCTTGTGATCAGACGGAACAAGCATTGCAAATCTGTCATTCTGCATCCTTGCGCACAAATCCCCGTTATGCTGATACTCCTTCATAAGCTCGCTCTGTCTTATAAGCACCTTGTTGCCTTTTTCAATTCCAAACAGCTCATTAATGAACTTAAAATCACGTATATTGCTGCATATAATGCTATACTTCCGATCCGGATTATTGCGCAGAATCTTCCGGGTCTCTTCGTAGAACTGTTCCCTGTTGAGCAGTCCCGTCAGACTGTCATGTGATGCTTTATACTTTTCTCTCTCAAGCTTTGCAATCACCTCAGATATATCATTCACGATAAAATAATCACATATGTGATTGTTCTTCTCATCGTTAATTCTCTTGTACTCTATCTCGTAGAACTTGGAGCCTGCCGCATTAGTAACCGGAATATCATACTTCATGTAATCCCTGCGTGTATCCCGGTGTTTTTCAAGCCACTCCCTGTATTCAGCTTCAAAATCTTCATGTGACTTGCTGCCATGTAATCCGTCCGATGTATACATCATATCCGCAACATCATTGCTGTATATACATCTGCCGCGGTTATCAAAGCACACAATTCCATCGTTCATATCTTTAATTATCAGCGAAAGCATATTCTCGATAACTTCATTAGGTACATACTTGAATGTAAGATAATATATAAGTATTGCCATAAAGCTAAATACCGGAGTTGACAAATCATATATTGAATTGTTCCCGATTGTCACTATATCAAGTGTAAATGATACCGCAAGAACCAGCAGTATCATCTCATACCTGAATCTGTAGAATCTTGATGATTTAATTATCATCATAAGATACGCCAGCATTATTACAATAATGCCAATGTATATATATATAAAATGTGCCTTGTATACCAGGCTCGCCTGACCAATCACTACATTGACAGAATCCGCTGATATATTATCAATATAAAACACTTTATGTGTCCACGCATTGGAAATCATCATAACCGTATCAAATGCCGAATACACATACATTAATATCTTGACAGGACGTACGCCCCTGAACAATCCTGTGTAATGCTGTGAATAATACATAAGTGCTATAATAATCCAGTCAAATATTGCATATGTAAGTCCCGCACATAATGTCTTTGCCATGTTGCCCGGCACAAATATATATGCCGCAAATACTATTCCACATATAAATGAACTCAGTTCATATGCAAATGTTGCCCTGGCAAGTATCCCTTTTCTTCTGAATGCCTGCACCGAACATATCCCCAGAAGAATAATCTCTGCCATGACCAATATTCCATAAGCTATCTTCATATATATCTCCCAAGCCATAAATCTGTTACATATTACCTACAGGCTATGCTTTAATTATTACTTTTTACTTATTTATTTTAAATCCCTTATACTTATTTGTAAATATTAAGAATTTACAAATAATGCCACTTATAGTGGAATTTTTTGCAAATATTGCATATTTTTCTTTTCAGTGCTATTATTAGCCGATATGAATATGAACATAATAATATCAGGAGAGAGCATATGCGCAGAATGCGGCGCAGGAATGGAGACCGGCTATGAAAATATTTTTTTATGCACTAAGGAGCTACGATGAGCTTATTTTTGTGAGAAAATTCCACGAACAGTATTCTTTTGATTACGATTATACAGAAGAATATCCTTCGCTTGAGAATGCACATCTTGCAGACGGCTGCGAAGCAATATCAATAATAACCAACACAATGTACCCTGAACTTCTTGATGAATTCTACAGACACGGTGTCAGATACATCTCAACAAGAAGCATCGGCTATGAACATATGGATCTTGAATATATGCACAGGCTTGGTATGCGTGGCGCGCATGTAACTTACTCACCTAACAGCGTTGCCAATTATACGATAATGCTTATGCTTATGGCATGCCGCAATATACCATTTATAATGCGTCACGCAGAAGAACAGAATTTTACACTGAAAGGCAAGATGGGAAAAGAGTTATCCACATCTACAGTAGGCGTAATCGGAACAGGTAAGATCGGAGAAACCGTAATACGCCATCTTGCCGGATTCGGATGCAGGATTCTTGCTTATGACCCATATCCTAAGAAGTCTCTTGATGGTATTGCAGAATATGCTGATCTTGACAGAATATATGCTGAATCTGACATCATAACACTTCATGCCCCGGGTGCTGCCGGGAATCATCATATGCTTGATTCCTCAGCATTTGGCAAAATGAAAGACGGCGTTATCATCGTTAACGCCGCCCGTGGTTCACTTATTGATACTGCAGCACTTATAAGCGCCATAGAAAGCGGAAAAGTCGGTTTTGCCGCTCTTGATACATTTGAGAATGAGACAGGCCTTTATTATCTCGACCATGAATACGCCATAATGGATAACCATGACCGTGCAATCCTTAACTCATTCCCTAATGTAATACTTTCACCTCATATGGCATTCTATACAGAACAGGCTGTATCGGACATGGTCGGTAACTCAATCCTCGGACTTCTTGCATTTGAGAAGGAGGATAATAATCCTTTTGAGGTAACCCGCTGATACACTGCTCTATTATTCGTTTTTATTAACAATATAGGCCGCAACTGCATGATAGGCCGGGAATAATACGCCTGCTACCGGCCATATTATCCAGCTTCTGTCCCATCTGTTGGTTACAAAGCTTATACACAGATATATTGCTGTTGCAACAAGCCAGTATACGGTTGTGGATGTTGATGTCTTTCTGTCAATCCTTTTAGCACTTCTTGTATAATCACCTTCTTCAAGCAGCTGATTGACAGCAGACATCTGCATTCCGCCTTTTACGAAGAAAAATACACCGACTGCCACAATTACAAGAAGCATACAGACTGAGCATATTATCATAAAATCATCTTCCTCATTCACGGCAATCACCATAAACATCGGTATTACCGAGCATATACAAAGCACCGTTCCGACAATCATATCCCTTACATATCCATCGTGAATCTTGCTCTTATAATCTTTTACCATTCCGGTAACGCCATATTCGGTCTCAATCTCTTCACTTTTTATGAACTCATACTGTTCAAGTTTCATTCCGTTCATAATAAAGATTCCGACCGCAGACGCTACAAGCAAAATCAATACACACACTCCCACTCCGGCAGCCATATTTTCACTTATTCCGCCAATCTGCATATCATTTGCAGATGCAAGTATCATAAGAACAACAGGAGATATTATGCACATCATTACTCCAAGACCTATAGCCGGTGCGGTCTGCCTTGTAAGACTAAGGTAATTGTTGGCGTCCTCCATACTTACTTTACGCCTTACAGCCTCTCTGTTTTTCTCTGCTTCAGTACCTTCCGTCCTGTCTGTTGTTCCGGCTCCCTGCTCTTCTTTGCTTCCCGTGCTTCCGGCTGACGGGACTTTATCCCCCAGTATTACTTCATCAGCTTTGTACCCCGTATACTCCGAATACTGCTCTTCTTCGATATCATCCTTAATAAGATAGTCTGTTGTTACACCGAATATCTCACTGAGCTTTAATATCTTATCCAGATCAGGGACAGACTGCGCTCCCTCATATTTGGAAACAGACTGGCGGCTCACTCCGAGTCTCTCAGCCAGTTCTTCCTGCGACCACCCGTTTTTCTTACGCAGGTTTATAATCTTATCTGCCAATATCATAATAATCCTCCATTACACAGGCACTATGTGCCGGGATATTTTTCAGTTAGTATGCATCTATCTGTTACAAATACAATATCATTTTTTCCGGTTACATGCCATATACCAGCACTTACAATTTGTCAACCGGTGGTTGCACATGCGTAAAAAGCGGCTGTTGCGCCCATAATTAACACCGGGCTAACAGCCGCTCATTACAATTCATATATCATTGTGTATTACTGCATATCTTATATTAATATGCCGGTTGCTTACATCTTGCTTCCCTTAGAACCACCGAAGCTTGCCTGATTAAGTATATTAGTATCAAATGTAAATGTAAGACTTTCCTCTGTACGTTCTCTCTTAAGAGCAAGCTGTATCATACGGTCAAGCAGCTCCTTGTATGGAACTCCCACAGGCTCCCACAGGTAGAATGCAAGTGAACCCGGTATTGTATTAATCTCATTAAAATACAGCTTATCTGTATCAGCATCGATCATAAAGTCGATTCTTGATACACCATTGCAGCCGAGGGCCTTGAATGACCTAACCGCAAGCTCTCTTACCTCTTCTCTCTTTTCAGGTGTAAGCTCAGCAGGAATCCTGCGGGATACGCTTGCCATGCCCTTAGAACCGCTTCCCTTGGCATTGCTTACATATTTGTCCTCGTAGCTTAAGATATCCTTTGTGTGAAGAGGTTCCTCACACTCAGATGCAATTGCATCATTCTCATCACCGAGAACTGAACAGTTAATCTCTCTTAAGTTCGTAATTGCATGCTCAACGAGAACCTTTGTTGCATATCTGAACGCATCATCAACAGAATTGGCAAGTTCAACACGGCTCTTGGCTACACTGATACCTACACTTGAGCCGAGGTTGACCGGCTTGACTATTACAGGATAGCCGAATACATTTTCAATGTCATTCATCATGCTTTCCATATCAGCATAATCCGACAGTGTGTACAGGCGTGCATCGAGGACAGGTACATTGCTTTCCTTAAGAACAAGCTTTGTTATGTATTTGTCCATGCCGATTGCCGAAGCAGTAACGTCACAGCCTACAAACGGAATTCCCATCGTCTTAAGATATCCCTGGAAGCCTCCGTCTTCAACATTTGTTCCGTGAACTACAGGGAATGCCACATCAATTCCAACTTCAACATTCTTACCAAGCTTCTTCACAGGATACTGTACAAGCTTTACCCTGCCGTCCTCATTGATCATTATGACACGCTGCGACTTCTTAAGAAGCTCATCAATATTCTTATATGACTCAATATCACCTATTGAATCACCGATATACATCTCGTTATTCTTAGTCATATAGACCGGTATAACATCATACTTGTCAGTATCCATGCTCATATATGCCTGAATTCCCGATATTACAGAGACCTCATGCTCAACGCTCTTGCCGCCAAACATCATTGCTACTCTTGTCTTCATTATTACATCCTCCATATATTAATAATTGTCAGGAAGGTCATTCTCAAGCAGGATGTACCTGTGTCCCTGGCCTTTGATTGCATATGCATATGACAGTGCTTCTTCAAGCTTGTCGAATGACTGGCACTTCTGCGGTGTGAAGCCTTTGCTTAATACGCCTTCTTTGATTGGCTCTGTATGCTTTTTGCCGACCAGAAGTATATAATCACAACAGTCTGCCGCATAAGTACCGAATTTGTAATTGTACTCTTTTTCCTTATCACCAAGCTCTACCATCCCCGGTGTTATAAGAATTCTTATTCCGTCAAACATTGCAAGTGTCTCTACCGCTGCCTTGGAACCAACCGGGTTAGAGTTATATGCATCATCTATTATCGTTACCTGTCCGTGCTCTCTCATCTGCATTCTGTGAGGTACCGGCTGGATTCTTCTGACAGGAATCTTAAGATCTGACAGCGGTATTCCGAGTGTGTTGGCAGCTGCAATCGCACCGGCAACATTAATCACGTTATGCGCACCGATAAGACGCATCTGGAAGTTCTCTGTTGTTCCGTCCGGAGCTGTCATTGTAAATTCCGTTCCAAGCTGTGAAACTGCTATATCACTTGCACAGTATCCGTTGCCGCTTCCCTGTGCGAAATAGAATACCTTGTTTTTATAATCCTTTGCCTTATCCTGAATATATTCGTTATCCCCGTTAAGGAACAGGATTCCGTCATCAGGAAGTGCATCCGCAAGCTCAAACTTTGTATTCTTGATATTCTCCATATTGAAAAATGTCTCAAGATGCTGCGGCCCTATTGAAGTAATAATGCCATAGTCAGGATGTACAATATCACAGATCTCTTTGATATCCCCTACATGCCTTGCACCCATCTCACATATGAATATCTCATGTGTTGATCTGAGCGAACCTCTTATTGTTCTCACAACGCCCATAGGAGTGTTGAAGCTCTCAGGTGTAACAAGCACATTGTACTTCTCCTGCAGAAGTGTCTGGAGATAGAACTTAACACTCGTCTTGCCGTAGCTTCCCGTAACTCCGATAACCTTAATGCCTTCAACCGATTCAAGCTTTCTCCTGGCATCGTTAATATAATATCTGTTAATCGCAGCTTCTACCGGATGATTGATTATGTTACATACTATGTTCATAAAGAACTGTACTGACACAAGAAGCATCAGTACTCCGTCAAGAGGTCTTATCCTGTCTGTAAAGCTTCCGCCTCCCAATACCACAGTAAGTATGATTATTATAAATGTCACAAGCACATTGGTTGTAATCATGCGCTTGACTCTCGGCGTGTATACAAGCTTCTTCTTAGTTGTCATGCGCTTCATTGCCCTGTATACAATTATTATGAGAAGAAGTGACAGATACACAAGCACATCAACTGCCGTATACGGCAGTACAAGCCTTACTATTCCGAGTATTATTCCATATATCAGCACCCACTGCATCCTTATGTTCTTCTTAAGCCAGTTGACATGCTCACCATTCTTATATCCGTTAAGCTGGAACATATGCATATTATAGCGCAGCGTAAGACAGAATGCCGGGATTGCAAGCAGTATCGTTATAATAGTTCTGATTATCATTATCTACTCCATTCTACACAATCTGAAAGTAATTCTTCATTACATTTCTGAATACCGCCGGTTTCTCAAGGAATGAAAAATGTCCTGTTCCTTCAAGAACAACAAGTCCTGCGTGCGGAATCTTTTCTTCCATTATCTTAGCATCGCCAATCGGTGTTGCCGTATCCCTGTCTCCCCATATAAGCAGAGTCTCCTGCTTAATCTTCGGCATAAGCTCTCTTAGATCTTCATTAACTGCCATAACAAGGCACTTACGCATAACCGGTGTTGCATTGCGGTAATCGGCAGAGCCCTGCCTTGAATTCCAGTCATCTATTATCTCCGGAAACAGCGCATGTATAAGCTTATAATTAAGGAACTTCTTAAGGAACTTATATCTCTTTATCTTAAGCTTCTGGATTGCTGTCTTCTCAGGCACAATTCCCGCACTGTCTATCAGTACGATTCTGTCTATCTCAAATGGTATGCTGTCTCTTGAAGCCAGCTTTATTATGACTCTTCCGCCATATGAATGACCTATAAGCGTTGCTTTTGCTATACCAAGCTTCTGCATAAGCTTGCAGAAGAAATCCGCATATGCATCTACATTCCAGCCCTCCTTCGGCTCATCACTTCCGCCAAAGCCCGGGAAATCAAACTGTACAAACCTGTATCTGTTATCTCCCGCAAATATTGCTGCAACCGAATCATACACCGCAAGCTCTGTCCCCCAGCCCTGCAGCATAACAACTGTTTCCGGACCATCTCCGGTAATTCTGTAGCAGATATTATATCCATCTATTGAAATGTTCATCTCTGTCTCCATATTCTGAATCTGAACCTTACATATAATTAATATGTAAAAATTTTATGTAAAAAGCCACTCGTAATATAAAATTATAAGCGGCATTATTGATGATGTCAACCGCAAGAAAGCCTAATATTTAACACCTAATATTTAACATATGCCATATGTATATCCTATGCACAATAAAGCCGGAGATTAACTGTAATTACTTTGCAGCTATAAATAATCAATAAATTTTTTAAGCCGGAACGATTCATTGTCAATGAATGTGGTATTATATGAATAATAATAATTTCAGGAGGATTGAGTCATGCATCCAGATGCGACAAGCTATCTGCACGCATTTCTTGATATTGGCGAAGCACTTCTTTGCAGTGGTGCTGAGATTTTCCGTGTTGAAGATACTATCAACCGGATGGGATATGCGTGCGGAGCAGCACAGATGAACGTATTTGTAATAACATCCAGTATTGTCATAACTATGGAGCTTCCGGACAGCAATGCAAGGACACAGACAAGACGGATCCGCTCTGCAGGCGGTAATGATTTTGCAAAGCTTGAAAAGCTCAATGACCTCAGCCGCCGATTCTGTGCGAATCCTATGACGGTGGATGAATTACGGAACGAAATAGATATTATAAACAGAAAAAAGCCATCTGTTATCGGCCAGCTTGCCGGAAGTATACTTGCGGCATTCAGCTTTGCAATATTCTACGGAGGCAATATCACCGACGGAATCGTTGCCGCCATAGCCGCAGTCATAATCTGGGCCGCGCAGATATGGCTGCGTCCTGTATGCATGAATGGTGTGACTTTCCAGTTCGTTGTCTCATTTATTACCGGATGCTTCATTTGTGCAATGAAATTGCTATTTCCGTCATTGCATATGGATAAGATTATGATAGGCGACATAATGCTCCTTATTCCTGGACTTATGTCTACACATGCCATACGTGATATTCTGATTGGCGACACTATATCAGGCGTCATGCGCTTCATAGAAGCCATGCTTCTCGCCGCAGTTCTGGCACTTGGCTTCATAGGGGCGATATGCCTGTTCAGATATATATAGCAAACGGAGATTAATTTTATGATTAAAACACAGCTTTTTATTCAGCTTATAACGGCCGTTGCCGGTTCTATAGGATTTGGCCTGCTTTTTCATATAAGGAAGAGATACCTTGGACTTGTTGGCATTGGCGGAATGATTGGATGGCTTGCATACGTGTTCTTTGCAGGCATATGGGAAGGAGTTTTTCTTCCTTCACTTGCTGCCGGCTTTATCGTTGATATATACGCTGAGATTCTTGCAAGAGTCTGTAAGGAGACATCAACATCATTTTTTGTAACTTCAATAATTCCTCTTGTTCCGGGAAGTACTCTGTTCTATTGCATGAGCAGCATTGTTGAAGGCAACAGTCAGATGGCGCTCATGTATGGACGCGATACATTTTATTTTGCGCTCGGCATTGCTGTCGGTATGAGTGCAGCATGGTCAATATGCTATTTCGGACGTACAGTCAGAAAAAAACAGGATGCCGGCTGACATCCTGCTATATATTGTTTTTTAGCATATCTTCTGCCTGCGGGCTTTTTGCAAGCATACCATAACTGTTGGAATATATCATGCACTCAATATGCAGCCTGTCTCCGGCACGTCTTGTCAGATTCTGCATGACCTTATCGAGAACACATGCCATTGTTGCTTCAAGAAGACTATTATGCCCGTCTGAAGCATTGGAAATTATATCAAGTGCATCCTCTGTTGTAACCGCATCAAGTATATGCAATGCCGTATTACTGTCAGCCCCTGCCCTTATTGCGGCTGCCGCAAGAAGTTCCATTCTGCAGTCACCTTCTTTGGAGTGGGTATTCATAATTCCGCCTGCCACCTTAATAAGCTTGCCAATGTGACCGGTAAGAATTATCGAATCAAATCCAAGCTCTGCTGCCATATCTATCGTGTCTCCGATGTAATTACTGCATTTTACGCTTCTGTCAATATCATATCCATATGTATTCTTAAGGAAATCCTTTCCGTAATTGCCGGGTGTTACCGCAGCCGAAGTAAATCCA
This sequence comes from [Bacteroides] pectinophilus, assembly GCA_025146925.1. NCBI lineage: Bacteria > Bacillati > Bacillota > Clostridia > Eubacteriales > [Bacteroides] pectinophilus. Next base: position 577,924 of record CP102260.1, on the reverse strand, counting down.
AGTGCACGTTTCTGCCTGAGTTCGACACGGATTGTATCAAGCAGCGCTTTTGTACTCATCGGTTCCACAATGCCACTGGTCCCGAGAATTGATATTCCGCCCTCAATCCCAAGTCTCGGATTAAATGTTTTTGCCGCAGCCTCGCGTCCCTCAGGTACGGAAATCTCAACTCTGATAACACCTTTGTAATCGCATATATCCATAACCTCGGCAACCCCGTCTGCAATCATCTGTCTCGGAACATGGTTGATTGCAGCATTCCCCACCGGCTGGTCAAGTCCCGGTCTTGTCACACGTCCCACACCGGTTCCGCCGTCAATTATTACTCTGGCATTGTCATTACTGCTATCATCACTCTGCTTTGCATAAGCTTCTGCCGTCACAGAGGCACAGACATGCACGCCCGTTGTAATATCAGGGTCATCACCGCCGTCTTTTATCACTGCACAGCTTACTGAATTCTCGTTCATCACTATATCTTCTATCTGTGCGTTGAATACTATTCCACTGGGTGTCTGTATGCTTATTGTATCTTTCCTTCTTCCTGTCAGCAGCATATAACATGCAGCCTTTGCCGCTGCTGCCGCACAGCTTCCGGTTGTAAATCCGTATCTCATACCGTTACTATTCCTGACCATATATTTATTGAAGCCATTTAATGATTTCCCGCTCTGTCTGCTCAAAGATTTTCTTTATTGACTTGAGATAATCCAACGCCGGGATAAACATTTCCAAGGGAATCTCATTTATGCCTGATGGCAGCTTTTTCACTTCCCTCATCGGGTTCTGCAAGATGTCCGGCACCCTTCTTCTTATATCCGCAGTCACAATACGGACCACCTGACGCCAGCGTGTATTCCCTGACAAAATCAGTAACACCGCCCGCCTCGCTCATTGTGTAATCAAGGCGGCACATTGCAGGTATCAGCCCTTCAAGTCCCAGCTCTTTCATAAGTGTACATATTCCACACATTGTAAATCTTGCCTCATATCCGCTTCCGTCCTCGTACTCATAAAATTCCATGTTCCATGAATATGGGTTTCTGTCGCCTGCCTTGAGCTTAGCTGTGTCTTTCATTGACTTTATATCCGATTCTGAGTATTTTTTCTTTCCGCTCATACGGCAGAACCACTGCATCATCCCAGTCATCATAGACTTCTTATAATACTCTGTAGCAGAATCAACATCAGGAAGCTTGGGCATGTTCAGGAAAAATGCAGACAGCATTGCACAATTTACTATATTCATCTTGAATCTGTCCGCTTTTTCAAACTCCGGCAGCTTCTCTATGACTGCTCTGTACTTTTTCTTTGCCTCAGCCGTTATCCTTCTGCTTTCCTGCTCATCATACTTAAGAACATCCGTAAGATTTCTTTTAAAGGATTTGCTGAATATAATCCACATTGCCATTGGCATACCTGCGTACTTCATATAATACCTCCTGATAAATTTCTAATGAATTATTCCTCAAATACCGGATATTTCTTCTTATCAGCCTCCGTTATTTTACGGATTACCTTACATGGGTTGCCGGCTGCAATCACACCATCCGGGATATCTTTATTCACAACACTTCCCGCGCCTATAATCGTATTGCTTCCTATAGTCACGCCCGGCAATACGGATACATTGGTTCCAATCCAGACATTGTCTCCTACCGTAATAGGCAGGGCGATTTCCAGTCCGCGGTTTCTCTGCTCACTGTCTATCGCATGCCCCGCTGTAGAAAACACACAATTAGGAGCAATAAATACATTGTCTCCGAAAGTTACCTTTGTGCAGTCAAGTATGGTAACATTATGATTTGTATAAAAGTTTTCGCCTATCGAAACATTAACTCCGTAATCACAATAGAACGGTGCCGTAATAACAGGTGTTCCTTTTATGTTTCCTATAATCTGTTGCAGCAGTTCCTGCTGCTTTGCGATATCTGACGGTCTGCAGTTATTAAATTCATAACACAGATCGGCACATCTCGTTCTTGCCTCTATAATTTCCTTATCATAATTGGCATCATACAGATATCCGTTCTGAGCTTTCTCCCATTCAGTCATGATTGTACCTCTTCAAGCAGCCTGTCTATCTCCTGCCAGCCACTGCATCTTACAAACCTGTCATCAGGCAGCTCTGCCTGCCTGTTCCACGGCCGGTCAAAAACCGCTACCTTACATTTGTCAAAGTGCATAACATGTTCAAAGGCAGCAGGTGAATCCTCCACCGCAAAATCAAATGTCATGCTGTAAAGCTGTTCCAGTGTCATATTGTATGTATAATCCTGTTTGAACATTTCACGTCCGTATTTGTCCACGCAATAAAGCGGAATACGCTCAAGATTGTGCTCATCAAGCCACTGCCTTGACGGTTTGTATGCATCGAAAGGTCTTCCCGTAATCACAAAGACCTCATGCCCTTCATCCACCCACTTATTAATTGTCTCTGACGCTCCCGTGGTCTCCTCATAACTTAGCAGATTGTCAGGAATATGCCCTGCCTTCATCAATTCATCATACTGCCCGTCACTTAAGTTAAATGATTTCTGAAGATTAAAAAACTGAACCTGCCGGTAAGGTACATCAATTCCGAACATTTCCCCGGCAATCTTCGTGAAATAAAGAGCTGTCTCACATATTACATCATCAAAATCTATATATATCTTCATTGTGTCTCCTAATAGTGTATACCATACACCAGCGCATTACATATCGCCGCTGCAACATTACTTCCTCCCTTACGCCCACGGTTCACGATATGCGGGACATCACTCTGTATGATAAGCTCCTTGGCTGCCTCCACATTAACAAAGCCTACAGGAACACCGATTATGAAAGCAGGCGTGAATACTCCCTCCTGCATCATCTCATGAAGACTTATGAGCGCCGTAGGTGCGTTGCCGATTGCAAATATCACCGGTCTGTGAAGGGCTGCTGCCCGCTCCATACTTACCGTTGCTCTGGTAACCCCGCGGCTTTTTGCCTCCGCCGCCACATCTTCATCCGCCATAAAGCAATGTACCTCTCCTCCATATCCGGCAAGGCGTTTCTTGTTAATTCCCGCCTTTGCCATGTTGGTATCAGTAACTATGTGTGCGCCGTTCTTTATGAGATTTCTTGCCTTTTCGACTGCATTTTCCGAATATACAAGAGTATCCGCATAATCAAAATCCGCTGTCGTGTGAATAACCCTTTTCGTCACCGGCTCCTGCACCGCATCAAGGACTATTCCACGCTGCTCAAGCTCTCTGCCTATAATCTCAAAGCTGCGCTTTTCTATCTCATCCGGTCTGACATATTCTATCTGTGTATTCATGTAAAGCTCCTTAAAATGTTATTAATTGAGATACTTTATATTCTCCCCTGTCACAAGCGGATACTTCACTATATCTGTGCCATCAAGATTCTCTTTATGCATATCGACTGCCGTTATCTGATGATTCTCATATGTTGTGTAGTAATATATGCCCTTGTCCGCATTACAGCATGATGTGTAGAGCGTTATCTCGTACTTGCCGTCTGCCACTTCACAACAGCCTCTCTGCTGGTCTACGCTGTTAAGGATATGGAAGAACTGGCTTACGCTCTCATTCTCGGATGTTCCTGACTTAGAGTTCATCTTTACAAATGCCACTCTTGCAAATCGTGATTCTGACGAAAGGTCTCCCGGAAGTCCGATAGCGCCCATACCACGGCTGTATGTGCAGAGTGAAAGCCTGTCCGAAAAATTACATTCCGGCTGCTTCGGAGAAAGCTTCATATAGTTATTGAGCTGGAACATCTGCAATGGAAACGGTGGATTGTTGGTAAGCACTCCGACAGGATTATCGTACACATGAAGTCCGTCTGCCATCGACTCAACAGTTACAGCCTCATTCTTATCTGCAATTATCCAGTGAAGCTGCGCCGAAGGAAGCTGTTCGCTGAACGGTGTACCTACAAGATTCATTCCTGCAAGCTTCTGCCTTGCCTCACTTACACTGGCACACTGTGCAAGTATCCATGGGATGAATTCATACTGTGCAACATTCCAAACGCCATCCTTTACATCCGCATACACCGCGTTGCCTACAAAGTTAAGTCCTGCCATTCCAAGACCCTTTTCATTAATTGCATCATAATAAAGCGGATACGTCCCGGCTACATGAGCCATTCCGATTATCGCATAATGATTGTCGAGTTCTCCCATATGTCTGAATGTGAATTTGTAATTACGAGGTGTTATTGTTACATCATCCCCATATGAAAATTCATAATCAAGCGTTCTTCCAAAATAAAAATCTTCTGTCTTATACGTTGCTGCTGTACACATATCTGCCTCCCATTAATATGACTTAACACTCTTAAAATACTGAATCAGTATGTCTTTTATATAATTATATCGTCTGGCATAGGAATTTTCCACTCTTATAAGTTCAAAACCATGCCTGCGGCATATCTCGTTTTTCCTGGCATCTCTCTGCATGACGATATCATTTTCCTGATGTTCTTTGCCGTCCAGCTCTATTGCAAGAATAGGAATATCCGTACCCTTATATTCCTGCTCATATACAACAAAGTCAAATCTTCCGCTGTAAAACAGGTCACTATACTCAGTATTACCATCAAATACATGTGCAATACTTACTTCATGCTGCACAATGCACCTGCGGTTGGTATTAAGGACGTTATCCAGCGCATGATTAAGCGTAGTGAGAAATGCCGTCTCCGTCTGCGTGCTGTACGGCTTGATGCCGAGTGCCCTTGACGAATTCTCTCTTGCCGTAACCTGCGACTCTCCGTTACTCTTTACATAACTGACAAGCTCGTATATATCATCCTGACCTTCGCTGTGAAGCCTCTCAAGTTCACTCGAGATGGTCAATCAGTGCGTAGTCAGTCTTATAAGGCGTTGAATCAAGCCTGTTACAGTCTGCCAGATAATTAAGTATCTTAAGATTGGCTGCGTTATCAAATATACTTTTATACTTAGCCGGATTAATGCGGATATCCTCTATGAGCTTTTCGTTTATATCAAAATAAGAGCCATCAAGCACTGATGATGACAATATTGAGTCTATATAAATCTTAAGCTCTAAGGTTGTCAGCCTTGCGAGGTGCAGTCCCTGAACCTTCATTGACCTGTCTCTTGTGTCAACGCTCTTAATCCCTATCCATTACTTTGTCACCTCATCCTGACCATTCCGGTATTCAATACTGAGCCACTTGCCCTCATGAATTGCACGGAATATATCGCGGCATACTGTATTCATGGCTGTCTCTCCTGATGTAATGGTGTCAGATAAATGCAATCATATATAGTGGCAGTGTGATTATTCCATCTTCGCTCACTCCTGTGTTGCCGTCAACAAACTTATACCCATAAGGGATATCTTTATTATTCTTTAAAAGCGCTTTTAGTGAATTAGCCCGCGTATTCCCGCTCTTTACCTCAATCGGTATAACTTTTCCGTCTTGTTGGATAATAACATCTATTTCTCTTTTAGTTGTCTCATTTTTATAAAAATATAACCGGTACCCTTTCTTAAAAAGAGCATCTGCTACTGCACATTCAAATATTCCGCCCTTTGTGCTGCCTGCCAAAGTATTTTCAACAATATGCTGTTTTAATGAAAGGTCCTTCATTGCCATAAGCAGTGATAAATCTGTTGTGTATGCCCTGAAAAAATCATCTCTGGAATAATCATCCAGATCAAATCTTACATCTGTCACAAGTCTGGATAAATGTACCATATCTGCACGAAGCAGCCACTCAATACTTGAATAATATTTTTGTGCTCTTCCGCCATGCTCGACTTCTTTATATTGAAATTTATGATTCTCTTTATCAAGCAACTGCTTTGCAACCGAAAGGTAACATTTTTCAGCTTTCACCTTCTCTTCGGCAGTTGCATAGTGTGCTATGTCATACTGATATCCCTGTAACAGACTACGCTGCAGCCTGTCAACTTCCCTGAAATCCCTTGTATCTATATACTTCTGCACCACCTCCGGCATGCCGCCTGTTGCAATATACTGCCTGTAATAATTCATCATACTTGAATTAATTGCTTGCGGTATGACCGTCTTTGAAGCCATATATCTGCGCAGATTATCTATCATATCTTCTGCAATTCCCATCCCCCAAAGGAACTCTTCAAAATCCAAGCCATACATTCTCATATAATCAACATACCCAACAGGATAAGAAGATGCACGTTTATAATCAATTCCAAGAAGTGAACCTGATGCAATAACGTCAAACCTGTTGTCTATTGCCCAGAATTTAAGTGATGTTATTGCTTCCTGACACTCCTGTATCTCATCTAAAAAAATTAAAGTTTTCCCCGGTATTATTTTCTTTTCAGGAAAACGGAAACGCATAGCCATAACCATGTTTTCTACAGTGAGATCACCGGCAAAAATATCCACCGCTGAAATCATCTGCTTAAAATTTATTTCAACCAGTTCCTCATAATTTTCTTCTGCAAACCGCTCAATTATATATGTTTTCCCTGTTTGTCTCGCTCCCTGGACAACAAGGCATTTCTTCTCCTTGGTGTCAGCCCAACTTTTTATAAATGCTGTTGCTTTTCTTTTTAACATAAAACACGTCACCTCATATCAACAAATAAAATACAGCAAACGTAATATATCAACATTTTGGAATGTTAAAATGTATTCTAAATCAACATTTTAGAATGTTAAAACATTTACTATTTCAACATTTTAGAAAATTATATCACCGATTAAAATGCATTTAAAGTTGTCACTGCTCCCGGATGCTCATTTACAAATGCTTCTATCGCATCCATAAATCTCTGTCCGTACCGTTCATACTTGCCTGCTCCGACACCCGATACATCAAGCATTGCGTCCCTGTCCTTAGGAAGCCGGATGCACATGTCGGCAAGCGTCTTGTCGCTGAATACAATATACGGAGGGACTGACTCTTCCCTCGCAATCTCAAGTCTTAGCTGTCTCAGCTTTTCAAACAGCTCATAGCCTGCTGCCGTAAGTGAATCCTTGCTGCCACGCGCCTTACTGCCGGAAGACTTTCCTGCTTCGCATCTTCCTGTTCTGCCTGTTCTGCCTCTGCGTTCGCCCCTTGTGTCATAATAAAGCTGCTCAGGAGTCTTCTTATGCTTTCTTATGACCACTCTTGCAGCTTCGCTACGAAGAGACTCTATATTCCCAATTCTCAGGACACTGTACTGCTCCTGTGTCTGATAAATGTATCCCAGCTGTATCATCCGGCTTATGAGCAGCCTAATATCGGCCTCACTCATATCCTTAAGTGCGCCATATGACCTGTACACGGTTGTTCCAAGCTCTCTGAGCCTTGCACGGTCAACCCCCATAAGCGTTCCGATAACTATTGTAAGCCCATATCGTCCATGCGTCTCGGCAATACAGTTGATAACCCATCTTGCTTCATCCGTCATATCGTACTCCGTGTAAGCCTGATTGCAGTTTCCGCAATTATTGCACGATTCACCCGTATTCTCCCCAAAATACCGCAATATATAATTGCGCAGGCATTCCGTTGTCCGGCAGTAATTCTCCATAACACGCAGCCTGTACATATCACGCTGCTTTATCAGTTCAATGTCTTCAATATCCGTATCGCTGAAATCCTTACTATCAAGAAGCATCCTGTTTATTACGACATCCTGCGGTGAAAACAGAAGAATACACTCAGCAGGCTCTCCGTCCCTTCCCGCTCTTCCGGCTTCCTGATAGTAGTTTTCCATACTCTGCGGCATATTATAGTGGATTACAAACCGCACATCAGGTTTGTCTATACCCATTCCGAATGCGTTGGTCGCAACAATTACATCAACCCTGTCATATATAAAATCATCCTGATTATTCTTTCTTTGCTCCGTGCCAAGCCCGGCATGATATTCCGAAGCCCGTATTCCTTCACTCTTCAGAAGCTCACATACTGCATCCGTGTTCTTCCTTGTAGCACAGTATATTATTCCGCTCTGGTCCGGATGTTCCTTTATATAATCAACGATAAATGCATCCTTTTTCCTTACCTGTTCAACTCTGTAATAAAGATTCTGCCTGTCAAAGCCTGTTATGACAACTTTTGGAGCATTAAGATTAAGTATGCACAGAATGTCATCCTTTACTTCCTTTGTCGCCGTTGCTGTAAATGCGCTGACAACAGGACGCTTCGGCAATCCATTTACAAAATCAAGTATTTTAAGATATGCCGGCCTGAAATCCTGCCCCCACTGTGATATACAGTGTGCCTCATCAATCGTCACCATTGATATATGAGCACTCCTTGCAAATGCATTGAACTCATATCCGCCAAGCCTCTCCGGCGCAACATATATTATCTTATATGTTCCCTGGGAAGCGAGAAAAAGCGCTTTGGATATCTGGCTCTCCGTAAGTGAAGAGTTAATATATGCCGCATGAACTCCCGCCTTATTCAGTGCCTTAACCTGATCCTGCATAAGCGATATCAGTGGTGACACAACAATGGTTATTCCATCAAGCATCAGCGCAGGAATCTGATAGCAAATGGACTTGCCTGCTCCTGTCGGCATTATTGCGAGCACATCACGGCCTTCAAGAATTGCATTCACCACTTCCTCCTGTCCGCCTCTGAAGGAATCATATCCAAAATAATGTTTCAGGGTTGATTTTGCGTCCATTGATAACATAGTTATAACTGTAACCTTTCTTTATATAATTTCTTAAAAATTTTTCTCCTGACGCATCTTTTCGGCATCCCTGATTGACTGCTTTGCTTTAAGTTAAACATTAAAGATTACCATTTATGTACCTGATATTTTACTGATTTCTCACATACTTTGTGTTATATCCATGGTTCTCTGCAGGACGCAGGTCATTCGGATACATCGTGTCTGAATAGATATTCTCCTGAAGTTCACGGACAAGCTGGAATACTTTTTTATATTCTTCTATGTTGGCTATATTCATGCCCGCATGTCCATGGCACTCACTTACGACATCCCCTGTATGGCATATTCTGTCAAACACGCCAAGGTTGAGTGAAACATGTGACAAATCCGTAAATGGCTTCATCTCAACTCTCTTTGATATTATGCCGGTCTGTATGTATATTCCCTTATCAGTAATCAGATATTCCGTATTCTTAGCTTTCATTGCAGAAGTTATCACACCTCCAAGATAAAGCCATACAGGCATGAGATGCAGAAGGAAAAACGGCACCAGTATAAATGCCATTGAGTCACCGAATCCTCCACCAAAAGCTGACAATCCTATAAATCCTGCATCAAATGCAAGCCAGATTAATGCAAAAGGAAGCATTGGATTAAATATTGCCTCCAGCACCGACACTTTCACTGACTTCTTGCCATCCCACAACACCGCCTCGCCGCGGCTTATCTGATCCCTTAAATTCATTTCTTCTCTCCTATTCTTATTCTGCCGGTGTACAAAATGGTATACATCGGTCCGATTAATATTATACAAATTACATTATACACCAAAAAAATTTATTTTTGTATATTAATCCACAATCTGAGTCTTAATCTGCGCCTTAATTTATCACTTTTTACCACGCACACGTGTTGAAACCACTGATGTAAGCGGAACCATATTTATATCAACCGTTCCATCACACTTCAAAGTAATCAGCGTTCCTCCTCTCTGTACATGCTGCCTGTCTATACCTCTATATCCCAGACAGTCAATCGACATGCCGTACGTAAGCTGTATCCCCTTATATATCAGTGACAGCGTATTAAGATGGTCATGGCCGCAGAACATCCATTTTATCACGCCATTCTTTACCGCCTCTTCAAAAAAATGTCCTTCTCTGTTGGATATTCCAAAATACCCGTCCTTTTCTCCGATGCTCCCATGGCAGTATATAACACTCCTGTCCCCAAGCTTCATCTTCTCGTAAGCTTCCTTGAATTCGCGTGGAGGCATATGAAAAAAAGCCATGGCTCTTATATTCTTATTAACTGCCTTGAATTCATCCAGTCTGTCCATACACCACTTTGTCTGGTCATCATGTATGCAGTCAAAGCCACTGAAGAACCATCCGTCACCATACATGTTGGAATCAAGCATAACAAGCGGCATGCGGGCATTTCCGAAGTCATCTGTAAGATTAATGATGAAGTTGCCAGTTCCTGATATGTCCGCAATTCCTTTGGAGAAAATGCAGTATCTGCCCTTCATAAATATATCAGCAAGCTCATCCTTGCCGCACACCGCCCCCATCTCACAGTCATGATTGCCAAATACCATAGTATACGGGACTTCAAATCCGTCCATGAACTTAATGAAACGCTCTGCCTCACGGCGGTTGTTCATTGTTCCGCTTTTTGGAAAAAACGGAAATATGGAATCCCCCGTAAGCACAATCAGATCAGGGCGTGATCTTTTAATTATAGTGCGCACAGCATCCTGTGCCATTCGGTCTTTTCTGCCCGAGAATATTCCATATCCCAGATGCAGGTCTGTAAGCTGCAGTATCCGGTAATCCCTGTCAGCAGGAATCTCAAGGCTGAACGTATCTTCATTATCCTGTCTGAATTGTTCAGATGAAAACATACTAATCCTCCATTCTACAGGCACAAAACATTAATTCCCAGCTGACCTAGCTGAGCGGAATCAAGGCTCCGACTGCTGATATTATTGTTGATATTACCATAAGTATCTGAAACGGCTTTGTTCCTATCACACCGCATATAGGACTGCTTCCTGCCCTTCTGCGTGATTTGCCGTATGTAATAACAAGCATTATACTTACAAGGACAACTACTCCGCTCATTATCCTTGTAAGAATGATAAAACTGTTCACCCCAAATATTGCAAACAGAATACATGGCAGCGTTGCAAGAACCCAGCTTAATCTGTTGCCAATGCCAGTCTGCTCATGCACTACATCCCTGAGTGCAAGCGTATTGGACCAGAATGTTGTAAGCAGTGCAAATAATGAAAATATTCCCGCAAGCACAACAGCCCATGACCCTATGCTTTCTCCAAGCTGCATATAAGCAAGCTCCTTATCCGGGCTTCCTTTTGTTCCGAGCAGTACTGTCGCCGTCACTACAAGTACAAAAAGTGACGACAGGGCAAATCCTATGAATATGGATTTCCTTATGCGCAGCGCATCTCCACCAAGCCCCTTCACGACCTGTATTACAGCCTGGTTGGCTGATGTTGCGAATACGACCATACTGTAAAGCGCTATCAGGTTGTTCCAGTGAAATTCTGCCCTGTACAGACTGTTAAGCGGATGCATGAAGGTTGCTGCCGTCATTATTCCCACTATTCCAAAAAGCACCATAATTGCATATTTTTGTGCTATTCCCACAGCCTTCATGCCAATAAACACAACCACACCTGCAATCACATAATACAGTATCTGTGCCAATTCCAAAGGCATATTGAACCAGTTTACAAATATCTGTGCGCCGCCATTTATATTGCCGCTTATTCCCGTCATGATAGCAAGCCCGTATACCACAAATACTATCCAGCTGAACACCTTTTTCATCTTCCCGTGAAAAAGTTCTCCTTCAAAACTCTTAACCAGCTGTACGCCGCCGTTATTAAGCGACAGCTCTGCTATTATAAGGTGAAGGATTACATTTACCGCATATGCAATCAGAACCATCCATACAACATCCAGAAGACTGTTCTTAGTTGCCAGATACGGCACAGCTATAATTCCCGTTCCTATGCTGTTTCCCATTATCATACTTACCGATTCTGCCATCGTAAACTTAGCTTCTGATCCTGATATTCCTGTGTCTGTCATAACTGCCTCCGTTTAATACATATATTGTCATCACTGTCACCTTGAGGTTTTTGCATATCTATATTATAATCTAATAACTGCCGCTTTGCATCATGCGAATGGTGATGTAAGAGCAATTTACACTAAAATATTCACATTAAAATGGAGAGATATCACATGAAGAAAAATTCTTTTATGACAAGCCTGCCTGTTAAGCTGCTAGCAGCCGTTATTACCGGCATCCTGCTCGGTCAGCTTTTTAGCACAACAGACGGATCCGTAATCACAGCATCAGTACTCAATATAGTTGTCACGTTAAAATTTATACTGAATCAGATTATTAACTTCTGTATTCCACTGATAATCATAGCATTTATCGCCCCGTCTATTACACAGATGGGCAAAAATGCTTCAAAGCTCCTGATAATCGCTGTATGTATTGCATATGCATCATCCGTGGGTGCAGCATTTTTTGCAACAGGTGCGGGCTATATTCTGATTCCGCACCTTTCAATCACGCCTATCGTTGACGGCTTAAAGGAGCTTCCGGAAGCCGTATTTGAATTATCAATACCTCAGATAATGCCCGTAATGAGTGCTCTCGTATTCTCAGTAATGATCGGTCTCGGAGCTGCATGGACAAAAGCAGAATTAATAACTAATATTCTTGAGGAATTTCAGAAGATTGTTCTTCAGATTGTTTCAAAGATAATGATTCCTATTCTCCCGTTTTTCATAGGACTCACTTTCTGCGGACTTTCATATGAAGGGTCAATTACAAGACAGCTTCCTGTATTTATCAAGATTGTAATTATTGTACTGGCAGGACATTATATCTGGATGGCTCTTCTCTATACAATTGCAGGTATATATTCTAAGAAAAATCCGCTTGACGTAATACGCCATTACGGCCCCGCATACCTTACAGCAATTGGTACAATGTCATCCGCTGCCACTCTGGCTGTTGCTCTTCAGTGTGCAGGCAGGGCTGAACCGCTTCGTAAGGATATGGTCTCTTTTGGAATACCTTTATTCTCAAACATACATCTTTGCGGCTCGGTTCTCACAGAGGTGTTCTTCTGCATGACTGTATCAAAGATTCTGTATGGCTCTATTCCGTCAGCCGGAACGATGATTCTTTTCTGTGTACTGCTTGGTATATTTGCAATCGGAGCTCCCGGTGTTCCGGGCGGCACTGTAATGGCATCACTCGGTCTTATAACCGGTGTCCTTGGCTTCACAGATGTCGGAACTGCACTCATGCTCACTATCTTTGCACTTCAGGACAGCTTCGGAACTGCCTGCAATGTAACGGGTGACGGCGCACTCACACTGATTCTTACAGGTTATGTTGAACGTCACAAAATCAGTGAAAGTCACAGTACTTTTTAAGCTCTGCTTTTAAATACTCATATCTGAGGCGTTTTTCACTGGATTATTGTATAAATGTTATGGTATGCTTATAAATATAAAAACTACGCACGTATGTGCAGAAATGAGGATTTTATGCCATTTATCAATTCAAAAATAAGTACTCCCGTCACTGCTGAACAGGAAAACGAAATCAAATCACGCCTCGGCAAGGCTATCCAGACCATTCCCGGCAAATCCGAAAGCTGGCTGATGCTCGGCTTTGAGCCTGAATACAGGCTGTATTTCCGCGGAAGCAACTCTGAGCCTATGGCAATGGTTGAGGTAAGCGTATACGGAAGTGAGAATCCTTCTGCATTTGAAAAGCTTACAGCCCAGATATGCGACATTTTCAATGATGTTCTCGGAATTGCACCGGACAATATATATGTAAAATATCAGGCCGTTTCCAACTGGGGCTGGAATGGCAGCAACTTCTAAATATTATATTATGTCATTCTACGTCAACGCCATCGTATGGCCGCATTGACATCTTAAGAACATGTATCCTGCCTTCGGCATCATAGTTAAAATAAATATCTATGTTGCCGAAGTCATCATACTTGCCGCCCTCAATGCTGCCAAAACCGTGAGTCGCGACAATGCATGCATGTCCGTCAATATTATCTGTACGCAGTTTGTGTATTCCCCACGGAGTTGTCTGTGCAACCTGCTCACCTGGACTGTACTTTTCACCATTCAGTACTGCATCCGCATACTTATACATCAATTCAAAGCCTTTATTATCTTTGTATTTATCAAGTATCTCCTGATAATGTCTTGTTGTATCAGCCCTGATAACTTCAACATTATCAAAGCCCTCACAAATAATATCAATTATTGCAGGACTCTCCTTCCCTGCATACCCGCGAATCGGAAATGCGTTCGTTCCGTCTGCGCTTGTATTCTGAAGCTCTTTCCATTCATCACCTTCACCGGCTGCTTCCTTTTTCAGGACAACATACTCCTCTAACGGCATAGAATTAACACGCGGTGATACCATGATAAATATCTCGTTTTCCCCGTCATCATCAATATCAATACATTCTGCCTTAAAGCTGCACATGAGCCGGTTATATCCAATATAAACCGGAGCATCATTAAGCATAAGTGTCCAGCGAAGGTTATATTCATCTTCCCAGAGCGGTCCTTTTGCCGCTGCACCTTCAGCAATTATTGCGTCCTGCATTCCATTGTTGTCTATATCACCAAGAGATATCGTGTCTGTTGTTACGCCTGTGTCTGCCGTGGATTTTCCTGGCGGAACCGAATGCGTCACATCGCTTACAGCCACGGATGTTGCAGCTTCTGTAATATAAGTGTTCTCAGTTGCAGACCATGTGTCTGATTCTGCGGGATGTCTGGTGGAATCAGATAGGGATGCGGTTATTGCTACTGCTGTTATTATTACTGCTGCTGTCAGTGTTAGTATGCAGAGCGTTATTATTGGGGCCCTTTGGGTTTTGGGGGATTTCTTCATATTATTTATCATTCCTCATTTCCGGGATATTCTTGCGCATATTGGGGATGTGTCAAGCACACACAGGCATAAAGCTCGCAGGTGAATCTCTTTGTTTTTAGGATATCATCCGGAGTTGGGATTTTCAAGGGAATAGAGATTTTAGAAATGCTCTAAATACGGTTGTACTGTTATTTTTTCAAATTATTCTATTTTTCTCATTTAGCAAATCTGTTTTAATAGCGTTGACAAATGCGTAAAATTGAACGCTACATTGAATGCTGTGCAAAAGTCACCTCGAAAATCGTTCCCCCAGTCTTGCCTGATTTGATACAAATACTGCCATCATGTACTCTAACGATTTCACGTACAAAAGCAAGACCTAGCCCTACGCCACCAAGCTCCCGGCTTCTGGATTTATCCACACGGAAGAATGGCTCGAACACTCTCTCCCTAAGCTCCATTGGTATTCCGCTTCCCGTATCTTCTACAGACAGATAAACATGCCTGTTTCTCTGATATGCGGTTACTGTAACCTGTCCGAGCGGATGATTATATTTGATGGCATTCTCAACCAGATTGTATACAAGCCTGTAAATAAGGATATCACTGCCTATCATAGTGGCATCCTCACATTTTCCAATCAGCTTTATATTCTTTTCCACGGCAAGAGGCTCAAGGTCTGCCAAAACCTCTTCAACAATAGCATCCAATATAATTTTATCATCCCTTCCCACCGTCTGAAGCTCACTCATGTCAAGAAGAGTCTTTACCATCCTGTTTAATTTATCATTTTGTTCCGTAACCATTTTTATGGTCTGCAAAGTGTCTGCATCATTTCCCGGGTGAGAGGCAGAATTATATAAATCAAGCTGTACCTGCATTAACGCTAATGGAGTACGCAGCTCATGTGCTGCATTTGCAGTAAACTGTCTCTGTATCTCAAATGCTTCCGACAGACGCTCAAGCATCTTATTATAAGAAATACCCAGCTGGTTCAGTTCCTTAACATTATTTTCCTCTATTCTTGAATCAGACAGATTCTGAGCCTGTACCTCTTCAATTTTATCTGAAAACTCCCTGATTGGTCTGAGTGCATGCCCGCTTATAAAATAAGTGACGACACCTCCCAAAAGCGCCAGCAAAACCGTGATTATCAGACTGTTTCTTTTATAGTCGGCCTTATTATTGTACACCTGAACCGAAAATTCATCCGCAAACTCATCCCACTTATCGTCCGGTATGCTGATATATATTTCATCTGATTTGTTTCCTTTTTCATCCCCCTGTGACTCTACCGCATCATGCAGAGAATCGATGTAATACACACCATTTTTATAGACAAACATAGTCAGGCAGCCACATATAATAGCAATACACAATGTAGTAATGCACGTAAGTCTCCACTGTAGCGACATTCTTTTCATCTGTCAGACTCCTCCCGTATTTTATAGCCTTCACCTACCTTGTTCTGAATGGGATCATATCCCAGCTTCGCCTTAAGCTTTTTTCTAAGTGAAGACATATGTACCCTGATTGCTCCGCTAAAGCTGTCTGCCGTGGCATCCCACACATGCTCTATCAGCTCCTCCTGACTCACCGGTCTGCCTATATTGATAAGTAAATATTCCAAAATACCATTCTCTTTTCTTGTCAGTAGAACCGGCTCTTCCTTTGCATATGCCTTGCGTTTAATCGTATCAAACTTTATTTCTCCGCATTTAAGACATATATCATTCTGTACAAATTTCCTTCTTGTCAGGCTTCTGATACGTGCCTCAAGCTCCTGCAGATGGAATGGTTTTTCCATGTAATCATTTGCTCCTGCATCCAGTCCCTCTACCTTATCAGCAATCTGACCTCTTGCAGATAATATCAAAACCTTAGTTTCATCATTGTATTTTCTAAGCTCCTTAAGAAGCTCCATGCCATCCATCCCCGGCAGATTCAAATCCAAAACTATCAGATCATAATTCTCCGATAGTATACATTCAAGAGCCTCTTTCCCATCATAACAGGTATCCACCTCATAACCGGCAGCATACAGACTCTTTGCAACCATGTCACATATTTGTTTCTCATCCTCAACAATTAATAATCTCAAAATGTTCTCCTGCTTCTTAACAAGAATTTTACAACCCATATTGTATAATACCAAAGTCAGCTGGTCAACAATACAACAAAAAGGAGCAACATTATGTTGAAATACCAAAAAACATGTCAAATCATTCTGCTTGTCCTTGGTGTATCCATGATAAGCTATGGTGCAGTCAGAGGTGAGGCGGCTACAGTGCTTGGTAAAGCAATAAAACTATGTCTGGAGTGTGTCGGAATTGGATAAGGAAAAGAAATTACTATCAAGAAAACTGGCCAAAATACGTGGCTGGATACAGGCCGCAGCAACGCTGCTGACCAATATTCATATTCCAAATTTATTTAAGGGTAAAATATATCAGGGCAATGCAAAAACAGTATGCGTACCCGGATTAAACTGCTACTCCTGCCCTGCCGCGACAGGAGCCTGTCCAATAGGGGCATTTCAGGCAGTTGTCGGATCATCAAAATTTAAGTTTTCATACTACATAACCGGATTTTTTATTTTACTCGGTGTAACTCTCGGCAGATTTATATGTGGTTTTTTGTGCCCATTTGGATGGTTTCAGGATTTACTTCATAAAATCCCCGGAAAGAAATTATCCACAGCCAAACTAAAGCCTCTTAGGTACCTAAAATATGTCATTCTTATTGTTTTCGTTATACTTGTTCCGATGCTTGTAACGAACTCTATAGGAATGGGAGATCCGTTCTTCTGCAAATATATCTGTCCTCAGGGTGTTTTAGAGGGTGCTATACCGTTATCTATTGGAAATGCTGCTATACGTTCTGCGTTGGGAAAGCTTTTTTCTTTCAAGTGTATGATTTTAATTGCAGTGATTGTACTAAGTATCTTATTTTACAGACCCTTCTGTAAATGGATTTGTCCGCTTGGAGCAATCTACTCATTATTTAATAAGGTCAGCCTGCTCAAAATCACCGTTGATAGCAGCAAATGTGTCGGATGCGGTCAATGCTCAAAGGCATGTAAGATGGATGTGGATGTGTGTAAGACACCGGATCACCCCGAGTGCATACGCTGCGGTGCCTGCATAAAGGCCTGTCCGAAGGACGCCATATATCTACTTGCTATATATCCTTCAAATGATGTTCTAAGAATAATAAATACATCTTCAACATGTCCCAGCCTTAGTAATTCTCTTATTGAGCCTAAACTCTTAATACTCTTTGTAAAAACAAAATATTGAAAATCATCAACAAATCCATTTCCAATTTTGCCACTTATTTGAGCATTATAATATCCATATCTAAAGCAAGCATATTCCACAAACTTTCTGCCTCGTAACAAGTATTGATTTATAAACTTATTGCATATAAGTTCATTATCCATTTGTATACCTCCCTATTTCAAATAATTAACCTTCACTATTATCCCTGCCATAAAACAAAGTCTATCATATACTCATTATCATTAGAGACATAGAAAGACACACCTATAGAAGACGGCTTCTGAAAACCACCTTTTACTCTATCCTCTGGTTCCTCTTCTTCAAAAATTCCTACCTCCAAAGTTTCTCCATCAGCATCAAAATTCTTTTCTGTAAACTCTACATCATTGTAATTTTCATCTTCCGTTACATCTGTATCAGCAGGATATAATAATCCCGTGATATAACTACTCGTTGGTACTTCATTCAATTGTTCACAATCTGATGCTGGTCCTATTAAGTCTTTTCGTACTGCATCTAAAATCTTCTGTCGAACAATAGCATGTTTAAAATCCTTTATATCAGCCATCTACAACCTCCATTTATTCTCCGTCTACTACAACAGGAATTGCCATACCAATTACATATTTGAATGTATTACCTACTATAATTTTATCACCTGGCACTAGGCGATACTCCCAAGTCTTTCCGTCCGCATCCACCTGTGATGCACATTCGCACCACTTAATTGCAGCCTTTGCTTTTTCCTGTACATCTTCATTATCTGTTTGATTTGCAGCCTTCACTTCAATCATATATTTCTTGTCAGCCGTCTCCACTAAGAAATCAGGATTATACTGTTTTGCAGCCTTATAAAATAGTCCTAACTGATTCAAAGGTGGCTTAATAAATCTAATAACTTCTGAATCCTCTTCTAATACCACAGACAGCCTTCTCTCATCATCACTATCAAATGCATTCTCTGCATAGTATGATTTCTTATATCCTTCAAACAAATATTGTTTAATATTTTTCTTGTCCGGCACTTCTTTCTTAAAATTTAATCGTCCATTTTCCTTCATATTCTTCGCAAATGATTTGAATACAATAAGGTCTTTCTGAACGTTAAATACAAACTCAGTGCTTTCTTCCTTTGACGCATATATCTGTTTTCTTAAGTCCTCTACTATAACAGTTGCATATCTACGGACAATCTTCTTTTTTTCTTCATCCGTACCTTCGATTAATGCGAGATACTGATCAACCACATCAAGAATAAATTCTGCATCATCAGAACTAAACTCCGGAATACTCTCCAATAAAGAAACTGCAAGCATATTCTCAGGATTTTCTACAATAAGTGCGTCTGCATCCAGCACTTGCAACAACCTACCATTTACAGCGTCATACCTCTCGATTCTCGATGCCGCAACATCAAAATCCATAATGTTTCGCTTAACAGTAAAAGGTTTAAATATAATTGTTGAACTATAGCTAATTCCAATTTTGGGAACAGATATAGCAACTTTCTTTAGCTCTTCAACTTTCTTGATAAACTCTTGTTTTGCATATGGCAATACATTCTTACTACCAGATGACCTCTGTAAATCAATCTGCAATGAAGTATCCCCTTGATGTACAGCAAATGATGCATCAGTGCCAATGCTCGTCTGTGTCATTTTATGATCTGATACTGTGCCATCACTTGTTTCTTTTCCATCATCATTAGCAAAATAATCAAAAATAGACATCTGTCCATTATCGCTTTCGGACTTCTTGGGTGCTACTTTTTTTACAAATGCTTTCTGATACTCAGCAAACAGATTCTCCACTACATTTTCATTATTCAAATCTTGGTATGATTTCACTTTACTTTCGCATAACGCTTCATCAAATAATGAAATCTGCTGGTTCTCAACTGCTGGCTCTACCATAACTGTTTTTGTGTTCGGTATATCTTCCTCATCAAGATTTCTTTTCTTAAATACAGGGTTATTTTTGATATCATCAACAATCTCTCGATAATGGTCGTGAGCAACAATATCCAAGGTATCTAATTCCTCAATACCCGTTATCTCACCAAAAGGAAGCCTTAATCCTCTACCAATAGTTTGAAGTGCCAATATGTCACTCTTTGCTGCATTAAGAGGGATAATTGTAAACAGATTATTTACATCCCAACCTTCTTTCAGCTTATATACATGCAGCACAATCTCAATTGGATTGGTATTTTTCTCAATGGTTAGTAATTTCTGAATGTTTTCTTCTGTCTCTGCACCACTTGTGCTGGAGTCAATTTCAATAACCTTACCAACATAACGACCTCCAAAAAAAGCATCGGAATCTATTTTTTCTTTTATTTTTCTAGCATGTGTTGTATCTTTACAAGCTATCAAAACAATTGGCTTTACCTGTTCTAATTGATTATCTATACAATATTTATATACGATGGACTTTCTTCTCTCATGAAGCTTGATTCCATCTTTCAACTTCATTTCCTCTATATCATCATCTGAATATCCTGCTGTATTTGTTCTTCCCATAACAACCGGAATCTTCAAAAACTTCCCAGCTCCATCCTCTAATCCGTAGTGATAAATAATATTCTTATTTGTACTCTTAGGTGTAGCAGTATATTCCAACCCCAACACTGGATTCAGATAATTAATCGCTTTCTTTGATGCTGGGGCATAGTAACGATGCGCTTCATCCATACAAATAACCAAGTCATCAAACGAACGTAACACATCCGCAAAAGAGCCACCTAAATTTTCATTAAATTTGTGAAATTTAAATTCAATATCTCCCCTAGTAAAAATCTTTGAAATATTAAAGATAAATATCTGAATATCAGATGTTTTTTCTACCACCATTTCCTCTTGGATATATCTTACCGGGTATGATAAATAATTTTCTCCATCATAAACTTTGGGTCTTCCCATCTCTGCTTCAAGTCCCTTAAACATGTATTTTGGATGTCCCGGGATCGCCTCTCGACGCATCTTGTCATAAATCGTATTTCCTGGTGCCAGAATAAAGAAATGTTTGTACCCTTTTGTCTTGTACAAATAATAAATGCATGCACCCATTAAACGAGACTTACCAATACCTGTTGTCATATCAAAGCAAAATGATGGGAAATCAAATTCCTTATCCACGGAGATTGTATGCGAATCTTGACAATTCTCTGATGCTATTTTCTCTGCATCAGCTTTCGAACAAGTTCTATACTCAATCTTGGAACTGATTGCATCAAAGTATTGTAGTGCTTCATACTGAGGATCACGCAGGCTCATAGCCCATTTGATTTTATCTATTGAACTCATTATTCCTGCACCTCACTTTCAAAATTACATTTATCCAATAAATCCTTTGGTATTTTTTTCACTTCCACATTCTCTGGAAGAATCATGTCAGCTTGATTTTTCTTACAATAGATAAGTAAACTCTGCTTATCCCCTAAGTTCTTCATTATCGACATCACATACTTTGTATTAACAAATTCTTCTGTGATATGTATGAATCGATTCTCTGATGAATGTCCTTGAAACTCCCCGGATGGTTCATAGGTAAATCCTTCTATTTTACAAATAGCTTCACATACCATATCCCATGTATAAGATGGATTTATTTGATAAACAGGAAGAACTTTGTTCTTTACAAGTAATGGTTCTGCAAGTTCGTAGAATTTATATCCCCCACCACCTTGCCAACCTACCTCTTTGGAAATTCCTCCCTGTTCACCGTCAATTACGTTATCAAGTCTAACTTTACAATGCGAGTAAGCTTGATTGCCCATCTCAATTCCTATCCATCTTCTATTAAGTTTATGTGCTGTAGCTGCCGTAGTTCCTGACCCCAAAAAACTATCTAATACCATATCTCCTTCTAATGTTGTCATTTCAATAATTTGTTTCAGTAGCTTTTCTGGTTTTTTACCATTAGGGAATGTCACATCGCCCTCTTTAGTTAAATTCTTCATCCATGCATTCATGTCCCAATATGTTCCCTGTAAATCCTTTTTATACAGTTTTCCATCTATTATCTCCGAAGTATCTCTTAACCAAACAAATAAATTGCATACATCTCCTTTATAAAACTGTTCATAAACTATGCCTCGATTCTTTCCAGTTTTAGGAATATATTCTATTGATAGATATTCATCTTCAACACCAGCTTCTTTTCTATAATCCATAACTCTTGTCCTTATTGAAGTCTGAGCGTTGGTAGTTCTAAATACATTTATTCCGTATTTTTTATAAGCCTCTTGTGTAGTTAATCCCTCTCTTTTAGCAACTTGATTAATAGATAATGTTTCAACCCCACTTCTTTTATATATTTTAATTTCATTTCCATCACCATCAACAGTTGATCCGATATATTCTTTTTCTCCAGGATTAACCAAAACACTTGTATATTTCCAGCTCTTACCCTCGTCTATGTACTGCTGTATCAATTCAGACATTTCAGTATATTTATATGGTCCATTAAATAGAGGTAGCAAATCATAATTTTTAGCATACACTAGTATATATTCACAATTTTTCTTTAATCGCTTATCTTCGCCTCCACCAGATGCCCCTGCAACATTCTTCATATTTACAGAAATCATATTTACAAAATTATTTCTTCCAAAAATTTCATCACACAATACCTTTAAATATGCTTGTTCTTCATCATCTATCTGAATCCAAATAGTTCCATCTTCAGCAAGTAAATTACGAAGGATTTCTAATCTTTTTTTCATTATTCCTAACCAAATGGAATGCTCTAAATTATCATCATAATGTTCAAACGCCGTGCCAGTATTATATGGTGGATCAATATAAATACACTTTATCATCCCCGTATACTTATTTTCCAAAGCCTTGAGTGCCAACAGATTATCCCCATGAATCAACATATTTTCTGTATTCGGATTACCATATGATTTTGATTTGTCTTCAATTAATATTCTTGGCTCAAGTTTCTCTTCCTCGTATTTACCAACCCATGTCAATTCTAACTTGCCTTTTTTCTCCATGGTAGCCTCCTAAAACTTAATCACTATCTTTGTTACCAATTGTGTTTTTACCAATATATCTTCTGCAAACTGCTTCTGCATATTTACAGCCTCTTCTTCCAATATCGACATTTCATCATGAAACGCCCGTACCATTTTTTGTTTCTGTTCTTCTAAAATTTCTATTTGTTTTTTTAATGCAATCTTCTGTCTAAAATCGCTTTCGTTTACATATTTATCTTTAAGTTCATCTAATTCTGATGTATCTTTGACTCTGAGCAAATATTCCTCTTTTTTTAATTGCAGCCAATTATCCAATTTTTTCTGATTAGCAATCAAAACTGTTCTTTTAGATTCTGCATATTTCTGCTGCATAAATTCATCCACTTTGTCAATATATGAAAGGATTTCTTGATTATTTGGTGTCTTTTCTTCTAGGCACTGCTCCTGCAATTTTTCGCAAAGTTCTCTAGCCAAATCATCTGAAACACCATATATCTTCCCTGTTATATCAATAATTTCAAATACTGCATCTTCAAGAATCTCATCAACATAAGAACCACCAATAAGTAAATATCCATGTTGAATTCCCGGAATTTCCAACTCTGTATTAGTTTCACAGCACTTTGGATATATCTCATTTTCCTCTATACTTCTACTATTCCAATACTTAAACTGTGAATCATATTCCGCAATTTCTTTCATAATAATATTAAAATGAGACTTATGTTGTTCCTCTGTCTTATATATAAATATGGATTTCAGTTCATCCATTTTCTTGTTTCGTTTCTTTTCTAATTCCTTTTCCAAATCCTTAAATTGCTTTGTAAAATCTGAGATCGTTTTACATTCCTGATAAATAAGTGTAACTCTTTTTTCAAAATCTGCTCCACTTTCCAATAATCCAATAGCTTTATCGGATGCACCAAATACGCCTTGGAATAACTCAAACTTTTCAGAAAGGATTTCATATACTCTCTTATCTGCTACATTCTGAGTATTAAGCAAATTAATAACCACAACGTCGTTCTTTTGTCCATAACGATGACAGCGACCAATTCGCTGCTCTATCTTCTGTGGATTCCAAGGAAGGTCATAGTTTATAATCGTATTACAAAACTGAAGATTCAATCCTTCCGAACCGGAATCTGTTACAAGCAAAATCTTGTATTCATCCCTAAATGCTTCTACGATGGCATTCTTCAATTCAACATTTCTACTACCCACATACTTTCCATAATTTCTAGCTTTCCACGCCTTATAAATCTGTTTAGTAACAGGATCATTTGTACTACCATTAAACTTAAGTATCTGACCTTCATATCCGGCATGAGATAATTCTTCAAACATGTATTGTTGCGTTCTAATAGATTCCGTAAACACAACTATTCTTTGTTTTATGCCAGCTTCATCTTGAAATGCAAAAGCTGTCTCCACCGCCTGTTTCAATGCTGTCATCTTCGCATTTCTTTTTATACTTTCAGCTTTATTAATAATGGCTGTTACCTCATCTATTTCATGCTGAATAAATTCATTTACCTTTTCTCTTGTGTATAATTCATCCTGCTTACTATCATCATCTGTCTCAATTTCATCATCATCAAAAAAGCTAAGGAAAAAATCAATACTTTCATCCGCTGATTCAGTTCTAGTTGTTTCCTTCAAAGTTTCAAGTCTGCCTTTTAATACCTTGAAGGTTTCTGCAACTGCCATACTTGATGATGCAAGCAGTTTTCTAATAACAGATGTAATAAGTGTTCTGTGTGAATTGGGCAAAGCATACAAAATTTCCTTTTTTAGATAATTATTTATCATCACATAAAGTTCTATCTCCATTGGCGATAGTTCAAAATCAATTGTCATTTCTTTACGCTCTGAAAATTGGATATACTCTGCTACTTCTTTTCGTAAAGTTCTTTGCACAACAGGTTCTAAACAAGCCTTCAAATCATTGTAATCTTCTCCTCGCAAATATCTTTCGGAAAATATCTGCTTACTATAAAAAACTCTATCATCGATAAACTGAACAAGTCCATATATATCAAGTAAAGTATTCTGCATAGGAGTCGCAGTTAATAGAATTTTCGGAATTCCCTTTGTTAATTCATATAATGAGTTAGCCATCTTTGAACCATTCTTATAAACATTCCTAAGCCGATGTGCTTCATCAAATACACAAAAATCCCAAGCTATCTTTCCGAACTCTGTTTTTCTTTTTGAGGCAAAGTGGTAGGAAACAATAATTACTGCTTGTTTACTCTTTACCTTTGCGAGATAATCCTCCCAGTTAGAACTATCCACAATTAATGAATCAATATCAAATTTCTCTTCTAATTCAACTTGCCATTGCTTTCGCAGGTTTGATGGCATAATAAGTAGTATTTTATTTTTTCCACTGCATAGCAAATACTTGATGACCAAGCCAGCCTCAATAGTTTTTCCAAGACCTACCTCATCCGCAAGAATTGCTCCACCAAGTTCCAATGAAGATAGTGCAAATGTGAATGCTTCAATCTGATGAGGATTGATGTCAATATCAGCCATATGCAAACAACTATACGGATTATTTTTCAGTTCTTGTTGCTTTAATTCAGCATATGTATTTTCAACAATACCCATTTGCGAAACCTCCAATTTTATTTCCCTAATTGTTCTTTTATTTTATCTGCTATTACCTTTGCCATCATTGGCGGAACCGCATTCCCCACCTGAACAAATTGTGCTGTCCTTGGTCCTTCAAAATAATAATTATCTGGAAACGACTGTATTCTTGCTGCTTCCCGCACTGTAATTGATCTATGTTGCTCTATATCTGGATGAATGAAATAATGTCCATCTTTCGATAAATGAGCAAGTATTGTGTGACAATGATCCATATCACCCTCAACAACTTTAAATCGATCTACAAATGAAGTTCTATTTTTATGTGTTTTCAAATCTTCTGGTAAATCATCATATTTCAAACGTTCATGCTGTTCGTTTTCAAACCACATGTCTATTGTTCTCTTATATATTTCAATATCCTGTGCAGTATGTGGTCTTGCGATATGTCCTGTTAACACATCCGATTTCACACGAATGTCATTATCTTTTACATATTTTTTTAATCTGCGCATATCTGTCATAGTATGCTCTATAGCCTCTTCACCAGGCTTTAACACTGGCAAATCATTAAGTAAATCCCATACTTCTGCTTTACTATGAATTACATCAAATGATGGGTATTCATATCCTGTGCCTTTAAGCCAACCTACTATAATTACTCTTTTTCTACTTTGTAATACTCCAAAATCCTGAGCATTCAACTCATGATAATCAATTTCATAACCCACACGTTTCATATATGTCTGAAGATTTTTAAATGCTGCCCCGCCTCTCGCGGTCTTTATTCCGGCTACGTTCTCAAACACAAACATTCTTGGCTTATACTTTTTAAGAAATTGAACATACATTTTATACAATTCATTTCTTGGATCATCTTCCATCGGAACAATCATATGACTGCTCTGTGCTCTTCCCACCAAAGAATATGCTTGGCATGGAGGACCACCTATAATTACATCAATCTTATCAATTTCTTTTTCCCTTTTGATATCATCAATTGTGTTGAAAATCCCCTTAATCGTGGATTCTGACATTTCTTTATTAATTACAGTCTTAAGTTCCTCTTTTGGTATTTTCTCCAAAAGTTGTTCTCTGGTTATTTTTCCTTTTTCATAATCATAATAACTTTTAATTTTGCCATTATCTTTTAAGTAATAATATGCTATTCTTGTTTCTATTGTCTTTGCTGCATGCTCATTCATTTCCACATGTGCAACCGGTCTATAGCCACTTTGAATAAATCCTTCTGAAAGTCCACCGGCACCAGCAAAGAGATCAATATAATTTAACCCATTTTCGTTCATGGTTGTTCTACCTCATTATCTCACATTTACTGTCCCATTATCCGGACTTGTATTATCATTATGGATTTTTTTCTTTACTTCAGCTAAATCAGTAAACTCCATAATATCAGATATATCACATTCCAATTCAGCACATATTTTTTCTAATACAGTCATAGCAACCATCTCTTCATTTGTCATTTTAGCCATAGTACTACTGCTAATTTTTATCTTTTTACACAGTTGGCTCTTATTTATTTTTTTATCGATCATTAATTTCCATAATTTATTGTATGATACAGCCATATTATCCTCCGTGCTTTTAGGAATACAATTTCACTATTTTATTATATATTATCTCAATTTTGTTGTAAAATACTTTATTTGATTTCTCGAATACTTTTTTCAAGTTGTAAAATAAGTCAGCAGAGGAATCATCTTCCTCTGCCACTGTTCCACATTTTATCTTCCGCCCTTTCTTTATCAGCATCTCTGTTAACTGCTTCATCGTAAATCCTCTGAAACTCCTCATAAAGCCCATCTCCATCCAGCTTTATCTCCAACCTTTTCACCACATCCGAGAACAACCTTATGCTACCGCCTACATCGGTAATATCAAATCTGAATACATCTGCCTTAACTAAATCACTGATATTTTCATAACCGCCAAGCTCTGATATTCTCCTGACAATCCAGCCAACTTTGTCCATAGGCTCATTTTCTTTAGTTTCCACATATTCACTTTCACCTGTTACATCAGTAATATCTTCATTCATTCTTGCCATATTCACATCAGACGCATTATAAATATCTGACATTACAAATATATCATTCTGATTATTGTTGGACTTCATTCCTGTAGCACTTATATCCAGCTCAACAACTGCTTCCTCCGTTCTCTCAACCAATGTATCCTCTTCCATCTCCGGTATCTCAACATCCCTATCATCAACAATCTCTTCATTCTCCGACACCGCATAATAAGCTGTATACAAATCTTCTTTCACAATGCCATCAGCAAGCTGTATCTGCCTCTTAATTTCCCTTTTCTCCTGCTTCAGCTCGTCCAGTTCTTCCTGCACTCCCACATGCCATATCTGATACTCGCGATACTGCTCATCCGTCTTAATCTTCCGTTTCCGGCTAGAGTTTTCTCTGTATATCTCATGCTGTCTGTCCTCAATCTGCTGAATTTTTTCTTCCTGCTCACTTATGAAATCCACGAGCTGCACAACACTTTTGATGTCATTATTTACAAGCAGCAGATATTCGTCCTGTAAACGATGAAACCTCTTCAAATCCTCTACATACTTTGCTCCACCAACTACAAAACGCTTCTGTTCTACAATCCTTAATCTGTATAACTTTGCATAAAACTTCTTCTGGAATGGTGATAGCTTCGCCCTGTGCAATCCCCTGATATCTGACGAATAAAAGTAAGGCTTTGCCATCCATGGCATATCCACATAATGCCGTAACATATCTTCTGAAAACATCTCGTCCAGCTTTGCAAGTTTGTGATAATATCCGAATCCCGGTGCCTGTACTTCCATCCATGTGTCTTTCTTGAATACATATCCAAGCCTTTTCATCAGATATTTAAAATGCTCCACATTCCCGGCTGCATATGCACACATCTTGGCATCCCTTAGAATTATCTCTTTCATGGACATTTCCTTTTCCCACTTGTCCCTGCTGATATTTTTCGGGTTCCTGCTATACTCTGCCGGCATAATGGAAAGTCCCAGCTCATCACAGTATTTATTTGTAATAGGCTGGAGATGATTCTTCCAATTGCCTTTAGGTGAATTATACTTCTTACCGGTTGTCATGCTGACACTGTTCCATATCAAATGCCCATGCATATGTTCCCTGTCAGTATGGACTGCATACACCGCCTCATATTCATCACCAAGCACATCCTTCGCAAAGTGCTCCAGCACATACATTGCCTGCTCTGCCGTCACTTTTTCTTCCGGTGAAAATGATATGATCACATGATAGCCCTGCCTTTTACCCGTCTTATGAAAAATGTTCTTTGTCTCCTCCATCTGCTCAAATGCCGTATCCGGCAGGCAGTTGATACCGCCCACCAGTACACATTCTTCTGTCTTATCCGGATTCTGTATATATTCCAAAGCATTCTTCAGGTGTGATGCCGGATTTCTGCCCTCTGATTCCATGATATTCAAGATCTTTGTAATCGCCATACTTCCAGCACCTCCCCAAATGTTTTCTTTATATCATCCAGACTGCTCTGCAATTTATCAATATCGCTGTAATACAATCTTCGCTGTGAATTGCCAAGCTTTACCGCCTGATTAATATTATTTGCAATACCTGCTATAATACGGATTACTCTTGCCCTGTCCTCTGGATAACTTGTATCTATATTGCCGCCTGTCCGGATCAATTCTCTTATATAGGCACTTGCTGTCATTCCTGTCCGTTTAAGCGCTGCTTTCAGAATATCCATATCTTTTTCCGACAGCTTCACCGATATCTTATAGTCTTTCCTGTCAGACTTGTATCTTCTCTTTCCATCTGCCATACGTTTTTCCCCTTTCGTAATTTCCAAATTCTGTATCAAACCAATCTCTTTTTATCTGTACCATTGCTTTTTCATCCTTTCTTAAAATAGTGTTCATAGGTTTTGCACCTCGCATTACATGCTCGGTGTATTTGGCGTTCACACTACTTATTTCCATGCAAGCATGAAATTCGTAGTGTTCACTTGTTTTGCAAGATGCGGAAAAGGTCGGACCTTTTCCCGAAAAATATAAACGCCATCAACGTTTACATAATTTTTCGTCTTGGCAGGAGCACCTGCACCCTGTATATGATATGTGGTGGTTAATGTACCACCACGATTACTGATATGGTGGTTGAAGTTCCACCAGATTTGAAAAGTAGTGGAACTTTCTGCCATAACTTTATTGTTTTGGTGGCATTTTCTGCCACCACTTTTCCATTTTGATGGCACTTTCCGCCACCATGACTTTTTTCACTCTGATTTGAGTGGTGGCGCTTTTTGCCGTCACTTTGCTGTTTTGACGGCGCTTTTTGCCCCCACTTTTGCATTTTGACGGCACTTTTTGCCCCCACACTTTTTCAGCTCTGATTTGTACCACTTCAGTGCGGGGGCGCTTTCTGCCCCCACTTGCTGGATTCACCTATTCAGTTATCTCTTTTGCTATTTCATCCGCATCCGATATCACATTTTCTGCTACATCTGTATCCACTTCCGGCATCTCATTTGTTTCAGGCGGTATATCCACTTCATCCTGTTCACTTATCACAGAATCCCCTACTGCCGCTTCATAATCCATTTCTTCTGCAACCTTGATCCGATTACGCTGCGGCTCATAATCCGGATTGTAATAATCTTCGTAACCATAGATTTTCTGTTCAAAGTACTTCCTTGGACATTTGCCCCGCATGGTGAAATAACCTTTTGCCTCAAGCTCTGCATTATATTCCTTTATAATTGCATATGCCTTTGTCATCCCGATACCAAGCATCCGGCTTATCTCGCCTGCATCTATGAATGCTTCCTTTATACCCTTCATGCAGCTCCTCCTTTCATAAATTGTTATTTTAAATACGTGTTTTCACAAAGCAGCTATCCTGTTCTTTATTTATTCCGTATTTTTAATTCGTGTTTATCTTAATATCCTTTTCAAAATTTGTCAATAGAACTTTTTACGATTACGCACTTGCAATTCGTTTTTATTTATGATAAAGTAATCGTACAATCATAAACAAGTCACTTACTGATACGTATTTCATTTAATATCAACCTAATACGTATCTTTACAACGGACTATTTCATGTAAAGGAAGGTGAACAGAATGACTAATTCTCATTCCATTAAAATCACTATGTCTTCTCCAGAAGAAATCGGGAAGGCAATACAGAAACAGCGCAGAGCACAGAAGATTACTCAAAAAGAGTTTGCACAGCATCTTGGTAAATCAGAACGCACTATCCAGAAATATGAGTCTGGTGAAATACTAATGAAGATAGATGTTTTAAAACAGATTGCAAATGAATTAAATGTTCCATGGCAGGAACTTTTATCTCCAGAAGATAATAATATTCCCAAAGATAATACGGCCACTGAGTACCCGGCATATGAATTCCACACTATGTCAGATGTAATCAATGCTCTCTTTGCCATAACTGAACTTACTGACTTTTCATTTGAGCTGACCAATACCAAACCCCCGGAAAATACTGAATGGACCGCTGGGATTAAGGTTAATGGCAAAGGCGATGGAAAATATGATGCAGACTTCTGTCTCTTTATGGAAAACTGGATAGCAAAGAAGAATATGCTTCAGACAGGAAAGCTTTCAAAAGAAAAGTTTGATTCATGGAAATCAGATATGTTGGCATATTATAAGGATTCCCGACTGGATAATGAAGCTGATTCAAAAACTGAATAATTGCAGGCTTACACCTTTAGTAAAGAAAAAGCTCCGGCACACTCCTTCTCGCAAAAGGAATGACCGAAGCTATGTAAGTGATTGACCCGAAGGCTTTATAATCACCCTGAACAAGTAGATTATATCATAGCCTTTTGATGATTGCACAACAATTTTACAAAAAGGAGATGATATTTATGCCAGCTTACAAAGATGAAAAAACTGGTAAATGGTTCGCCAAGTTCTATTACACGAACTGGCAGGGAATCAAGAAACAGAAGTGGAAAAGAGGCTTCGCCACCAAAAAGGAAGCTTTAGGATTTGAAAGGGACTTTTTGGAACAGCAGTCTGCCAATCCTGACATGACATTTCAAAACCTCTATGAAATTTATATGGAAGATATGGCTGCAAGACTTAAGCAGTCAACTCTTCTGACAAAAAAGACGGTACTACAGACGCATATTCTTCCATTCTTCGGTAGCAAGCCGATTAATGAAATCAAAGCCTCTGATGTACGAAGATGGCAGGCGAAGCTTATGAGTTCGCCGAATAATTACTCCCAGACCTATCTGAAGAAGATTAACACGGAGCTTAACAGCATCATCAATTACGCCAAGCGCTTCTATGATCTCAACACCAATCCCTGCGGCAAGGCAGGTACCATTGGAAAAGCAAAGGCTGAGGAAATGGATTACTGGACTTACGATGAATATATTGCTTTCCGTGAGGGCGTAAAAGACAAGCCGCTATCGTATATATGCTTTGAAGTCCTGTACTGGACTGGTATGCGAGAAGGTGAATTACTTGCTCTCTCACCTGCTGATATTGACCTTGATAACAAGATAATATCCATCAACAGAACATATCAGCGGATAGGTGGAAAAGATGTATTTACATCACCTAAGACAAGAAAAAGCAAGCGAAAGATTCCGATTCCGGATTTTCTCTGCCAGGAACTATCAGACTATATCCAGTCAAGATATATGCTTGATGCAGACGAAAGGCTGTTCCCGGTAACAAAATCATATCTCTCACATGAGATGTTAAGAGGTTGCAAAAACACAGGTGTAAAAAAGATACGAATCCACGATATCAGGCATTCGCACGCCAGCTTACTTATTAATCAGGGCTGTGATGCCTTGATGTTAGCAGACAGGCTCGGACACGAGAAAGTATCCACAACACTTAACACATACTCTCATCTGTTTCCACATAAACAGCAGGAGCTTGTGCATAGTCTGGAATCATTGCAGGCGACAGATTCGCCAACACCTGAACCACCATCTGATAACCCTCTGCTTGAAGCAGCAGGTATCACATGTGAAGTGCCTCAGACTCAAGACAACGGCTCAGATGTAACAATCCGACCTCAGTTTGGACCTGCGTTAGTACCACCAAATACCGCATCCGGGAAAATCATCCAGATGCCACAAAGAAAGATCATATAAAAGAAATCCAGCAGTCATCAGGGTTTCTTGCTATTAAAGTTAATGACAACCAACTGAAAACGATAGAAAAAGAGTAGTTGCTATTAGTAGCAAATTAGTAGCAGAGCAAAAGAAAAAGTCTCGGAACCCGCTTGTTTAGCGGATTCCAAGACTTATGGCTCTTATTCAAACTCAATCGTAGCCGGTGGTTTACCCGTGCAGTCATACAGCACGCGGTTAACTCCCTTGACTTCGTTCACTATTCTGTTGGCAACCTTATTGAGCACCTCCCATGGAATCTGTGCTGCTTCGGCTGTCATGAAATCTACTGTGTTGACAGCACGGAGTGCAATCGCGTAATCGTATGTACGCTCATCACCCATGACACCAACGCTTCTCATGTTGGTAAGTGCTGCAAAGTACTGACCCAGATTGCTTGCGATGCCTGCCTTGGCAATCTCATCGCGGTAGATGAAATCAGCTTCCTGAACGATGCGTACCTTCTCGGCTGTTACTTCACCGATGATGCGGATGCCAAGTCCAGGACCCGGGAATGGCTGACGGTATACAAGGTATTCAGGGATACCGAGCTCAAGGCCGGCTCTTCTTACCTCATCCTTGAAGAGGTCACGTAACGGCTCAACTATCTCCTTAAAATCAACATAATCAGGAAGTCCTCCTACGTTGTGATGTGACTTGATTGTTGCTGACTTGCCAAGTCCTGATTCAATAACATCAGGATAGATAGTTCCCTGAACAAGATAATCAACTGCTCCGATCTTCTTGGCTTCTTCCTCAAATACGCGGATGAATTCCTCGCCGATAATCTTACGCTTGCGCTCAGGCTCCTCAACACCCTTAAGCTTCTCATAGAAACGCTCCTGGGCATTGACGCGGATAAAGTTAAGGTCATATGGGCCATCCGGTCCGAATACAGCCTCTACTTCATCGCCCTCATCCTTACGGAGAAGACCGTGATCTACAAACACACATGTAAGCTGCTTGCCTACTGCCTTAGCAAGAAGTACTGCTGCAACCGATGAATCAACACCGCCGGAAAGAGCACACAGAACCTTGCCGCTGCCAATCTTAGTGCGGAGTGACTTAATCGTGTTATCTACAAATGAATCCATCTTCCAGTCACCTGCACAGTTACATACATCAAAGAGGAAGTTGTGAAGCATCTTCTTACCTTCCTGCGTGTGCATAACCTCCGGGTGGAACTGGACTGCATAAAGCTTTCTTGTCTTATTCTCCATTGCTGCAACAGGACAGTTCTTTGTTGTTCCTGTTACCTTGAAGCCCTCTGGAGCTTCAGCAATGTAATCTGTATGGCTCATCCATGTTACAGTCTTGCTGCTTACGTTGTGGAACAGAAGTGACTTACTGTCAACCTCGACTTCCGTCTTGCCATATTCACTTACAGGTGCTGTTGCAACAGTACCACCAAGCTTGTACGCCATGAGCTGACAGCCGTAGCAAATTCCCAGAATTGGTACTCCTGCGTCAAATATAGCCTTGTCATATGTAGGTGATGTTTCATCATATACACTGTTAGGGCCGCCTGTAAATATAATTCCCTTTGGCTTTTTGGCAAGAATCTCATCGAGACTCATAGTATAAGGTACTATCTCACAGTAAACATTACACTCTCTGACTCTTCTGGCTATCAGCTGATTATACTGTCCACCAAAATCAAGAACCAATACGAGTTCCTTTTTCATTCTTCTCCTCCGTTCCACGCGCGCAGGCGCATGCTGATAATTAATTCAAATCTGTAAATTTTATTATACAAAATTCCACCGGATATATCAACCTCATAATCCGGCTTAAATACAAGAATTTTTTGGATATAAATTGGGATATAAATTTTATTTTGCTGCGATATTTTGCAACAAATACATTTTATATATTGTAATATAAATGAAGACGCATCTTCAATACCTTTGCGAGGGGGACAACCAATGAACTGGCAGGATAACAAACCTGATTTTGAACGGCTAATGAAGCTGTATGGCTCTGATGTGTACCGCATGTCCGTGCTAAGGCTTCAGGATGCCGAGGAAGCCAAAGATGTATTTCAGACAGTATTTATGCGGCTTTACTGCTGTAATAAGGATTTTGAGTCCGACAGCCACATACGGCACTGGCTTCTCAAAGTAACCGTAAATGAATGTATCAATATCCACAAAAGCGCATGGAAGCGCCATGTCATGTCTGCATCCGGCAGCACAGCTGACCGAATAGATGCTGCTGACACAACATACGGTAATCCGTGTAGTGAATATAATAATTGCAGCAATGAGCGAACCGGCATCTGGGACGTTGTGAGCAGCCTCCCGCCCAAATACCGTGATGTCATTTTCCTGTATTACTACGAAGAACTTTCAACCGCTGAGATTGCCGGTATTCTTGGCATAATGCAGACAGGCGTGCGCTCGCGGCTCAAACGTGCACGCGACATTCTTAAGAAGGAGGCCGATAATTATGAATTTTAAAGATGAATTTAACAAATGCTGTTCCAATATAAATGTACCCGACAGCATTTACAGGGATACGCTTGACAATATTTACAAGCAGACAACAGACGCAGCCGGGCAGACTAAGATGAACACATCCATTATGAAGCGCATCAGGACAAACATGCAAAACAGGTCCCGTACCCCACTGCGTGTTACCGCTGCAATAGCGTGCGCAGTTATCATCGCCGTTATCACTGTAACCGGCGTGTCCGCATTGAGACAGCTCAACAAAAATGACGGAGGTATTGGTGGTATTTATCCCGAACCTGTCTATAATGTCGTTGGAATAAAGCCATTTACAGTGCTTGCCGGGCCTTCCAGTGAAGCCGTAACCAAAAGAGGCATCACAATATCTCCGATTCCAATGAATACATGTGGAACCGGCAATGCTGCTTCTGATACAATATATGATTTCAGTGCCCTCCCGGATTCATGGACAATTGCAGGCATATATGACGTTAATCTTTCGGTTTCCGGAAGCAATATAAGCCGGATAGAATATCTTTCATCAAGTGATAACTTTATATTCCTTCCTGCAGATACTGATGATACAGGCAGCATTGTCTTCGGCAGTGCCGGGACCTCCTACAGTATCGTGATTAGCGATATTGAAAGCAGCTTCGCTGCGGACGATGGCATTTACATTGCATTAATCACCAATGGCGAAACCTTGGAAGAGGAAGATCCGGCGGCAGATATAACCGCATGTGTAACATTTGATGACGGAAGCATCTCCGTCAACCGGTATAGGCTGGCAGCCGGTGACAGTCCCATGAATAATAACAGTATCAATATAAAGCTTGAAACCGATTACGCAGAGGCCGCAAGCCTTGCTGCACAGGACGCTCTTGATAAGGCCGATGCCACCAGGCAGGCCGGGGCTGATGCTGCCGAAGAAGCCGTTAACCGGGCTAAAGCCGCCGAGCAGGCTGAGATTGAGCGCATGAAGCAGGATTACAGCAGACAGGCAGAGATTGCCCGTATGAAGCAAGAGGCTGTCTGCATAAGCGAATCGATTGCAAGAGAAAAAGCTTCCATTGCAAAAGAGAATGCACTTAAGCAATCAGCCTCAGCTGCACAGCGCTCCAACTAAATATGTTTAATTCCTCATATTTATAATCAGTCCCTCTTCTTGTAGTTCTCGTAGCTGTGCTCTACCTTTGGTGTCTGCGCCCAGAGCTCGTCAGCGCGTGGCTGCCAGTTCTTTGCATACTGCTCACACTTGCCGCAGAGATGCTCTACGCTCTCAGGTGACTGAAGGTCTGTTGACTTTGCTCCCGTCTCCTTAACCATTCTCTGAAGAATCTCAGGATTCTCAAGCATTGGACACGGGCGAAGGTGATTCTCATTAAATGGCTGGTTATCTCTGTATGCCATAAACAATGGCTGGTGAAGTATCTCAAGGAGTGAATGTGTTCTTATGTTAGCTCCTGAGTAATGGATGAATACACAAGGCTCTGCATCACCATTTGCATTAATATGGAAATAATTTCTGCCACCTGCAATACATCCGCCTACAAACTCACCATCATTCTGGAAGTCCATTGTGAAGAGACCCTTGCCCGTTGTAAGCTTTCTTATCTCACGGACTCTTGTTCTCATGTATGTTCTCTGCTCAACTGTCGGAAGCAGGTCAACGGCTGCATCATTGCCGACAGGCATGTAATGGAAGTAAAATGCGTAACGGCATCCCTTATCAACCATGAGGTCAACGAATTCATCACTTGTTACAGTCTCAATATTCTTTGATGTGTAGCAGATTGAAGTACCGAAGATAAGTCCATTTTCCTTAAGGAGATCCATGGCATGCATAACCTTGCCGTATACTCCGTCACCTCTTCTGAGGTCATTAACAGCTTCAAAGCCCTCAAGGCTGATTGCAAGGTAAAGGTTGCCTACGCGGAGCATTTCATTACAAAATGCCTCATCAACAAGTGTACCGTTTGTGTATGCAAGGAATGCACAGTCATTGTGCTTCTCGCAAAGCTTAATTATATCTGCCTTCCTTACAAGCGGCTCGCCGCCTGTGAACATATACAGATAGATACCAAGCTCTTTGCCCTGCTTGATAAGATTATCCATCTCATCAAATGTAAGATTCAGCTTGTTACCATACTCTGCTGCCCAGCAGCCTGTGCAGTGAAGGTTACATGCACTGGTAGGATCCATAAGAATCAGCCATGGCACGTTGCACTGGTGTACCTCGCGCATCTTTCTGATTGTCTTTGTTCCGTGGAAGAATGCCTCATATCCAAGATTAAGCGCTGCTGTCTTGAGTACATGCGGATCAATCTCATCAAGCACTTTGTTGATGTACTTATTGAATGCTCCATCCTTGTCACGGATCATTTTCCTGATATTATCATAATCAAGGTCAAGCTTCTCATCTCCCATATACTTCTGCATAAGGTCAACAATCTTAACTATTGCCTCTTCTCTGTTCTTGTCAACATCCTTAAGCACTACATCAATTGCCTTACTGAATGCCAGTCTTGCTGCTGCATGTGTCATCGTTCCCATATTAGTCTCCATTCCGTGTATGTCTCATTATATGACATACACCTGTATTTTTATTTGTGTTTTATAATGAATCAATCATTCTTACCGTATCATGTACGACCCAAAAGTTAAGCACTCCGTCAATTACAAGATTAATCCCTATGAGCACCATAACGAATTCCACAACCTTAAGCGGAATTACAAGAAGCATTGCTCCGAGCGCGCCTGCAATAACTGCAAGTATAAGTATCAGCCACCACTTACTTATGCCGAACCTTTTGGCATCAAGCGATGTCTGTATCTTAAATACCGCATCAATCAATACAATAACTCCGATAAATGCAGGTATAAGCTCTGCTATCCATTCCGTCCTGAACAAAAATATACATCCCGCTACAAGCGAAAATATTCCCATCGCCAGGTCGAACTGAAATGCAAGCTGATACATATCATGTGAAAAGTAACCCAGAAGTCTTATTATTCCATAGAACATAAGCACAACTCCAAGCACCCTGCACACTGTTAACATAGCCGTCTGCGGTCGTATTATCAGGTAAATTCCTATTACAATAAGCACAATTGACAGTATGCTGTATGCCAGCTTTGTTCTTTTAAGGGAATTCATATCTGCATCACTCCTTTCCCTATCAATTGGCATCATTTTATAAGTTTTTCCGACAAAATCCAACAGACAAAAAAAGCCGGATGCACAAAATTTGTGCACCCGGGCATTTTTGTCTAAATTTTAACTATCTTTATTTAAGATACTTCTTAACATACTGTCCTGTATATGAGCTCTTAACCTTAGCAACCTGCTCCGGCGTTCCTTTGGCAATGACGGTTCCGCCGCCATCTCCACCTTCGGGGCCCATATCTATTATATAATCTGCGGTCTTAATGACATCAAGATTATGTTCAATCACGACTACTGTATTACCGCCGTCTGCAAGCTTATGAAGAATCTCAACAAGCTTATGCACATCGGCAAAGTGAAGTCCCGTTGTAGGCTCATCAAGTATATACATCGTTCTTCCGGTGCTGCGCCTTGAAAGTTCCGTTGCAAGCTTTATCCTCTGAGCCTCACCGCCCGACAGCTCCGTTGACGGCTGCCCCAGCCTGATATATGAGAGTCCGACATCATTAAGGGTCTCAATCTTACGTCTGATTGAAGGCACATTCTCAAAAAATGTAACCGCCTCCTCAACTGTCATATTAAGTATATCGTAGATATTCTTACCTCTGTAACGTACCTCAAGCGTTTCCCTGTTATATCTCTTACCGCCGCATACTTCACACGGAACATATACATCAGGCAGGAAATGCATCTCTATCTTAAGTATTCCGTCTCCGTTACATGCCTCGCATCGTCCACCCTTCACATTAAAGCTGAATCTGCCCTTGCTGTAACCACGTTCCTTGGCATCCGTTGTTGCCGCAAACAGGTCTCTTATCATATCAAATACACCTGTATACGTCGCCGGATTAGATCTCGGTGTACGCCCGATAGGTGACTGGTCAATCGTAATTACCTTGTCCAGTTTCCCGATTCCTATAATGTCATCATGCTCTCCTGGAATCGTTCTTGCACGGTTGAGATCTCTTGACAGTCTCTTGTTAAGAATCTCATTGACAAGCGAACTCTTACCCGAACCCGACACACCGGTAACACAGGTAAATACGCCAAGCGGTATATCTACATCTATATTCCTGAGGTTATGTTCTCTTGCTCCCTTAATCGTTATAAAATCAACCGGCTTGCGTCTTGTCTTCGGCACCGGAATCCTAAGTCTTCCGCTGAGGTATGCTCCGGTTATGGAATCAGGATTCTTCATTATCTCTTCCGCTGTTCCGACTGCTACCACCTGTCCGCCGTGTTCTCCGGCTCCCGGTCCTATATCGACTATACAATCCGCTGCCCTCATCGTATCCTCATCATGCTCAACAACTATGACTGAATTACCGAGGTCTCTCAAATGGGTAAGCGTTGCAAGCAGCTTGTCATTATCCCTCTGATGAAGGCCTATACTTGGCTCATCAAGAATATACGCAACACCTACAAGTCCCGAACCTATCTGTGTGGCAAGCCTTATTCTCTGAGCTTCTCCTCCGGAAAGTGTTCCCGTTGCACGGCTTAAGCTCAGATAATCAAGTCCTACATCAATGAGAAACTGTATTCTTGCCTTAATCTCTCTGAGTACCTGTTCTCCGATTGCAAGCTGGAAGCTTGATAACTTCATATTATCAAGAAAATCCTTAAGCTTCGCGATAGACATATCTGTTATCTCAAATATATTCTTATCACCTACAGTAACCGCAAGTGACTCCTTCTTAAGCCTCTGTCCGTGGCACTCTGAACATGGTGTTATCCGCATGAACTGCTCATACTCCTGCTTGGTCGTCTCAGATGCAGTCTCCCTGTAACGTCTCTCAACATTCTTAATAAGTCCTTCAAATGCCACATCATAGACACCGACACCCCTCTGTCCCCTGTAATGTACCTGTACTGTATGACCTTTTGTTCCATGGATAATAATATCCTTTATGTCATCCGGGTAATCCTTGAATGGTGTATCAACCGAGAAACCATACTCCCTGGCAAGCGCATCAATTATCGCTCTCGTATAGCTTGTCTTATCCGTTACAGACTGCCAGCCAAGCACTACTATCGCACCTTCACTTATTGAAAGTCTCTTATCCGGAATCATAAGGTCTACGTCAAATTCCATCTTATATCCAAGCCCGAAGCATACGGGACACGCACCGAACGGATTATTGAACGAAAAGCTTCTCGGCTCTACTTCATCTATGCTTATTCCGCAGTCAGGGCATGAAAAGCTCTGGCTGAAATGCATCTCTTCTCCTCCTATGACATCAATAGTCATAAGTCCTTCTGCCAGCTTAAGTGCCGTCTCTATCGAATCCGTAAGTCTCTTCTGTATTCCGTCTCTTACAGACAGTCGGTCCACAATAATATCAATATTATGCTTCTTATTCTTATCGAGCTTAATCTCATCAGTAAGCTCATACATGCTTCCATCCACATTAACACGCACATATCCGCTCTTCTTGGCCTGCTCAAAAAGCTTCACGTGTTCACCCTTACGTCCTCTTACAACGGGTGCAAGTACCTGAATCTTAGTACGCTCCGGAAGTGCCATTATCTGGTCTGCCATCTGGTCAACAGTCTGCTTACGTATCTCTCGTCCGCACTTAGGGCAGTGTGGTATTCCGGCTCGTGCATACAGAAGCCTGAAATAATCATATATCTCTGTGACTGTTCCAACCGTAGACCTTGGATTGCGGTTAGTTGACTTCTGGTCTATTGATATTGCCGGTGACAGTCCTTCAATGCTCTCTACATCCGGCTTCTCCATCTGCCCGAGAAACTGTCTTGCATACGAAGATAATGATTCCATGTATCTTCTCTGTCCCTCTGCATATATCGTGTCAAATGCAAGTGAACTCTTACCCGAGCCGCTCAGTCCCGTAAGCACCACAAGTTCATTGCGCGGTATATCCACATCGATATTCTTAAGATTATGCTCATTAGCGCCTCGTATCTTAATATACGTCCTGTTCAAATTACCTTTTACAGCCATTACTTTTTGTTATACACCTTTCTAATATACCTGAATGTTTCTTTTTCTCCCTTGTCCTTAAGCATATTAAGCAGAAGCTCAATATCCTTCGCCGTATCAGGATGAAGTCTGCGGGACTTCTCCCGGTAGTAATACTCTATCGAATCCGCGTCCGTATATGACGCACCATTATATATCTTGGATGCCGCCACTCTGTCACAGAACATCTCCACAACATACTTCTTGGGCATCGGAACCGGCTCAACCTGACGTGTTGTCAGGTTATAATCCGTCCAATACTCAAAATGATGCGGGTTACGGCCTTTGTGGTGTATCCATGCAACAGAATATCCTATTGTCTCTCTCTCCGCTTCATTAGGGCTCCTTGTTCCCTGATAATATCTGGCACCCGTCATGAATTCCACAGGTGAATACTTGGACAGGTCATGCCTTAATCCCTGCCGGAATATTCCCGCCTTAAAACAATGCATCATTACCTTATGCCTGTGTCTTGTTATTGTGCGAAGATGCCCGAAGAACTTCTTCGCAGTAATCTTATACCTGTCCATTAATATGTTTCCTTACCTCAATCATCTGGTCTCTGAGCTGTGCTGCCTCCTCAAAATTAAGCTCTGCTGCAGCCCTGTGCATATTCTTCTCTATCTGTCTTGCTACCTTCTCAAGCTCCCTGCGGCTCATCGATTCATAATCCTTCTCAAGATTCATGGTATCCTTAGGCTCAGCCGCCCTGCTTATGCTGATAAGGTCTCTTACCGCCTTCTGTATAGTCTTAGGCGTTATGTTATGTTCCTCATTATACTTCTGCTGTATTGCACGTCTTCTCTCTGTCTCGTCTATAGCCTGTCTCATCGAATCCGTAATCGTATCGGCGTACATTATTACATGTCCTTCAGAATTACGCGCGGCACGTCCGATAGTCTGTATAAGAGATGTCTCTGTTCTTAAGAAACCTTCCTTGTCGGCATCAAGTATCGCAACAAGTGTAATCTCAGGTATATCAAGTCCCTCTCGCAGAAGATTGATTCCGACAAGCACATCAAATACATCAAGTCTCATATCACGTATAATCTTGGTTCTCTCAAGCGCATCTATATCTGAATGAAGATATCTTACACGTATTCCGACCTCCTTCAGATACTTGGTAAGATCCTCTGCCATATTCTTGGTAAGTGTGGTAACCAGAACCTTATGCTTATTCTTTGTCTCTTTATTAATCTCTGTTATAAGATCATCAATCTGCCCTTCCACAGGTCTTACCGATATCTCCGGATCCAGAAGTCCCGTAGGTCTTATAATCTGTTCCGCTCTGAGCAGTTCATGGTCTGCCTCGTACTGTGCCGGTGTTGCCGACACAAAAAGCATCTGGTCTATCTTACTCTCAAACTCCTGAAAATTAAGTGGTCTGTTATCCTTTGCTGACGGAAGCCTGAATCCATAATCAACCAGCGTTGTCTTACGTGACTGGTCACCTGCATACATTCCTCTTATCTGCGGCACCGTAATATGTGACTCATCTATTATTATAAGAAAATCCTTAGGAAAATAATCAATCAGTGTATATGGCGGCATTCCCGGTGCAAGTCCCGTAAGATGTCTCGAGTAATTCTCTATTCCTGAGCAGAACCCTGTCTCCTGGAGCATCTCTATGTCAAAATTCGTGCGTTCCTCTATACGCTGCGCCTCGATCAGTTTATCTTCGCTCTTAAAATACTTAATACGCTCCTCTAATTCCGCCTTAATTCCTGCTATGGCAGCCTCCATCTTCTCCTTCTCAACAATATAATGTGAGTTGGGAAATATTGCGACATGTTCAAGAACTGACTTAATCTCTCCGGTAAGCGTATCCACTTCCGTAATTCTGTCTACCTCATCGCCGAAGAATTCCACACGTACCGCATCACCGCTCGAAGCTGACGGATATATCTCAACGACATCTCCATGCACCCTGAACGTACCACGCTTAAAATCCATCTCATTGCGCACATACTGCATGTCCACAAGCTTGCGTATAACATCATCTCTGTCAGCTTCCATCCTGGGTCTTAAGGATACAACCATATTACGATAATCGATAGGCGCACCAAGTCCGTATATACACGACACAGATGAAACTATAATAACATCTTTGCGCTCTGACAAAGCTGCTGTTGCCGAATGTCTCAGCTTATCAATCTCATCATTGATAGATGAATCCTTGGCTATATAGGTATCACTTGA
This sequence comes from [Bacteroides] pectinophilus, assembly GCA_025146925.1. Taxonomy (NCBI): domain Bacteria; kingdom Bacillati; phylum Bacillota; class Clostridia; order Eubacteriales; species [Bacteroides] pectinophilus. Next base: position 534,478 of record CP102260.1, on the reverse strand, counting down.
AGGGACATACGCCTCCGGCTGATAATAATCATAATAGGAGACAAAGTACTCAACTGCATTCTCCGGAAAGAACTCCTTCATCTCCCCGTACAGCTGTGCGGCAAGCGTCTTATTATGAGAGATAATAAGCGTCGGCTTCTGAAGCTTCTGTATTATATTCGCCATTGTAAATGTCTTGCCTGAGCCTGTTACACCAACAAGCGTCTGAAACTGGTTGCCTTCCATAAATCCTGCAACAAGCCTGTCTATTGCCTGCGGCTGGTCACCGGTAGGCTGATATTCACTGTGAAGTCTGAATTCCATAACAATCCCCATTCCTGCCCGGCTTTCAGGGCATCCCAAGTTTGTGTCCAAACATATTTCCCGATAATTCATTATATCATTCTACACTTAAAATGTACAGTAAAATCGAATAGTTGTTCTATTGCGTTATTCCGGAATTTTAAAAAAATGGCGTGCCTCAATGAATTTTCATTTATGGCACACCATTTTCATCTTATTATTTTATTACCCGGTTAAATAAAAGTTATCTTTCGGATTTCCTGTTCTTACTGCTGTATGTAATTCCTAATAATACTGCAGCACTTACGGCAATCAGTGCCATAAGAATTACTACCGGAGCCCTGTCACCTGTCTGTGTCGAAGATACATTTTCTCCTGTCTGTACCACGTCAGAAGCAGCTTCCTTATAAGCTATTGCAAACGGACTGAGCTCTGAAACTTCCACACTAAGTCCATCTGATATCACATACGGATCCATTACATCGAGCACTCCTGATTTAAGCAGATGCAGCACCTTGAATGTATATGTCTGTGCATCAGTTCCCTCAGGATATGCAAATGTCACAGTAATATTTCCATCGAATGTAAGCGGATTACCTGCGGCATCTACAAGCTCTACTTCGTAATATACAAACTGCATATTTCCCAAATCCATATTCTGATTTGCTACAGCCTGTCTTATTCTGTCTGCCTCACTCTGTCCCGCAGTCTTTGGTATTGCGCGCAAATATACATTACCGGAATTAACTGCGATACCTGCCGCATTCTTAATTACTGTTCCATTCTTTACTGATACTGTTGCATTAATGCCCGATACATTAAGACTTCCCGATGCTGCAGTTGAAGCAGCTGCATTGCCTGCCTTTGCTGAATCATCTGCACCATTATTGTCGTCACTGTTTCCTGTTGTGTCTGAAGCTGTCTGTGCTGTCGTTGTCGGCTGTGGCTTCGTTGTCGCCTGCGCTGTCGTTGTCGGCTGTGGCTTCGTTACCGCCTGCGCCGTTGTTGTAGGCTGTGGCTTCGTTGCTGCCTGCGCCGTTGTTGTCGGCTGTGGCTTCGTTGCCGCCTGCGCCGTTGTTGTCGGCTGTGGCTTCGTTGCTGCCTGCGCTGTTGTTGTCGGCTGTGGCTTCGTTGCCGCCTGCGCCGTTGTTGTAGGCTGTGGCTTCGTTGTCGCCTGCGCGGTTGTTGTCGGCTGTGGCTTCGTTGCCGCCTGCGCCGTTGTTGTAGGCTGTGGCTTCGTTGTATCCTGCTTATCCAGTGCTTTATATGATCTTACATCCATGGTGCCTCTTACTTCCGGCACAACTGCGCTATATACAACGCGATTACTTATTACAGTTGAAACCCCTCCAGCCGGTGAATAAGTAGTTCCACCAAGCTTCGTAAACTTGCTTAAGTCATCCGCCGAGGCAGTATATGTAATGGCATTGCCATCCTCAACAACCGATATATACACATACCCGGAATCAACCGATATGCTTCCGGAAGATGCGCCCTGTGATATACCGTTAAGCTTATATGTATCTGTACTGCCATTTGCATCGATTACCCTTAACTTTGCAATCTTATCTCCGCTATTGTATGTGTTCAATATATATGTCACACCATCTGACACAGCTACCGCGTTAGATACCGAATATGCTGAAGTATCCGACATAATATTATGCCATTTTCCATTTTCCAATACTGCTGCATTAGAAGAGCCGTTAGAAAAGCTGAAATTGCCATATGCAACAGCAGGTACGCCATTATAATCAAATATCTCCGGAGAATTAATGCTGTTTACATCAATTGCTTCTCCGGTTTCTGTAAGTCTGCCGTCAATGAGTTTATACAGCTTTGCTGACTTTCCATTATTATCAATCAGTGCATATAATGAACCGCCCGCAACTCCCAATGCCGGTGCATTAGCTGTATATCCTTCAATTACATCTACCTGCTGCCATACGCCATTATTATACTTTTTAAGTATTGTCCGCCCCTGTCCTGATGAATAATCCGCAATGAGTACATATGAAGTTCCATCATACGCAGCTATTGAGGTTTTTATACCTGATGAACCCGATGCACACTCACCAAGATTTTTCCAGTCAGATCCATCATATTTTAATATATTTGCCGAACGTATATCTTCCGCAAGTATATAAATATCATTGCCATCTGCCACAGCCTTTGCAGCTGATGCAGTAATTGATGAGAACGGACTCGTGCCGTCACGGTCTGTCACAGGACTCCACAGCTTGAGAGCGCTATAGTCCGCAAACTGTATATTAAAACTTACTGAATCGTCTGTCTGTGCAGTAACATTTATCTTTATTCCTGAATTACGCCCATCCGAATAACAGATAGCATCATCCGTTATCTTCTTATTCATATCAAGACTGCCTATCTCCTGACGTGTTGCATTGTATGACGCAAGTCCCACCTGTGCATTCTCAACAATACCGTCAGAGGCAGTTATACTTGTATCTCCCGGCCTGAATACATATATATAATCTTTTCCCTGAAGATTTCCCTCATCCTTAAGTGAAGGATTGACTCTGTAAACTATAAGTCCATCTCCCGGTGCACCTCGGTCAAGTGACTTATTATCACTTGGTGAACCAGCTTTGCGATATTCAACAACAAAGTACTCTGAGGCTGACATAGGCGTATAGAACTTCAGTGCCTGAACTTTATCCGCATCATTGTATGCAGCTGCAGCATCATATAATACATACGAATTATCAGCTGCCGGCTTCTCATTAACAGTAGTCCATCCGATTGCCTCTCTTGTAACAGCAAGCGGCCAAGGTCTCTTACCCGGCACACCCATCGGGTCCCATATGCCTACAGGATTCTCACCACTGCCCGCATACTGGTAAGATGACCGGTAATAATCAGGTATTCCAAATGTATGTATATACTCATGTGCTGCCGTGTGAATATCAAACATTCCGGTTGGAAGTGCCGCACTTGTCCTATTCTCTATCACATTGTATGCACCTATCTTCCTGCCTGCAAAACTTGACGTATTACCGCCTGTTGAGGAATGTGGTGTAAACTGATTCTGTGATGTTACAGATGGTATAATCATAAAATTATCTATTATGCCATCATTATTAAGATCCAGCTGTGCACCATCATAAGACGGATATGCTTCATCCAGCTTCCGGGCTATCTCATCAATCATAAGCGCCTCACCCGTTGCACCTTTATAATTATCAACAGTATTATCCATCTCTATGTATGTCACAGTGCCGTCATCATTAGTCTGTGGAAATACAGAGTCAACCTGATGCCTGCCTCCCGATATATCATAAAAATATTCTTTAAAAGAACCTTTCCAGAACTTGTCATTCTGTCCGTTGAATGTTCTCTGAAAATACTCCCAATATGTTCTTGGAGCACCTTCTATCGCACTTGTATACGCCTTATTATATCCGCTGACAGAATAATCCGATGTGTCTCCCGCGAACTTCACAACAACCACCACATTAGCAGCTTTTACAACAGGCTGGGCAGCGTCAACTTTTCTGATTGTTCCTGATATGTTATCAGGTAATACTATCATTCCCACTGCCAGCGAAGCCGCTGCAACCATGCCTGTTACTTTCTTTATAAAGCTGCAGCTTTTAGTTCTTGTTTTTCCATATGTTTTTTTCTTCATACGCAATTCCTCTCTCATATTTATCTATCTTATTGACATGAATCTGTCATTAAGCATCATTGCTTCCGTACTAACGTGTTATATCACCTTTTATAACTTCAATTGCCTTCTGCAGCTGGTTATCCTTAGAGGCATCATATTCTGTAAGATTATTGAATTCATCTGACAATTCTTCCACAATATCAGGTGTAACACCATGTCCATGGATATCCTGTCCTTTCGGTGTAAAATACTTAGCCATCGTGTATTTTATTGCACTTCCGTCAGACATTCTTCTTATAGTCTGTACAATTCCCTTGCCAAATGTCTGAGTACCGATAATTGTCCCTGCTCCGTAATCCTGCACTGCTCCGGCAAATATCTCAGATGCGCTTGCGCTCTCACCATTAACAAGCACTGCAAGAGGAACATCTATCACATCAGGATTGCTTCCGTTATATTCCTGACGATTGCCGTATTTGTCCTCAGTATATACTATAAGCCCATCCGGAAGGATCTCATCAAGCATATCAACAACAACATTCAGCAGTCCACCCGGATTAGAACGGATATCAATTACAAGCCCTTTCATGCCAAGTGTCTCAAGCTGCGCATATGCTTCCTTAAACTGTTGTGCCGTAACCTTATCAAATTCACTTATCGTAATCAGTCCCACTGAGTCATCCAGCATCTCATACGCAACAGTCTTTATCTCTACCTTGCGTCTTGTTACCGTAAGTTCCGCAATATCATCGGAACCATCCCGCCTGATTCCGATATTAACAGTTGTTCCCTCGTCACCTTTAATCTTGGCTACAACTGAATTCAGATCCTGATCTGCTACCGATTCACCATTAACAGTAACTATAACATCATTCTTGCGCATTCCCGCCTCTTTGCCGGGTGCTCCATCATATGGCTCCACAACAAGTATTGTACCATCATCATTCTTACGCACAACGACACCTATTCCGTAATACGCACCATTACTGCTCTCCTGTATCTTAGCATATTCGTCTGCAGTATAGTAGACTGTATACTTATCTCCATACGCATTAACATATGCCTTGTAAATATTATCAAGGACTTTACTGTCATCTATATCATCAAAATAAAAATCCTTAAGCGTCTGGTCTATAAGATTGAGCTTCTGCTCAGCCTCTGTTCCAATACCTGTGTTCCCGTCATATGTCTCACTCTGGATATAAATACTTCCGTCAGTATCAGGTCTTATATATCCTTTCTTAACCGCTGCCGCAATGACAACGGCACATATTGCAAGCATTGTAAATGAACCGATAAGTAATCCCTGTATAACACCGCTTCTGTGGCGTTCCTTCTGTATTACGTTTTTTTCATTTACATTGTTATCATTATCAAAATTATCCATTACTGCCTCACTTCAAAATATAAAATTACCTATATGGCTTTATCCAAAGTATGACATAGGGTTGACATATTTGCCGTTAAGTCTTACACCAAAATGCAGATGAACGCCGGTTGAATTACCTGTAGTTCCCATGAGTGCTATTGTATCACCTTTCTTAACTTTGGTTCCCTCAGATACAAGCAGCTTTGAACAGTGCATATAGACCGTCATAAGTCCGTTGCCATGATTAATCCATATCCAGTTGCCCGCTGAACTGCTGTATGTTGCAAGAGTTACCGTGCCATCATATGCTGCATATATCGGATCTCCCGACACACCTCTTGTCTTGGCTCCTATATCCACGCCATGATGCGGTGATGACCTGTCCTCCATATCTCCGTAAGGAGAGGTAATTCTTGTCGAAGGTGTCGGCCACTTGAACTTACCGCCATCGTATGTAGGAACCGTCACTGCAGGTGTTGTTCCATTCTTTTTGGCTTCCTCTGCCTTACGTCTCGCTTCTTCCTCCTGACGCTTTATCTCAGCCTCCATCGCAAGAATGGCAGCTTCCTGTTCCTTCTTGTCTTTTTCAAGCTGTGCCTGATATGCTTTGGCATCTGCGGATTTGTTGTCAAGTTTCTGAAGTTCATTCACCTTGGTGCTCTGTATGAGTGCAAGTGCCTGCTTCTGTCCTTCTACTTCTACCTGCATCTGTTCAAGTGACGTAAGATCTGCTTCAAGAAGCTCTTTAGTCTCCGCAATCTGCTGTTCCGTAGCTGCATATTGATCAAGCATCTGCCTGTCATACTCTGTAATCTTATTAATATATTCTGCCTTATTAAGAAGATCTGACATATCCTGTGCAGTTATCAGCATGTTAATGTATGATGAATCGGTTCCATTCTCATACATATATTTTATGCGGAGCTTCATAGATTCATACTGTTCCTGTGACTGCTGCTGTACAGTCTCAAGCATCTCCTGTGCCTGGGTTATCTCATTTTTCTTATCTTCTATCTGTATTCCCAGAGAATTAATATCTCCGTCTATTGAAGCAAGATTACTGTCAAGTTCCTTAATGTAGCTCTCAATATTTTTTTTATCCTTATTAAGCTGGCTTAACTGATTCTGAACATCCTGCAGCTTCTTCTCTATAGCAGCCTTGGCATCATTGGCATTAGACAGGTCCTGCTTGGTGTCCGCAAGTGCCGGTCTGTAAGACGTCAGTGAAAGGACTGACACCAATATCACAGCTGTAACCTTCTTCACAACAGATTGCATTCTCCCTTTATGCAGTCTTTTTTTCATTGTTCCCTCCATTATATACACAAAGGGGCTCCTACAACTGCGAATCTATTGTAAAAGCCCCTCTCCTTCTATGATTTCAATGATTATACGTTAGTATGCTTACGGAGTGCAAGTATACTTCCAAGGAAACCTATTCCGATTCCCACCCCCAGTGTTACAGGTGTAAGTACCCTGAATATACTTGATGCTGGAAGAAATGCAAGAATATTATTAAGTATTGAGAACTTGGCCAGCACATAATTAATAATATTCGCATACATGTATCTTATTATAATAAGCGGAATAATTGAACCAATCATACCGATAACTACACCTTCAACAACGAATGGTGCGTTAACAAACATATCAGTTGCTCCAATCAGCTTCATAATTGATATCTCATCCTTACGTACAGTAACACCGATAACTACAGTATTCATAATAAGGAAAATAGATACTGCAAGAAGTATTACGATGATTGCCACAGATGCATATCCTACAAGTATTGCCACATTAGAAAGACTGCTTGCCATAACATCCGAACGGTTAACCTGTCTTATACCATCCATATTCTCAAGATATGTTACAAGCGTAGGCTGCATTGATGCATCATTAAGATATACCGAGTAAGAATCTGAAGATGCCAGAGGATTGTCATCCTTGAAGCCTTCCGCCAGATCCTGATATTGTCCAAAATAATCTTTGCTGAATGTACTCCATGCTTCTTCGGCAGATGTATAGTGAATACTTGCGACCTCAACCCTGCTTTCTATATTCTTGCCTATATCTGACTTCTGCTGGTCTGACAGGCCTTCATCGAAGAATACGGTAACACATACTGAATTCTCCGCCTTCTTTATCATGTACTGGAAATTGGTAACAATCGAATAAAAAACTCCAAAAAGGAACAGACACGCAGTCATTGTTGCTATTGAGGCCAGTGAGAACATCTTATTACGATAGATATTCTTGAAGCCCTGTTTTATATTGTAACCTAAAGATCTAATCTTCATAGAAATAACCACCCTTTTCTACATCACTGATAATCTTGCCGTTATTCATGGTAATAGTACGCTTCTTCATAGCCTGTACAATCTCCATGTTATGAGTAACAACAAGTACTGTCGTGCCACGCTTGTTAATCTCATCGAGAATCTTCATAATCTCCCATGAATTCTCCGGGTCAAGGTTACCTGTAGGCTCATCACACAGAAGAATTGACGGTTCATTAACAAGTGCTCTCGCAATGGCTACTCTCTGCTGCTCACCACCTGAAAGCTCGTTAGGGAACGACTTATACTTATCAAGCAGACCTACCATTGAAAGCATGGCAAGAACACGTCCTCTTATAATTCTTGAAGGAGCCTCTACCACCTTCATTGCAAATGCAATATTATCATACACATTACGGTCAGGCAGGAGACGGAAATCCTGGAACACAACGCCTATGTCACGTCGAAGTGAGGGAAGTCTCTTTCTTGTAATCTTATTAAGATACTTTTTGTTAACATATATCTTACCGGATGTTGCATCCAGTTCCTTAAGAAGCAGCTTGATAAGTGTAGACTTACCGGAACCGCTGTTACCGACTACAAATACAAACTCGCCCTTCTCAATCCTTAAATCTATTCCATTAAGTGCCGGTGTACCCGACGTATATTCCTTTGTTACATTTTCAAGTATAATCATGTTCTATGTGTTCCTTTCTAGAATGAATCCCTGTTCTCCACATACTTCATGTATTTTACTACCATAAGCGCTATCTTGAATGTAATCGCATCGTCAAACTTGCGCAAATCAAGACCTGTGCTCTTCTGAAGCTTATCCAGACGATACACAAGCGTATTACGGTGAATATAAAGCTGTCTTGATGTCTCCGATACATTGAGGCTGTTCTCGAAGAACTTGTTAATTGTTGATAATGTCTCTTCGTCAAAATCATCCGGCGATTTGCCGCCGAAAATCTCCCTGATGAACATCTGGCACAGTGGAATCGGCAGCTGATATATAAGCCGGCCTATTCCGAGTCTGCTGTATGCCACAACACTCTTGTCACTGTAGAATATCTTACCCACATCAAGTGCCATCTGTGCTTCCTTGTACGATCTTGACACTTCCCTGATATCATTAATAACAGTTCCGTATGCAATCTTTGCAGCACTCATTGCCTCTGTACTTAACATATCTATTATCATATATGCCGTCTTATCAAGGTCATCAAGTGTATCCGTACTCTTAACTTCCTTAACAAGAATAATATTCTTTTCATCAACAGCTGTTATAAAATCATGAGTCTTAGGTGCAAAAAGTGTCCTTACAATCTCAAGAGCGTTGGTATCCTTCTCATTCTTTGTCTCAATTATATATACAACACGCTTAACTTCCGTATCAATATGAAGCTTCTTAGCTCTTGTATATATATCAACACGAAGAAGATTATCAAGCAGAAGATTCTTAATAAAATTATCCTTATCAAACCTCTCCTTATATGCTACTATAAGGCTCTGAACCTGAAATGCTGCCATCTTGCCTATCATATATACATCATCTGTCGTGCCGCGTGCAAGCAGAACAAGTTCCGTATGCTGGTCATCATTAACCTTAAAGAACTGGTATCCCTGAATAACCTGGCTCTCAGCAGGCGAAGTTATAAATGAAAGAACTGCTTTCTCACACTCCTCCGTATCCGGAAATGTTGTTGCTACAACCTTGCCATCCGTATCAATAAGGCAGAGATCTATTCTTGTAATAGACTTCAGACCATCTATCGTATTCTGTAAAATCTGATTTGAAACCATCTTACTCCCGTTATCCTTTCTAAAGTCTGTATATTATAACAATAATTCGACATATTATACCAAACCATATATGAGGTATTATAACTCAATCGGTGCAAAAAAAAAAGAGGAAATGCTTATTTCTAAACATTTCCTCAAATTTTCACATTTATGTAGTTAGTGACAGGAACCAATCACATCTGATGTATGTGATTAGTGGCAGATAACCTGCTCTGTCTCCTTATCAAATATATGAAGCTTTGAAAGGTCAATTGCGAACTTAACTGTATCACCAGGACGTGCTGTTGTACGAGGATTAACCTTAGCTGTACATGTTACATCATCAAGGTCAAAGTGAAGGTTAACTTCTGCGCCAAGAAGCTCATATACCTTAATTGTAGCTTCAATAATGCTGTCAGGTGATGATGTAAGGAAAAGCTCCTCATCATGAATATCCTCTGGACGGATACCTGCAACAACTGTCTTGCCAACATATCCCTGCTCGATAAGCTTCTTACCCTTTGCTTCAGGAAGCTTGATTGAGAAGTTAGCGCCAAGCTCAAGTGTAACTGCGCCTGCATTCTCAACAACCTTAGCATCAAGAAGGTTCATCTGAGGTGATCCGATGAATCCAGCAACGAAGAGGTTCTGTGGTGTATTGTAAAGAGCCTGTGGTGTATCTACCTGCTGTATGATACCATCCTTAAGAACTACAATTCTTGTACCAAGTGTCATAGCCTCTGTCTGGTCATGTGTAACGTAGATAATTGTACACTTTAACTTCTGGTGAAGCTTAGAAATCTCGACACGCATCTGAACTCTCAGCTTTGCATCAAGGTTTGAAAGTGGCTCATCCATAAGGAATACCTTTGGCTTACGAACGATAGCACGACCCATGGCAACACGCTGACGCTGACCACCTGAAAGAGCCTTTGGCTTACGATCAAGAAGATGCTCAAGGTCAAGAATCTTAGCTGCTTCATGTACAGCCTTATCAATATCAGCCTTAGCTACCTTACGGAGCTTAAGTGCAAATCCCATGTTATCATATACTGTCATATGTGGATACAGAGCGTAGTTCTGGAATACCATAGCGATATCTCTGTTCATAGGCTCTACATCATTAACGAGCTTGTCATCAATCCAAAGCTCACCTGAGCTGATTTCCTCGAGACCGGCAATCATACGAAGTGTTGTTGACTTACCGCATCCTGAAGGACCAACGAAGATGATGAACTCCTGATCAGCGATTTCAAGGTTAAAATCTTTAACTGCAACAAATCCGTTAGGATATACTTTGCAGACATTCTTAAGTGATAAACTTGCCATTTTCCAAATTCCTCCTAAATTCTTGCGTCTTAACAACTGCATCTATAATACATTATCATCAAAATAATTGCCATATGGTAATTTACCAAAAATGACGCTCAAATTTAGTCAATTTGCCTATACATGTACCTTCACTGTGAATTTTTCACAAAACTCCCGCCAACTGCTTCTCTCACATCACTTACCATAACAAATGCATCTTCATCAGTTTCCCACACTACTTTTTTCATGGCCGGCACCTGTTTTCTTGCCACAACACATGAAATTACAGATTTTTTGTTCCCTGAATAAATTCCTTCCCCATAAAGATACGTTCCTCCGCGTTCCAGCCGGATTATGATTTTTTTGGCAATTTGTTCATATTTGTTTTGCAAGCATCCTTATATATCTGATATTATTCTTATTATAATAAAGATAATTCTCTTTTAACCATATATATATGATTTCCATATTGAAACCTTGTATACCATAATGATATAATTCAATCAGGAGACACATCTGTATCCGCAGACATATTGATATATCATTTTAGAGAATGGAGATGTATAGTTATGGATATTCCTGCACTTTCAATTGCACTGAATTCAATTCAGACAAGCAATGATATCGGTATTGCAGTACTTGCCAAGAATCTCGATGTCATGAATACAGAGGGCGATGCACTGACAAAGATGATGGAATTATCAGTGAATCCCGGCATCGGACAGAACATTGACTATCTTGTATAACACAGACAGCAATCAACGGCACCGACTGTTTTTGCCGATTGTTTAACCGGTGCACAATCACAAAACAGCCATATGGCATATTATAATCATCATTCTGACTATAATCGCCATATGGCTGTTTTATTGTTTAATGTATATTATGATATATAAATCTATTGCACAAGAATCATGATATATATTCCAATCGCAGATGCAATAACTGCCGGAACTGTAATAAATTTCTCACCGTTCACTGCGCGGCATGCTTTGAGAGGTCCGCCCGAAAGCTTTTGCTTTATGTATTCATATCTGTTATTGCGCCGTGCAAGCCTGCGATATATACAGACAGCAACAGCACCAAACCCTGCCGCCATAATTCCGAGTACGACAACCGCCGCTATATTGCCTGCAATCATCTGCATTTCCGACATCTCTATACTGCTACCTGAAGAAGCCGCCTGTTCTAACACATCCTGTGGAATAAGTCTCAGCATTATAACCGAGTATGAATTAGCCGCAAAATGCGCAAGCATCGAAGCAAACAGAGAACCTGTCGCCTCAACAAGCAGTGCAAATATGACTCCAAGCGCAAATGCATAGAAAAACTGGTTAAAATTCATGTGGAACATTCCAAATATAAATGCGCTCATAAGAGCTGCACCAAACACACCATTCTTTCGGTATGAATGAAAGAATATCCCACGAAACAGGAATTCCTCTGCCAGTGCCGGAATTACAGCCATAAAAAGCAGCTGTACAACAAATGCATAATCCTGCCTCATCGATATTGATGTCTCCTGCATATGGTTATCGACAAAAAGCATCGAGACATAGCTCAGAAAAAGCATCATCGGAACGAGCATATATCCAAAAAGCAGCGACAGAAGTGCATCTGCCGGTCTGAGTATTCTCCACGGCAGTTTCTTAATCGGATTAATTCTGCACACTGCCATGAATATTACTGCAGGAACAAGCATAACCAGATATGTCTGTATCATTCCGAACCATTCCGGTATAGGAGCATCCTCCAGAACATATGAAAGACCTATTGAGCCTGCAAATGTAAATACAAGCAGTATCAGATAAAACCAGTTTGCTTTTTTACACATAGTCCATCCCTTTATCCCAGTATATATACGGCAATCACTTGAATGCTACAGCCTCAATCTCAATAAGGAGATCCTTAGGCAGTCTTGCAACCTCAACGCATGAGCGTGCAGGATATGGCTCCTTAAAATGCTTCTTATAAATCTCATTAACCTTAGCAAAATCTTCCATATTCTTAATAAATACTGTTGTCTTAACAATATTCTCCACCTTAGAACCGGCCGCCTCTACAACATTAACAAGGCTTGTCATGGCGCGTTCTGCCTGTGCCTCGATTCCTTCCATAGGAGTTCCTGTTGCAGGATCAACTCCGATAATCCCTGAAGTATACACCATTCCGTTAATCTCGATTGCCTGTGAGTATGGTCCGATTGCTGCCGGTGCATTCTCTGTGCTTATTACTTTCTGCATATTATTAATTCCTTTCATAAAATATTTTAAATAATTGCCACAGCATTATGGCAGTTACATCTGTAATTATATTAATTATTATCAGTAAGTTCAATAGAATCCGGATTGATTACAATCTTCCGCTCCTTAAACAGCCTGCCAACCGCTCTCTTGAACTCATTCTTGCTCATATTGAACTGTGACCTGATAAGCTCCGGTGATGCCTTATCGTTAAACGGGAGTCTTCCACCGCGTTTCTTAATCTCATCAAGCACAAACTGTGAGTCATCATCCATCTGGAGATAAGCCTTCTTGCGCAGACCGATCATGAGCTTGCCGTCATCTCTGACCTTAACGACACGGCCTTCTATTCTGTCACCGATATTAACCTTACTGAAAAGCTCGTTATTCGGAATCATTCCGTAATACTTGTCATCTATGGCAACATATGCGCCATAGTCAGGATTAATCTCTATCACCGTACCGCTTACCTGACTGTCTTTCTCATAGCAGTCCGCCGGCACAAGGTAATTGTATACTCTTCTCATCGACGCACACAGTCTGCTGCTCTTATCAACATAAAGCACCACAAGGCATTCATCACCCGGCTTAACCTTATATGTCTGCTCCTTAAACGGGAGAAACAAATCCTTTTCAAGACCCCAGTCAAGGAATGCGCCTATCTGTGAAGTCTGTGCAACCTTAAGTTTTGCAATCCGGTCCAGCTCTATCTTAGGTGTATTTGTTGTTGCTATAAGCCTGTCCTGGGAATCACGGTATACGAACACCGTCAGTGCATCACCAATCTCAACATCCGCAGGCACCTGCTTAACAGGGAGAAGAACTTTCTCTTCCTTAGTTCCCAGATATACACCAAAATCTGTTCTGCTTACAATATTCAAGCACTGCTTCTTACCAATCTGAATCATCTACGCCTCCGCAAATTCAACCAATGCATATGTCTTGTTAAGTCCATCACGCAAATCAATCTGTATCCTGCCTTCATCTGTCCAGCCAATATAAGGATATATCTTATCGCCGTATACAGCCGGCATCTTATAATCCACACGAATCATCGCCGGTACAAAATCATCAGGCAGATATTCCTGTGCAATCTGGATATACCATGCATTATTAACATGATAGTTCGTATCGAGCTGGTACTTCGTAACATAGAAGCCGCCGCACTCATCATAATGTGACGCCGTATTTATCTTACGCGTTTCATAATCCATATCCTCATACTTAGGTTCTATCGGATATGCATCAACAAGTCTGCCTTCTGCCCTTGCAGGCTTACCTGATGCAGTATCAACATATACCCAGAGTGAATCCGCGCATGCAAGCACCTCACCCGAAGCATCTTTCATAATAAAATTACGATGTCCAAGGAATCTTTCAAATGAATATGCCCATGTTCCCGTTGTTACACTCTCCCCAAACTTTGGCAGCCTTTTTATGTCTATCTGCCAATATGACAAAAGCCATCCGCGTCCGGCCTTAATAAGCTCATCAACTCCAACTCCAAGCGATTGTGACTGGCAATTGGAGCAGTCCTGAAAATGATTAACAAGTCCGAATACAGACAGCTTTTCGTCAGGGGCTATCTCACTGTATCTTATGATGTCATTCACTGAGTACAATACCGTGTGCCTCCTTATATTATATTCACAATTAGCGGAGACGGTGGGATTCGAACCCACGTACCCGGATGGGTAACCGCATTTCGAGTGCGGCTCGTTATGACCACTTCGATACGTCTCCATATTAGTGCAGCATTCATAATAAACAAATCCTGCTAAAAAAATATCCCCCACTAAATTATGCGGGGGATTATGAGCTGGGCTTGAGGGACTCGAACCCCCAGAATGCTGGAATCAGAATCCAGTGCCTTACCATTTGGCGAAAGCCCAATACATAGCAACAAAACGTATTATACGACATGCTTTTTAAAATTGCAAGCCTTTTTTGAATTTTTTTTGATTTTTTTCAAAAAAGGCTTTTTAATTAGTTGTCATTAAAATTACGCACTACTTTTCTTACCGTACCATCTTCATCTGTTCCAAGTCCTTTAGGTGACTTTACAAAGAACTGATACTGTGAAAGAACACTGTCACGCTTCATGTCTGATAATGCTTTTTCTACATCAAGGTCTTCCAGCTTGCTGCTCGCCCCAATAAGATTGTAATCATTATCCCTCTTAAAGTCAAATACAAGATTATGTACATTCTCATTACCGGCAGCCCGCCTGCTGTCATCAGAAGCATTAAGGCCAGTGTCTGCAAGTCCGGCACCGGTATCCTGACTGAGCCTGCCTGCAGCTTCATCCGCCTTAACAGAAACACTTCCATCAGCATTATCCAATCTTCCATAGACATTATATCCGGCCCGCTCAATTCTCATAACACTTCCTCCTTTCTGAATATCACAGCTTAAACAGCGTTAATCATTTGTAAAATACTTATCGACATTTTTTATCATAACTTTATATGTGTATTGCAAAAAATACAGAATTATCTCCATGCAGCATCAAGAAGCTTCTTTGTATACTCTTCTCTTGGATGTTCAAAAATCTCTTCTGTGCTTCCGCTCTCTATTATGCTTCCCGACTTCATAACCATAACCCGGTCACACATCTGGCTTATTACGTTCATATCATGCGATATAAATATATATGAAAGCCCCATTTTTTCCTGCAGCTTAAGCATAAGCTCCATTATCTGTGCCTGAATTGTAACATCAAGTGCCGACACCGGTTCATCAGCTATGACAAGTTCCGGTTCCGTTATAAGCGCCTGTCCTATGCTCACTCTCTGCCGCTGTCCTCCTGACAGTTCCCCGGGATATCTGTCATTATACCCTTCTAAATCTATCATCTTAAGCATATCATTAACACGTCTCTGACGCTCCTGTGCCGATCTGACACCGGCAGCCCTGAGCGGTTCCTCAAGAAGCCATCCTATGGTATATGATGGATTGAGTGATGAATACGGATCCTGAAATATCATTCTGGCGTTTGTACTTTTGCGCTCAATATTGCCGCAAACATCGGGATTCACGCCAAGGAGCGCCTTGGACAGGGATGTTTTACCGCATCCGCTCTCTCCCACAAGGCCAAGCACTTCACCCTTATACACATCAAAGCTTACGTCATCAACCGCTTTCATAAGCGTCTGTCTGTCAAAAACACCTTTTCTCTTGTTCTTGTAATATGCACTCAGACCTGACACACTCAGCACTTTATCTCTCTTTGCATCTCTGCCGCTTCCCGCAATGCTATCATCCGCATGGTGCCTTCTTCCTGTGCGTCTTCCCGGTACCGCCTCTATAAGCCTCTTTGTATATTCATGTGAAGGCTCATCCATCACACGGGCAGCCTCGCCCTGCTCAACAATAGCTCCATCCTTCATTACTGCTATCCTGTCGCAGAAATGTCTTGCCAGTTCAAGGTCATGTGTTATGAAAAGAATGGACATCTTCTGTCCGCCTTCTCTTTCTTTCAGTTCGATAAGCATATCAAGGATCTGCTTCTGTACAGTAACGTCCAACGCTGTTGTAGGCTCATCCGCAATAAGCAGCTTCGGTCTAAGAAGCATTGCCATTGCAATCATCGCCCGCTGCCTCATTCCTCCGGAAAGCTCATGCGGGTAGCTGTCGAATACTCTCCGGGAATCATTAAGTCCTACGCTTTTAAGTACTTCAAGGACTTTATTTTGGGCTTCATCCTTAAGATATTTTTCTGAATGAACCGCAAATACTTCCATAAGCTGCTTTCCAACCTTCATCGTCGGATTCAGTGATGTCATAGGCTCCTGAAAGATCATCGATATATCCCTGCCGCGCAGATTCCTCATCTCCTGTGCACTCTTTGCAAGCAGATTCCGGGAATCAAGCAGTATCTCCCCTGACATCACCTCTGCCGTATGCGGAAGAAGCCCCATAATTCCAAGTGCCGTCATTGACTTGCCGGAACCTGACTCCCCAACAAGTCCCACTACTTCTCCGTCACCTATCTCAAGCGTAAGAGAATCCACTATTATCTTTTCTTTTATCCCCACTGAAAAATTATTAATCTGAAGCATGGTTATCTCCTGTTATTACGCTGTATTCCTTCACCGATAAGTGAAAACCCAAGTACAAATAAGACTATTGTAAGTCCCGGAAAGACTGCATACCATGGCGCTGTGAACAGATATCCCTGGGCATCTGAAAGCATTTTGCCAAGGCTGGCATCAGGTGGCTGCACTCCTATTCCAAGATAGCTCAAACCTGACTCAGCCAGTATTGCATTGTTGAAACCTACCGTAACCGCCACAAGGAATGTCGACATTATATTAGGCAGTATATGCACAAACATAATCCTTATCCTGCCCACTCCCATAAGTCTTGCATTCGTTATGTAATCCGCATTGCGGCATCTCATATACTCGCTTCTTACCACACGCACAAAGCTCGGTATAAATACGATTGAAAGAGCTATTATAACATTGCGGCTTCCGGTTCCAAGTATACTTACAACCACAAGCGCCATCAGGATACTCGGAAAGCTGTTCAGTGCATCATTAATTCTCATAATCACTTCATCAACAATTCCGCCGAAATATCCGGTAAGTGCCCCTATCACAAGGCCTGCCGTTCCACTTACAAGTATAACGAGGACTCCGGTCATAACTGTCGTTCCAAGTCCTTTCATAACACGCGACAGTATATCTCTTCCAAAATTATCCGTTCCCATAAGATGTGCCAGACTTGGTGCTGCAAACTTCTCTGAGGCTGACATTGCCGTTGTTGAATACGGTGTCCAGAACATCCCGATAATTCCGAGCAGCACAAAAACTCCGGTTATTATAAGACCGGCCGTAAGATATCCGTTCATCCGGATTATTTTTATTCTCCCTTTTGCAGCGTTATCAGTCTTCATTGCTCCTCATCCTTGGGTCTACAATTCCATAAATAATATCAACAATATAATAAACTACCATAACCGCAACTGCTATGTACAGAATAAGCGTCTGGACAACAGGAAAATCTCTCGTGGATATCGAACTCACAAGCAGCCTTCCTATTCCCGGAACACTGAATACCTGCTCAACTACAATACTTCCGGCCACTATCTCGGCTATGACGGTTCCCATAAATGTTATTACAGGTATAATCGCATTACGAAGTATATGTCGCCACATGATTCTTCTATCCGTACATCCCTTACTCTTAGCAGTACGCACGTAATCAAGTTCTCCCTGCTCAAGAATAGCATTACGAAGGAATCTTGCCGCCATCGCAGACTTCGGTATAGCCATTGCAAATGCAGGGAATATCAGATATCCGAAAAAACCTGCAACACTGTCATGGTAACTTACATACTGTCCCGGAGCAAACAATCTTAGTATTATTCCAAAGAAAAAAATTATGAGTATACCCAGAAAGAATGACGGCACCGCCATCGCACCCTGCGTAATAATTCCAAATACAGCATCAAGTGTCCTGCTCTTGCAGCCGGCCCAGACAATTCCGATAAAGAAACCCAGTATCACAGTCATTATCAGTGAAAGCACTGCTAATGTAAGTGTTACCGGCAGCTTATCTCCAATCAGTCTGGATACACTCATCATTTCATTCATATTCTCTGCATAACGGTAACTGCGTCCAAAATCACCATGCGCAACACCTTTTATCCACTCTATGTATCTTACAGGAACCGGCTCATCCAGTCCAAGCTGCTGTCTGAGTGCTTCTTCACGCTCAGGTGTAGCCTCAGTTCCAAGCATGTTAGCAACCGCATCTCCCGGTATAATCTGAAACACAAAAAAGGTGGCAATTGAAATCATAAATAAAGTTATAATGAGAGTTAATGTCTTTTTGGCAAAATATTTCATTCAACCGGCCTCCTTTCATGTATTTCGGTGTTTTATATAATTCGGTGTTTTATATGTTGTGGTAATTTATGCGTTGTGTGAGTGACGCCGCGAAGGAACAGCAAGGCAACGCAGGCGCGCTTGCGCTTGTTAGAGCTGGCAGCGGTACATAATGCGGCAGAATACGCCGCATAAGTACCGGCCGCTCTAAAATGCCTGCTTATGCTCTTGCCGCTCCTTCGCGGCTGGGCTTCCCCCAGCGCAACTACATAGACTACATAGCATCGCACAGCCTTACATATAAACCGGCCTTAAAATACATGTGGTGTGGATGGCTGGCGTCCTGCACAGCAGCAGCCCGCGCTTATTACGAGCCGGACGCTTTGCAGCCATCGGCACTTAGGCGCCGTACTGTGGTGCCTTACGTGTCCGCTATGGCTGCATCGCAGCGAAAGCGTGTCCGGCGACAATATGCGTGGGCGGATGTGTCCCACTTACTTCTTAATGTAATACACCGTGCTCATATCCTGTACATACACCGGATAGAATTTGTAGCCTGCAAGGTCCTTGTTCTTGGCAACGAGCAGTGCCGCTGCCTGAATGAATACGCTTCCTTCCTTCTCGGCAAGAATCTGCTGAAGCTTTGCATACTTTTCTTTTCTCACGTTATCATCAAGTGATGCCTGCGCCTCTGCGTAAACCTTATCATACTCTGCATCACTGAAATTCACAAAGTTCTTTGAATATCCCGATGTAAATCTCACAAGAAGACTTGATGGTGTGAGATCCGCTGTAAGTGCGCATATTGTAGCCTGATAATCTCTGTTGGCATATACGTCACTAAGCCATGAACTCCACTCTATCCCCTCAATCTTAGCATTAATTCCTGCTGCCTTCAGCTGCTCTGCAACAACCTGTGCAGTCTCCATATGGAATGTGTAATTTGACGGAACCTTTATTGTCATGTCGAATCCGTTCGGATAACCTGCCTCAGCAAGAAGCTGCTTAGCTCTGCTCACATTATATGAATTGTATGAATTAGTATCAACATAGTAATTCTTAATCGTCGGAAGCATTGCAGAGTTTATTACCGCGCTCTTGCCGCCCGCAACAAACTGGTTAATCTCATCCTTATTCAGTGCACATGCTACTGCCTGACGAACCTTTTCGTTGTCAAACGGTGCTTCTGCATTGTTAAGGAAAAGTGCCTGTGCAACATCAGATATTGCATATTCAATATCATAAGTACTCTTAAGTTCTTCTGCCTGTGAATCTGTAAGATATGGATACATATCAATCGATCCGCCCTTGAGCTCAAGCAGTGCCGTATCTGTGCCGGATACAATCTTGAATTTAACTTCATCAAGATACGGAAGTCCGTTCTGCCAGTAATCCTCATTCTTTGTAAGAATTATGCTCTCCTGCGGTGTATAAGAAACGAATTTGAATGGGCCTGTTCCTACAGGCTTGCCTGCATCAGCCTGAGTGCCGTCAGCAGGCTTTGGTATGATTGCAGCAGTAAAGTTGTATATCATTTCCGTATCCGCAGATGCGAGAGTGACTTCAACCGTCCTGTCATCCACTATGTTAACAGCACTTATCTTCTTAAGTGCCGTAATCAGCGCATTGCCGTCAAGTAATCCACTGGCTCTGTCAAGTGAATACTTTACATCTTCTACGGTCACTGCATTTCCGTTATGAAACTTAATGCCGTCCCTGATTGTAAATGTGTATACAAGTCCATCATCCGATACCTTGTAATCACTTGCCACTGCCTTGATAAGATTGCCATTCTCGTCAGGCTTTACAAGCCCTTCAAAAATGTTAAATAATATCTCCTTGGTTCCTGCCGCTGTTGCTTTGTGTGGGTCAAGACTGTCGATATCCTGTTGTATTCCTACAACTACAGAACCGCCATATGTCGGTTCCTTAGAGGAAGCATCTGACTGATCAGAAGAATCTCCCTTCTTGTCGCCTGAGCATCCGCTTAGTGCAACAGAAAGTGCCATAACAAGCGTCAATACAAAAGCCAGTAATCTTTTACTTCTTTTCATTGTTCTCTCCTTTAATTCAGCTATATTACTTTCTCTCATTATTCAATTGCCAAGGTCATTGTATACAATGTATGATTCTTTTACAAGTTTTATTTTTAGTACATCGTGTTACTTTTCAACCATTTTCTCATTCTGCTTCTCTTCTGCGAGTGCTTCCTCCGAACGCTGCGGAAGCCCTTCCATGTAGAGCATGTCACATGCTGCTGACATTGCATAGCAGTAGTATATGGCACATATTACAAGCACCGCCTGCACAAGGATAGCAACAATGCTTCCCGCTGATATAAAGTTAAGTATGATGTAATATGCAAATATAAATACGCCGAACACGCCCCATGTAAGCTTAAAATTACGCGCCACAGCACTCTTATCCTGCATCTTGGCTTCAAGTGCAATACCCTCCGTAAAATAATACGTGAAATATATAAAGAATATTGTCATAACGCCCATCATAAACAGGTCTGCATTTGCCTGGGCCACGCCAAGGCTTACGCAGTGTATTGCCTGCACTGCTACTGCTGCGATAAGTCCTTTTATTGAAGTACTTTTACATTTTTTAAAAATATTATTGCGCACTGCAATGTGTGAAATTCCAATAAGTATAATGATGTACGCCAGCACATCCGAGAATATATCAATCTTTGCTCCTGCAACTGTTATGTCAAACTCCAATGCAAGCAGGATAATTCCTGCCAATATAAGCATTATGTCCTTCTTCTTAAAATTCATTACTCTTCTCCCTGCTCTTTTTGTTCATCAGCGGCAGCCGGTCCGGCTGTCTCCTGTCCGCTGCTGTCATCTGCCGCATCCGTGGCTTCCTGCTCCGCCTCTTTCTTCTCATCAGCCGTTCCTGCCGCAAGCCTGTCCCAGATGTCATCTACATCCTCAGGCACTTCATATGTATCGGGAATAAATTCCTCCTTAGGCATATACTGCTTGAAAATCTTGGCAAGCACATATGTCTGCACATACGCTATAAGACCGATAAACAGGAATATGAATACCGGGTAGCTTATTATTGCATATACAAGAAGTCCGGTTGCTATAAGCATTACTATCGTCTGAGGAAGATGCTTCATAGCCATAAGAAGCGAATTAAACAGCGTATTCTTTACCGTGTTCCTGAACTGTGCAAGAAGCGGAAAAAGATATATAAGCGATGCCGCAGCAAGTATTGCAAGACCTATGTTAAGGAACATAAGAATCTGTCCCATCATGCTTCCCTCATAAGTCCATCTGTAACAGGTTACTATATTAAGACCAAGTACGGCTATTATCGCCGCAACAATAAGCTCTATGACAAATCCCTGCTTAAAATTAGCCTTGAATGATTTCCAGAAGTCACGCCAGATATATCCTTCTTCACCTCTTGCTTCCTTAAGCGCCACATAGTACATGGCTGTAAGTGCCGGGCCTATCGTCACTACAGGTATTGAGAATACCAGCACAAGAAAATTCAGAATTATAAAATCAGCGACCTTTGTCATCACTTTAAAAAACGGACTGTCCAGTCCAAAAAACTTACCCATATTATCTCCATTCCTAAATTCATAACATTCTGTTTTTCATTATACGCATTAATATACAAAAAATCAAAGAAGTTTTGTATAATCTTTATTAACTTTTTCTAAAAGCCTGTCATATACACTTATCTGTATGTTATAATGACCTTTATCGTGCAGACAGTTATTTTAATTTGTAAATTATGAAAGGATTATATATTTATGGTTGACGGCAAATCACTCAAAGAAGATATGAATGAAGAAAAAGAACGCCTGTCCAGGATGACATGGGAACAGAAGAAAGAACATATATGGGAATATTACAAGATTCCGATAATAGCTGTGGCTGTGCTTATCGCGGCAATTATAGGAATTGTATACATGTTCCGTCTTAATGATTATGAAAATGTATTATACACCGTAGTAACTGACGGCGGAATACAGGGGATGGATAAAAAAGAAGACCGTCTCACTACTGAATTCACTGAATATCTTGGAATTGACGGTAAAAAGGAACGTGTATATTTTGATAATAATTACACTCTGACATACACCAACTCAGTTGACCAGGATCCTTATATCAGTGCAGAGAAGATTATGACCCAGATTGCAACCGGCAGTATAGATGCCCTTATAACTGACAAATCCAATCTTCGCGGATTTTCAACAACTGACGAGTCTGCATTTATTGACCTTACAACATGCCTTACAGACGAGGAATTCAATAAGGTAAGTGATTACGTGATTTATTATAAGCTGTCCGATGGGACTGAACTTCCGGTAGCTCTTGACCTTACAGCAACCAAACTTGTAAAAGATATGGGGCTTTCAGTAAAGAACCCTTGCTTTGCAATCGTAAGGTCATCAACACATATCGATAACGCGACTGCTTTTATCAGATATGCATTTGACCTTGACTGATACTGCACTCCACAGATGGTGGTTTATCGTGTCCGGTTTCTGTATTTGTAATAAAGATTCAGGTTGTCGTGCCTGTTAGTTGCATACAGCCTGAATCCAAGCTTTGAAGCAAGTCTCTTGGACGGCTTGTTGTCGCGTGTAGTACACAACGCCACCTTTTCAAGATTAAGGCCATCCTCGGCAAATGCATATTCAAGTATCGCCTCGCACATCTCTGTTGCATACCCTCTTCTCCAGAATGGCGATCCAACCATATAGCCAAGTTCGACCTGCGTCTGTCCGTCAATCTGCCTGTTTTCAAGTCCTATTCTTCCTACAAGCCTGCCTGTAGAATTCTCAAATATAAGCCACAGACCGTATCCATAAAACCCATACATATTTTTAATATAATCTTTTGTAAATTCAACTTCACGCTCATATTCATACAGCGGTTCAACAAACTCTGTCATTCCCGGATACGCATACAATTCGTAAAGTTTCGGAAGGTCTTCAACCGTAATCTCCCTTGCCGTAAGCCTTGAAGTATAAAACATCGTAAGCGGAAGGCCATTATATCTTGCCCATACCGTATCAAGGAATCTGTCCGTCACCGCCCACTCATCAAGAGCCACATAGCGCGCATCTCCACGGTAATCTTCGCCATATCCGAAATAAGGTATATTATACTCCTCATAATATCCGTCATACTCTTCATCATCCTGACATCCCGTAACCAGAATCACCTGTCGCACCCCGTCATCATCAGATGCCCCCGCCCGGCTGTCTATTGAATTGCAGGAATTAATATTATCATAAAATACAACGTCCCACTGCGTCAGTTCTCTCCTGATTGCATACACCTTCCGTACCGGTATGCTGTCCTTTAATATTATCAGCTCTTTATTCATCTGTTCTCTCCATTGCCTTGAGAAATTCCGTCATTGTATATGTAAGATGCTTTTTCTTGTTATATACAAGATAATAGCTTCTTCTGAAGATATCGTCCTCAAGCTTAACTGTCTTAAGGCACAATGTCTTTTCAAGTTTTTTTACTATACTCAGCGGGAGCACCGTAAATCCAAGACCTCCGTCCGCAAGCTCCGCAAGCGCAAGTGTGCTTGTACTCTCCATGATTATATTCATGCCATATCCATGTCTTGCAAACACGCCTTCCACACAGCTTCTAAGACCGCTCCCCTCTTCGCG
This sequence comes from [Bacteroides] pectinophilus, assembly GCA_025146925.1. Lineage (NCBI taxonomy): Bacteria > Bacillati > Bacillota > Clostridia > Eubacteriales > [Bacteroides] pectinophilus. The sequence continues at coordinate 510,085 of CP102260.1, read as the reverse complement.
CAGCAGAAGCGGCTTTTCCGCAAGCTCTCCAATTGTCATACTGTCTTTGTAATAAACATACGGTGAGCAGACAATCACCATGTCATCCGTATCAAATATCCTTGAGTTTCTTGAAGCACTGTCCTTTACATTATCCAGAATTGCAAAATCTATCTGGTTGTCGGCAAGCTTCTGCTCTATTGTCTCCGTGTTATGCACAAGTACATTAAGATTGATATCAGGTATTCTTGCGCGTGCCTTCCTTATAACATCCGGAAGCAGCGTTTCGGCTACTGATATATTCACACCTATTCTGCATTTTGTAAATACTTTTCCTTCCCGCAAAAGTATTGTCATATCATCATACTGGTCAAGCATCGTGTCGGTATACTGCCGCAGCATCGTTCCGGCCTCGGTAAGGTATATCTTTCTGTTAATTCTGTCAAACAGTCTTGTCTGATAAAATGCTTCCAGCTCACGTATAGCCATGCTGACCGAAGGCTGGGTTACATTAAGCCTGTCCGCCGCTGCAGTTATGCTTCCGCAGTCGCATACCGCCCTGAAAATCTGTAAATGTCTTAACGTCATGTCTGCTCCATTCCATGCGCAGTAATCCTGCGTCAATACATAAGTAAAAGCTTATGTTTTTTATATTAACATATGTATTGTTTTATGGCAAATCTGTAAATATAATTGTTACAGCCGGTTAAGGGAGATGAAATCCATGAAAAAAATCACAACACTTTTTATTACATTTTTAAAGATAGGAGCATTCACTTTTGGTGGCGGATACGCTATGGTAGCCCTGCTTGAATCTGAATTTGTCTCATACCGCAGATGGCTTGACAAAGATGAGTTCATAGACATGATTGCGATTGCCGAGTCCACTCCCGGACCGATGGCAATAAACAGCGCAACTTATATCGGTTACCGTATATGCGGCTTTTGGGGTGCGCTTGCGGCGACTGTTGCGGTGAGCATACCGTCATTCATTATTATTTATATAATTTCGCTTTTCCTCGATCAGTTTATGGCACTTACTGTTGTACAGAATGCTTTCCGCGGAATACAGGCATGCATAGTATATCTTGTATTCACTGCCGGTCTGAAACTGCTGCGCAGGCTTGACAGAACCTTCATGAATATATTTATTGTATCTGCGGTAACCGCATTAATGATTCTGTTTTCGGTTTTTGCAATAGACTTTTCCTCAATATTTTTCATATTCATATGTGGAGTTGCCGGTGTTGCAGTATGGCTCGGAGGTGAGAAAAAATGATATACCTGAAGCTTTTCCTTACATTTCTTGAGATAGGAACAGTGTCCTTCGGAGGCGGATACGGAATGATTCCGCTGATCAGTGATGCTGTCATGTCCAACGGCTGGCTCAGTGAAGATGAATTTATTAATTTCATCGCAATATCCGAATCAACCCCCGGACCGCTTGCTGTCAACATGTCGACTTTCATAGGTTCGACACAGGCAGGAATTGCCGGTGCTTTTGTGGCAACGCTTGGAGTTGTTCTCCCTTCATTTATCATAATTCTTATTATTGCTGCACTTATAAACAATCTTCTCAGATTCCGCGGTGTCCAGGCTTTTCTGTCAGGAATACGTCCATGTGTGGTTGCGCTGATTCTCTCCACCGCAGTAACGCTCGGTCTTAAGGCACTTTTCGGATTTGAGAATATCCACTCTGTACTTGCAGTTGACATCCGTGCCGTAGCAATACTTACTACTCTTGCATGTGTTGGTGCCATTTATAAAAAAATGCGTTCAAAACAGGCTTCCCCTATTCTTATGATTGTTATTGCCGCAGTGCTGGGCACGGTGATGTATGCGTGATGGTGATGTATTACCCTGACCTGCCATGCACTATGCATATGCCACCATTAGTCCTATCCGTATATTTGACATTTTCAATCATGCAATATAGAATTAATAGCACATAATATATTTGAAAGGACTTATATCAATGGCACAGAATCCAATAGTAACATTCACAATGGAAAACGGCGATGTAATGAAGGCTGAGCTTTATCCTGAAATCGCACCTAACACAGTAAACAACTTTATCTCACTTATCAACAAGGGATTCTACGACGGACTTATCTTCCACAGAGTAATCTCAGGTTTCATGATTCAGGGCGGCGATCCTGAGGGAATGGGCTACGGCGGTCCGGGCTACAGTATTGCCGGTGAATTCTCAGGCAACAATTTCAAGAATGACCTTAAGCACACAGCAGGCGTACTTTCAATGGCACGTTCACAGCACCCTGATTCAGCAGGTTCACAGTTCTTTATCATGCATAAGGATGCTCCGCATCTTGACGGACAGTACGCTGCCTTCGGTAAGCTTACAGAAGGCTTTGATGTTCTTAACAGCATTGCAGAGACAGATGTGGACTGGAATGACCGTCCACGTAACCCACAGGTTATGAAGACTGTAACTGTTGAGACTTTCGGTGCAGATTATCCGGAGCCTGAGACACTGTAATTTGTAATTACGATAGTTTTAATTTTAATATAAAGAGCTGCCATGCCGGAACCTGATATTAATTCCGGCATGGCAGCTCTTTAATTATTCTTTAATTATTCTTTAATTGCCCTAAGCACTACTGTTGCTGTAATTCATCTGTTACTGCGGATACTTCATGCGGTCCGGTGTCGGTGCATCAAGCACTTCTGTCTTATACTTATTCATGTATATCTTGGCAAGCTTAAGATTATTATCGAGATAATTGCCGCAATCCCTAGGAGAATATCCCGGTATATCGCCCTCGTATGACAGTATGTAGTCTGCCATTCTTCTGAGAACATCAATTATATCCTCCGGTTCGAGTTCGCCGGCAAATATCACATAGAATCCGGTCCTGCATCCCATAGGTCCAAAATATATAGTCTTATCCTTCCACTCAGGGTCGTTACGAAGGAATGTTGCTCCAAGATGCTCTATGGAATGAATGCCCGCTGTGTCCATAGGTGCTTCCTCATTCGGTCTCGTAAATCTCAGGTCAAATGTTGTAATAACTTCGTCTCCTATGTAATCACGTCGTGATACATATACTCCCGTAAGAAGATTAAGATGATTAACCGTAAAACTTGCTATCTTATTCATAAACTCTGGTTTCTCCCATATAATCCTGTCTGAGCTTTTCTTTCTGCTTCAGGCACTCACTTATTATCGGACTTATCTTTATAAACTCGTCCACAAGGTCCGGATCAAAGAACTGACCGCGTCCCTCTACAATTATCGCCATAGACTTCTCATGGCTGTACGGCTCTTTGTATGGCCTCTTGGATGTAAGCGCATCATATACATCAACAATACTCATAATTCTTGCCGACAATGGTATCTCCTCACCTGACAGTCCATACGGATATCCCTTGCCATTCCATCGCTCATGGTGATACAATGCCATCTCTTCCGCTGTTGATATGAAATAGTTATCCATAACCTGATTACGGATCTTGCGGAATGTCTGCCCACCTATCACAGTATGTGACTTCATATAATCAAATTCATCGTTATCGAGAGGGCTTGCCTTGCGGAGTACATCATCCGATATCGCAATCTTGCCAATATCATGAAGCGGTGCTGAGCGTATTGCACTTCGCACAAAATCTTCCGTAAGGTCATTCTTATACTTAGGAACCTTGCGCAATTCATTAATAAATGCAGTAAAATATATTGATGTATTCTTTATGTGTCCACCCGTCACGCCGTCCCTGCACTCAACAAGCTCTGCAAAACCTACAGAAAGCAGATCCTGCATCTTCTCTATCTCTTTCACCTTTTCGTCTACAAGCTCTTCAAGATGATGCTCATAATCATACAACTCAAGCTGGGTCTTGATTCTGCGCTTCATAACAGCAGCTACAAATGGTTTTGTTATAAAATCCGCAGCACCAAGGTCAAGTCCGCGCACCTCACTCACCGTGTCCGAATTGCCGGTAAGAAATATTACCGGTATTCCCTTCCACGCATTCTTTGACTTAATCACGCCTATCGCTTCATATCCGTCCATCTCCGGCATTACGATATCCAGCAGGATAAGATCCGGGACAGTACTTTCAAGTATTGCCAGTGCCTCCTTAGCCGAGCCTGCCTGAATAAGATCATATTCATCTCTAAGAACACCTTCAGCTGCACGTCTGTTAAACTCAACATCATCAATAATAAGAATTGTACGTCTCGCCATATGCTCTCTCCCATATATTTTCATATATTTTATTCACGTCCACACTTTGTTTTATTTTAACACATAAAGTACCGTTTTTCAATGTCAGTGTCTTATGCGTTTTTATCGTTTTTCAATAAATTTTTATTGACTTTTGATTAATCATGGTGTATACATTAACTAAACTGATAACCGTGAACCGATAACAAAATCAAACGATTTTACGGGCATGAATGGAGGATTAATATGAATACAAACACTACCGGCAGGAATAATGTCTTTAACGTTACCCGTTTTACGAAGCTGCTCCTTGATATTGCATTTGTGTGTGCCATTATAACATGGCTTGCACTTCCCGCCCTTATACATTTTTATGGGAATTACAGCAGCTTTTTTGCAAGATACTTCCTGGTCATGTGGTTACTATTTGCCTCGGCAGGTGCATTTACAATATCTATAATCGCAGAGCTGAGGAAGATGTTTGCCACCGTGCTTGCAGATGACTGCTTTGTATATTCCAACGTTACAAGCCTCAGAAGGATGGGACTATATGCATTTCTTATATCAGGCATCACATGTATCCGGCTTTTTCTTTATCTGTCACCTGCTGCCATAATTGTAATCATCACGTTCTTTGTGGCCGGAATGTTCAGCCGCGTACTGGCGCAGGTATTTGAAAAAGCAGTCAGCTACAAGACCGAGAATGACCTTACAATCTGAATACACTAATACCGGGAATAAATCCTGAAACGAATGGAGATGTTTTAATGGCTATACGCATTAATCTTGACGTTGTTATGGCTCAACGCAAAAAAAGTCTTACCGAACTGGCATCGGAGGTTGATATAACACTTGCCAATCTCTCAATTCTAAAGACGGGCAAGGCCAAAGCAATAAGACTTTCAACGCTTGATGCAATATGCCGCGCGCTTGACTGCCAGCCGGGTGATATTATTGAATACGTTGAAGACGGGAAGGAGTAATACTTAATATGGGAGTAAATATTAATAATACAGGATTTTATCTGAGAGGCTGCGCACTGTACTCAATATTCTATGTATTCTGCCTCTACCACAATCCGTCAGGGATTACATTCCCGCTGTTTGTGGCCGGAACTGTTGTGATGTTCAGGCTTTTTGCTGCCCGAAGGAACGGATTGCAATTTCGTAATGCGGTTCCGCATGAATGCATTTTCTATGAAGCTGCCGTGCTGCTTCTTGGCATATCGACATGCATTACAGACTGTATACCCATGATAATTCTTAATAAGCTTGCAATATTTGTACTCATGAACTGCTATTTTCTGTGTGCGGTATACACCACCGGTGGCTGGAGCTTTGCAAAGCATCTCTGCTCAGTCATGCGCATCATTATAGGATGCTTTGAGTTTATTCCAAAACCATTTCACGATGCGTATGAATGCCGCAAAGCTTTAAAAGCGGCGCGTTCCGGCAGTGTTTCGGGTAATACCGATAATTCTGATGCCGCAAAAATGCACCGCCTAAGCATATCTCCCATGGCAAAGAGCATTCTTCTCGGAATACTGATAGCAGTTCCCCTGCTTCTTATTGTAGTCTGGCTGCTTGCCGGTGCTGACGCCATATTCGGCAATATCATCTCTGATATTTTTAATTATCTGTCAGTATTGAACTTTGACATTATAGACATATTTAATGATATTATCTCTGACCTGTATGTAATATTATTAATGGGCGTTTTTGCATTCATGGCAGCCTTCTGCACATGGTCATTTTTATGTGAAGGGCACATGCCGTCAGACAATCATGTCAGTGCCGTTCATAACCCGGTGACTGCCATAACATTTACAGGGATATTGTGCTTTGTATATGTACTTTTCTGCCTTGTGCAGTTTGCAGGCATGACCGGTGCCGCAGCCCTGCCTTCAGGCTGCACCTACGCCGAATACGCAAGGAGCGGTTTCTTCCAGCTGCTGTTTGTATGTATCATTAATATCATTATAGTTCTTGCATGTCTTCACTATTACAGGGTATCACGCGCGCTTAATGTAATACTTACCATTATCTGCGGCTGCACATATATCATGACATTTTCAAGTGCCCTGCGTATGATAATGTACATAAAGGCTTACAATCTTACATTTTTGAGGATATCCGTTCTGTGGGCACTTGCCGCTATTGCTGTTATCATGATTGGAATATTAATCAATATATTCCGGCGTAATTTTAATCTTTTCGGATATTTTGTTACTGCCGTTACAATAATATTTGTAATGTTTTCATTCTCGCGTCCCGACTATGTCACTGCACGGTATAATTACAGTGCAATGCAGCGCAGACTGGCTTCTGAAGGTTATAACGGCCCGGATGTGCGCAATGATATCATTCACCTCACCGGGCTTTCATTTGATGCAGCTCCGATATTAATGAACAGCGGTTTTGAAAATATGTGCCGTAAGGCAGAATCAGATTCATACTATAAAAACTGCCTTATGGAATGGGGCTGCAAACTGGATGCAAATGAAACGGACAGAAAAAGGGCAGTGCCACTGAGAACATTTAATCTGTCCCGTTACACTGCCCTATGCAGATACAAAGGTTTAAATCATTATTAATAATTAATGATTATAATCGTTATGCTCACCTGTTATTGAGTATATTACCCATTCTGCAATATTGGTTGCATGGTCACCGATTCTCTCAAAATACTTAGCTATCATGAGAAAATCAACTGCCTGCCCGCCATTCTCTGCATTCTGGTTGATAAGGGTGATAAGCTCTTTTTTAACCTCGTTGAAAAGTCTGTCCACAGTATCATCCCTTGCAATTACTTCCTCGGCAAGTGTCTGGTCCTTGTGGACATATGCTTCAACAGCTTTAACAACCATTACGGTTGTCTCCTTTGCCATACTCTGGATATGCTCAAGCTTCTTCATATACGTAAGCTCTGACATCTCCATTGCCACCTCACATATATCCGCTGCCTGATCACCGATACGCTCCATGTCAGTTACCATCTTAAGCGCCGATGAGATTATTCTCATGTCTGACGCTACCGGCTGCTGCTGAAGGAGAAGCTGGAGACACAGATCCTCTATCTTCTTTTCCTGATGGTCGATATCATCATCTGCCTCTATTGTCTGCTTTGCTATTGCCTCATCCTGACTCACCAGGGCTTTGACACACATTTCAATGGACTGCTCTATGAGGCTTCCCATCTCAAGCATATAATCATTAAGCTGCACTAACTGTTTGTCGAAACGATTTCTCATCAACCGAACCTCCCTGTTATATAATCTTCTGTTCTCTTATCCTTAGGCATTGAGAATAATTCTTCTGTCGGTGCTGCCTCTATAACCTCACCAAGCAGGAAAAATACTGTCTTATCAGATACACGGGTTGCCTGCTGCATATTATGTGTTACCATAACTATTGTATACTTCTTCTTAAGCTCAACAACAAGGTCTTCTATCTTCGATGTTGATATCGGGTCAAGTGCCGATGTAGGCTCATCCATAAGAATTACCTCAGGCTCAACCGCAAGCGTTCTTGCTATACAAAGTCTCTGCTGCTGTCCTCCCGATAATCCGAGCGCGCTCTTTTTAAGTCTGTCCTTAAGCTCATCCCATATCGCCGCCTGACGGAGCGAACGCTCAACTATCTCGTCAAGCTCTGCCTTCTTACGCACGCCGAACAGTCTTGGTCCGTACGCGATATTGTCATATACACTCTTTGGAAATGGATTCGGCTGCTGGAACACCATACCGACGCGGTGTCTCAGCGAAATAGCGTCCATGTCATTATATATGTCAACTCCGTCAAGGTATATATTGCCGTCTATCTTAACACCCTCTACAAGGTCATTCATTCTGTTAAGCGTCTTTAAAAATGTTGATTTACCGCAGCCGGATGGGCCGATAAATGCAGTTATCTCATTCTTTGCAATATCCATGTTAATATTTTTCAATGCATGGAAAGCGCCATAATGCAGATTCAGATTTTTTACTTCAAATTTACTGTTTTCCATATATTAATTCCTTTCGCAAATATGTCAGGCCTTCTCACCGGCATTTTTCTTATTAAGTCTGTTACTCAGGATATTGGCTCCTATACTGAATGCAAGGACCAGAATAAGAAGGACTGCCGATGCAAGATTGGCAAGGTCCTGATTCTGTCCGTTAACCTGCAGATCCCATATCTGGAGTGAAAGTGTCTCAGCTGAGCGGAACGGATTGAGCGGGCATGTATGTGAAGCGAGATTCCAGTTGCCCCATCTTATGTTGGTTCCCGAACCGGTTGTATACAGAAGCACGGCAGCCTCGCCGAATCCACGTCCTGCTGCAAGAATTATTCCTGTCATAATTCTCGGAAGACATGCCGGAAGAAGCACATGGAATATTGCCTGCCATCTCGTAGAGCCGAGACCCATACTCGCCTGAAAATATCCCTCAGGCAAACCTCTTATCGCATCCTCCGTTGTCGTTGTTATAAGCGGAAGTGTAAGTATTGATACTGACAACGCACCCGCCATAAGGCTCTTATCAAGTCCCATGATAACAAGAAATATAAGATATCCGAACAGTCCGACAACAATTGAAGGAAGTGATGACAGTGTCTCGATACATATTCTTATAAATTTTGTAAGTGCTCCCTCTCTGGCGTATTTTGCAAGATATATTCCTGCAAGCGCTCCGATGGGAACAGTTATAAGAAGTGAAAGAAACACAAGATAAATAGTATTAAATAACTGGTTTCCTATACTTCCGCGGCGTTGAAACCTGAACATCTCCGGTGTTGCACCCATGAAGCCCTTTATTATTACATATCCCGCAAATGCTGCAAGGAGTACGAAGAAAAATACTGCAACACAATAAAATACAACGGTCATAATTCTGTCTGCGCCTATCGCGCGCTTTATTTTGTTATGCATGGCTTCTTCCTCCCTTCTTTTCCTTTACCGCTCCGTCATCATCAGGCTTCTTTCCTGAGAAGTAATGGATGAGGAATATAAAGAGCAGTGATATGATAAATAACAACAGTGCCAGTGTCCACAATGCGGTCTTAGTCTCGCCGCCTTCCATGGCATTACCCATCTGTGCTGTAATCTCTGTTGTAAGAGACTTTGTCGTCGAGAATATTCCTGTAGGCAGAGCTGTTGTCTGACCTATTACCATCGCTACCGCAAGTGCTTCACCAAATGCTCTTGCAAGTCCGAGAATTACTGCCGAGAATATTCCCGGTGCTGCTGCCGGAAGAACTATCTTATATGTAGTCTGCCATCTGGTTGAGCCCATTCCATAAGCTCCAAGCCTGAATTCCTTAGGTATTGCACGTATCGCATCTGCCGACACACTCGTTATCGTCGGGAATATCATAATTGCAAGTACAAGTCCTGCCGCAAGAATCGAATGTCCAACCTGTCTGTTAAATATTGTCTTTATAGCCGGTACAAGCACCGTAAGGCCTACCCATCCGTATACTACGGACGGAATACCCGCAAATATCTGAATGACCGGACGATAGAACTTTTCGCCAAACTTAGGTGATATCTCTGTCATAAATATCGCTGAACCGATTGCAAAAGGCGTTGCTATAAGTAATCCAAGACCACATGTGCATAATGATCCGACAATGAAGATTCGTGTTCCCACGCTTCCTCCTCCGGTAATATTATCAACAGGTGCCCAGTCTGCCGAGAAAAGGAATTCACCTATGCTGTGTCCGAATTTCGTAAATGTTCCGGAGCCCTTATATACAAGGAAACCGCCTATAACAAGTGTCAGTACGATAACAAACAGTCCGCATATCGTAACGATTGTTCTCCACAGATATTCCTTGAGAAACATACCTTTTTTACTATTCATTGTCTACCTCATTTCTGCTCATATCTTCGGATTCTGTCTTATGTACTAATTGGCGGGCATCCCCCCATAGGCGCCCGCCTTATATACCAATTAATCTAATGTCTTGGACTTGTTTCCGATTATATGCTGATTAGTGTTCCTTTACCTGCATCTTTGATGATACACCATAGCCAAGTGATTCCATCTTCTTGCCGTACTCATCTGACATGATGTACTCAAGAAATGCCTTAGCTGTCTTGTCAGGCTCACCCTTTGTATACATATGCTCATATGTCCATACAGGATACTTGCCTGCGTATGTATTCTCAAGTGTAGGTGCTACACCGTTAAGTGAAAGTGTATCTACGCCGGGATTACTTACAAGATATGAAAGAGCAACATAACCGATTGCACCCTTTGTATCCTTAACATTCTTAAGAAGGACACCTGAATCATCTGTTTCCATTGACTTGTTAGATGCCTCTGCAGCTCCGCCAATTGCATACTTCTTGAATGTAGCTCTTGTACCTGATGACTCAGGGCGTGTTACAAGAACGATTGCCTCATCAGCTCCGCCAACTTCTTTCCAGTTAGTAATCTTACCTGTAAATATGTCTGTAAGCTGCTGTGTCGTAAGATCCTTAACACCGCCGGCCGTAACACTCCTGTTAACGATAGGTGCCATTGTAACTACACATACTCTGTGGTCTACAAGTGCTGATGCCTTTGCTGCGTCAAGCTTCTCTGCTGCCTCAACATCTGAGTTACCGATATTAACTGTTCCCTCGGATACCTGCTTAAGTCCTTCACCTGAACCGCCTGCATCAATTGTGATGTTTACATCAGGGTACTTCTCATTGAATGCGTCTGCTGCATCATCTGCAAGTGGCTTAAGTGCTGATGAACCCGCTGCCGTAATGCTTCCTGTAAGCTCCTCTGCATTAGCTGCTCCGCTGCCTGCTGCACTGCCGTCATCTGAAGCTGCTGAACTGCCACACGCTGTAAGTGCTCCTGCCACCATCATCACTGACAGTGATGCACATAATAACTTCTTAAGTCTCATTTTCTTTTCCTCCATATTATACAAACAAAAAAGTCATGCAAGAGATTTTCTGATTTATTTCTCTTTGCATGACTTAATATATTATTTGTTTGTAAAATCCCAAACCACTAATTTGTAAATTGTATGTAAAATCGTAGTAAAGCTACTTTACTTAAGTTTTTCATACTTAGAAAGGTCTATTCCAAACTGCCCTGCAGCCATCTCAAACACATTCGTGCCGCGTGACATTCTTCTGATAGTTCCCTTATCATCTATGACTATCTCATATGCACTTACAACAGAATTAATCGCACTGCTTATCGAATCAGCTGATACAGAAGCATCACCGGCTGCCACCCAGAGCTGGCTTATACCAGTTGACACAGCGGACGCATCTCCATAAAAATCTGCTAACGTATATCCTGCTATGCTCTTAGCTCTCGGTGTTGTAAGCACCCCGTCAAGCACATAGGAATCGTTCTTAACTGCCATGATACTGTAAATATTCTTACAGCCCTCATCTATATACCAGTCACCATTCTGGTCATAGTAAAGTCTTGCCGTCTCCCTGCCGTCATCACTTATGCTGTACGCCTTGCAGTTCCTGTCATTAAGTGTTACGACTCCATTAACTACTCCGACGTCACTGTTATTAAACATCTGGACTATCTGTCTTGATGAGTTATTGCCGAGAATACCATTGGCTATAAGCCAAAGCACTTCTTTCTCATTGGTAAGCTCTGCGGTTCTGTCCATGAACTTTCTGTCAACAAAATTGTATATCCAGTTATATGTATAATTACCGAATTCATTCTTGATTCCCGGCATTGATGCATCAAGGTATCCGTCATTATCAATATCAGCAAAGGCAAAACCCTGCTTTGAGTATTCCGTATCCTTAAGCTGCCCATAGTTGACTGAGCCAAAAATCTGTCCCTTATCATCATAGATATCGGCTGATTCTTCTCCAAATTCAACCCACAATGTACGTGCACCGTTCTTATCACTTACATCATAGCCTGTAAGATTCCTGCCATTCTTCCATGACTCATCGACTGCTGCCGTTACCGGTTCAGTGACCTCTGCAGCTTCCATCTCCTGTGATGTCTTTGGTCCGCATGCCGCTATTGATGCTATAGCTATCAGTGAAGCAGCACATATCAAATTCTTAGTTGTCCTCTTCATTACTATCTCCCTTATTATTGTAATATGACTTAGATATTTTAACACTTATCTTACTACATTTCGATATTTTTTTATAATTTTTTTAGAAATTGACATAAATTTTTAAATGAACTAAGATAGTCTTATGAGCGGTCTTATGAAAGGAGTACTCTATATGGACATTAATACACAAGTATCAGAAAGCACCTGCAATCTGGCTCTTCTTATCAAAGCCAAGCGTATTGCATACAAGGCACACGAAGGCCAGACAGATATGTCGGGTATGCCATATATAGAGCATCCGCTTGTTGTGTCATACAGATGCGGTTCGATTGACTCCAAGATTGTCGGAATGCTGCATGATGTCATTGAAGATACTGACGTTTCATATGATGACTTACGTGCAGAAGGTTTTCCCGAACATATTATAGAGGCTGTCCGCTGCGTCACCAAAGAAGACGGCTGGGATGAAGAATCCTATTTTACAAGAATAAAAGCCAATCCTATAGCCCGTGAAGTTAAGATTAATGACCTTATGCATAATCTTGATGAATACAGGGTTGTGACACCGACACGCCACTTAATAGAAAAGCGTGTCAAATACCGCCGTGAATTAGCATTTCTTCAGGGGTATTCCGACACGCTGTAATCTTCTATCTGTCAATTGCTATCCGCAAACACGTTAATCTGCTTACTCTGCTTCGTACTGTTCAAGTTCTTTTGCAAGTCCGTGTATTTTCTTAAGGAGCTCTGATACTTTATTCATCTTCTCAACAGCCTCATTGGTATGGCTGAAGCCTTCGTTGGAGGCAGCTGCTACTTCCTGGCTTGTTGCCGAAAGGTTAGTTATATCTTCTGATATTACATCAGTTGAATTCACTATATTGCTTATTATCGAGTCAAATCCCCTGATTACCATGATAAGGTCATCGACCTCTGTGTTAATCATTCCAAACTTATCTTTGGCTTCATCTATCATCTCATTCTGCTTACGCACTGATTCAACAGAATTACCGATGCTCCCGCTTACACTTTCAACATCATTGGTAAGGTCTTCAATTATGGTTCTTATTCGCTCTGTAGCGTCCTTTGTCTGTTCTGAGAGCTCTCTTATCTCATCTGCGACAACCGCAAATCCTCTTCCGGCCTCGCCGGCTCTTGCCGCCTCAATTGACGCATTAAGTGCAAGGAGATTGGTCTGTGAAGAAATGTTCATTATAGAACCGACAATCTCTCCAACCTCTTTTGCCCGCTGTGTAAGCTTATCCGTGACAGTCTCTGTCTCACGGCTTGCTTCCTCTACATTCTCAGCCTGGCTCTTAAGTGCATTGATAAGCTCTGCGCCTTCATGCACGTTCCGCATTGCGCGGTCTGATGCATCAAGCATATTCTTTGTGTGGTCGCTTGCCGCATCCGTATGATTCTTAATCTCCTGACACATCTGTGCCTGATGCTGGATAGATTCCGCTGTACTTTCCGTACTCTCGGCAATATTCTTAACGGACTGGTTACTCGTTGTAATGCTTGCATTGAGATCATTTATATGTGCATTAGTCTCATCAAAGCAATTGGTAATCTCCTCTGACACATGCTGCATCTTAATTGCTGTTTCATGATGTTTCTCTGCACCCCTGGCAATCTCAGCCATATTCTCCTTATTGAATGTAACCATCATCTTAGTCATTATTACAACGGCAGCTGCAACAATAAAGATAACTATTGACTCTACTATCACATCTTCAGAGGCTATCTTTCCCATAGAAATCATTCTTGCGCTATGTATTATGAAGCCGGCAACTATGATACCGCTCTCAATCCTTGCCATCTTCATATCAAGATATCCGATTGTTGCTATAATAAGAGGCACCGCATATGCATATGTATCCGGCATATTATTGGTGCACATCATTACAAAATACACCATAGCCGCAGCCGCAGACATAACGATTCCGCACAACTGTGTTCCCGCCCTTACTGCAAATATACCTATAACAGTGATTAATCCTGCTGCTACAGCCACAGTCTGTATTATGATACCGCTGTTACCTCTTCCTGTTGCAAGCAGTCCGACCATTGTAAACGCTATATAGCCAAGTACAATCAATAATATTGCAAATACTACCTTGTCGACTCTTTTCAACTGTTCTTTCTTCATTACACAACCCTCCGTACTAAAACGTATTAACTCACAGGTACTCACAGTACTAAACCTGTGTTTCAAGTAGATTTTAATACTTTTTCTTTATGATGTCTATATCTTAAAGTCAACGGATGGGCAAAAATTACGTAAATTGCAAAGTTATTATCTTTTCTTTATAACAGGCTCTGCCACATCCTCATAGCCTGCAAGCAGAAGAATAAGAAGCAGGTCTCTTTGTGGTCCAAGCCAGCTTTCCACGGGTTCAAACCACTCATGGACTGTATGCACTCCGCCTTCATTGCCGCCACGTCCTACTGTTATCGCCGGAATTCCCATGCTTATCGGAATATTGGCATCAGTACTGCTCTCACCCCTTAATTCAGGCTCTATTCCAAGCATTCTCGCTGCATCAAATGCTGCTTTTACTATAGGACAGTCAGGCTCCTGTGTTCCGGCAGGCCGTACCCCCTTAACCTCTATGTCTGCCTTTACCTGAGGCTTGTCGGCATCCCATCTTGCATTTTCTTCTTCAACAGCACTCTCTACCGCATTCATGAATTCTTCTGTAAGACGCTCAAGTTCTTCATCACTGTCAGAACGTATATCCATCAGCATGCCTGCCGATGCCGATATTGTATTTACAGACGTTCCGCCCTCTATGACTCCTACATTGAATGTTGTCTTAGGAAGCTCAGGTGCTTTAAAATCAGATATTTTTGCTATTGCCCTTCCCATCGCATGTATAGGATTGGGAAGTCCGAAATCCGCAAAGCTGTGTCCGCCGTTGCCTGTGAATGTTACCTTATAACGACGGCTTCCAGTTGCCGTGTATACAACACCGCCTGTCACAGGATTATCAACCGACACAAATGCATCAATATTATTATCATTATTAATAATGTATTTAATACCCTTAAGATCGCCAAGTCCTTCTTCACACACATTTGCACAGAATATTATGTCTCCATGTGCGTGAATGTCATACCTGACCATTGCCTTTGCTACCGCCATTATCTCAGCTGCTGCATGAGTGTCATCATTAATTCCCGGGCAGTAATATCTATTGCCTTCCTTCTTTACAGTTACATCCGTATCTATCGGAAATACCGTGTCCGTGTGTGCTGCAAGCATTATTACAGGTCCGTCTCCGTCACCCGGCCATGTACCGAGTACATTACATACTGCATCCATATGTACGTTAAGCAGGCCTATCTCTTTGAACTTTTCAAGTACATATTCCGCCTTTTTCTTTTCCTGATGTGACGGTGCGGGAATCTGGCACATTGTAAGTGTTTCCTGCGTTGTGTTGTCATCTTCCGACTTAATATATTCAAGTGCTTTTGCTATCTTTTCATTATTTATAATCATATCTTCCTCACATACTAATACATTTCTTATAATATACGGCCGCATTAATTAACAAATAGTCTTTTCCCATGTACACGCTTTCTCACAAAATAGAAACATGCCGCCTGCAGAACGATTGTAAGCCCCCAGGACGCAGGATATGATACAAACAATATTCCAAGTGATCTGTGATAAGGGAATATGCCAAATATCCAGAACACTCTTGTTCCTACAGTTCCTATTACTGATAACACCATCGGTACTGCTGAATATCCCATTCCTCTAAGGGCACCAGGTATAAGATCCATAATTCCGCAGAGAAAATATGTAAGCGTTGTATATGCGAGTATTTCCATGCCACATTTTACCACCTCGGCATCTGATGTATATATTCCTATAAGCTGCCTGCCGAATATGTAAAATGAACTTCCCATAACTATTGAAACAGCAACTGACAAAATAATGCAGTCGATAAGCACACGGTCCATACGCTTAAACTTTCCAACACCAAGGTTCTGGCTTGTAAAGCTCATGCAGGCCTGTGTCACTGAATTAATCGATACATATAAGAATCCCAGCAGATTATTGGCCGCTGTATATCCGGCCATCGCCGTAGAGCCGAATGAATTAACAGAAGACTGAAGCAGTGCATTTGAAAAATTGATTACAACGCTCTGTATTCCGGCCGGCACACCAACCTTGAATATCTGAACCATATAGTCCCTGCGTATTCCGAGTTTATTAAAATACAGGCGGTAACTGCTCTGCGAACGGCAAAGGCATGTGAGGACAAGCACGCATGAAATGAGCTGAGCAATAACTGTCGCTATAGCAACACCGGCAACTCCAAGTCCGAATACGATTACAAGTATAAGGTTAAGCACCGCATTGGTAATTCCTGATATTATAAGAAATAAAAGCGGCCTTTTTGTATCTCCGACAGCCCTTAATATTGCTGCGCCATAATTATACAGCATAAAAAACGGCATGCCCATAAAATATATCCGCATATAAAGTACAGACTGATCTATTACATCATCCGGAGTATCCATGAGTTCCAATGCACCTTTTGCAAATATGGCTCCCACAAAAGCCATTATTATTCCGCTTATTAATGCTATTGTTATTGAAGTATGGACTGTCTCCGACATCTCTTTTGACTTTCCTGCCGCATAGAATCTGGCTGCAAGCACATTGCTTCCAAGTGATATTCCAATAAAGAGATTGGTAAATATATTAATGAGTGCGCTTGTCGAACCTACCGCAGCGAGTGCCTGGCTTCCGGTGAATCTTCCAACCACTATAATATCAACAGCATTAAACATAAGCTGCAGCACGCCGGACAACATAAGCGGAAGTGCGAATGATATCAGCTTATCCATAATTGTACCATTGCACATATCTATCTCATATTTGCTTCTTTTTATTCCGGACGTCTCAACCTCTCTGTTATTCTCTTTATTCATGCCTGCCCCTTTCTTCTGACGCAAATGTATCCAGACTGATTTAACCTTAAAAGGGCCCTGCCAAAGCAGAACCCCTTAACATTATTATACTATTTTTCTATTATGTCAAGCCTCTGCCTGATTCGTGGCTGCCGCATAAGCTTCGGCGCTGCCGGTACGTCTGTTGATAGTAAATCCTAATATTTTACCTGCCAGTCATCACCTGCTCCGAACCTTACAAAGTCAAGCTCATCCGGCTTACTTACAACTATATCAAAAAGCGCCTCTGTAATGGTTCCCGCTGTTCTCGGCTTCTGGCACCAGTATCCGTTAGAACCGAATGTTCCCCATACGCCATGTTCTGCAACCTTTCCTTTATCTGTATTAATAAGCGGGAGCCCGCCCATGTCAGGTGCCATATATACTCTTTCCATATGAAGATGACCACAATTATAAAGTACTATATTGCTGTTCCATAAGGAAAAATCTTTGGCAAACCTGCCGTTATTATAATTCTGATGTGTATATGCCGCAGTCAGAATATCATGCAATGTATCTCTGTTACTTGAAACATTATAACCTTCCGGATAATCAAATGCATCATGTGACATTATAAGGTACCGGCAGTCCTCCCTTGCAAATGCTTTGTCAAGAAGCCAGTCTATCTGCTTATCCTTATATCCGTAAAAGTACATGCCCATCTCATTCTGCTCACCATTAACCACCGTGTCGTCACTGTCGCTCATATTAAGGCAGACAACACGCACATTCTTACCTGGAAGGTCATAATAAAAATATCCGTGCTCATACTCTGTAGCATACTGCGGAAAATATGCCATTGTAACGGAATACCACTCCTCTTTATTGATAATATAGTCGGCACTGTAAAGCAGATTGCCGTCAACCTGTGCCGAAAAGCTGTTATCATCATGGTTGCCATGCAGGAAAAATACCGGCTTATTGCATGTCGACAGTATCTCTGCCACATTACGGATTATCTGCATTGCATTAGCCTTGCCGTTCTCCTCCGCATGTCTTCCATCATATATGTCACCGCCGACACATACAAAATCGACATCAGAATTATTCGCAACATCCACAACTGCATTATACATACGGTATGCCGCCGTTGTGCTTGCTTCATTGCTGTCAAGATGTGTATCCGTGATAAATATATAGCTCACGCTGTCTCCGGTAATTGTATCGTCAAGTGTCTGTATTGTCTTGCGTACTTCCTGCTCATAATAATCGGGATATTCCGAATCGCGTGTCAGTGTCACATCTGCCGTACTGACTGATGTACTTCCCTTATCATTGCCTGCAATACTTTCCGCCTGCACACTGCCACCCGGCACATTGTTCCGGCTTCCGCAGCCTGCTGACACAAGCAGCACTGCTGCACTTATAATTGCTCCCGCTGTCTTTATATATCTTTTATTAATCACACTAATCCTCCATTCCGCCATTTTGCACCATACCACAAAAAATTAATTTCATGTATATAGCATATCATTGAAGTAAACTTCAGGGTCAATAGTATAAATGTGATTTTTCTGTGATTTTTCCTTGGTTAATATGATGTTAGTGACAGAAGCCCCAATAGACATTTATGCCCGGACACTATATTAAGGCAAAAAATAATACAGACAATATATCATCATCTGTATTATTTCTCATTAAGTACAATATTTTAATCAAAACGCTCTATGCCTTAACTGTGTCATTCAATTATATCCGCAGCTATCTCCCGGAATGTCTTAACAGGCTGTGGCTTACGTTCATGATCATTAATATACTTCTCCATCCAGGCTACATTATACCAGCGTCCGAACTTATAACCGCACTTTCTGAATTCTCCGGCATAGGCATATCCGACAATCTCTCCCTGTGATACTGCCACCAGATACGGATACTTCTTAAGCGTATTCTCAATTCTGCGTCTGAATTCTGCTTCAGACGGAACAGAATACTCAAATGTAACTGCCGTATTTTCAACATATTGTGCATAAATTGCCAGCAGTCCTTCTGCATCATCAGGCGTTGCGGTTCTTATGCTGATATCTAACTTCTCCACTCCTTTACCTCCGTGCGAAGCCACTCATACCATGCATCCATCCCTTCACCGGTCTTGGCACATATCGGGAATATCTTAATATCAGGATTACGCATATGCGCATATTCCGTAACCTTATCCATATCAAAATCAAAATATGGCAGTACATCAATCTTATTAATCAGAAGCGCATCGCATACCGTAAATATAAGCGGATACTTGAGTGGTTTATCATGTCCTTCAGGCACTGACAGTATCATGACATTCTTAGACGCTCCGGTATCAAACTCTGCCGGACATACAAGATTACCTACATTCTCAAGGATTGCCAGGTCAACATCATCTGTTCCAAGCTCTGTAATTCCCTGCCTTGTCATATCCGCATCAAGATGACACATTCCGCCTGTATGAATCTGAATAGTCTTTGCCTTAGTATTATCTGACATTGTCCGTGCATCCACATCAGAGTCAATGTCGGCTTCCATTATACCAATTCTGAACTCATCAGACAAGGCGTTAATTGTTTTAACAAGTGTAGTTGTCTTACCGCTTCCGGGAGAGGACATAACATTAAGAAGAAATGTCCCCTCCGCCTTAAGCTGCTGTCTTAGTCTATCTGCATCAGCGTCATTATCCGCAAATATACTCTGCTTTACCTCTATTATCTTCATATCCATTACATTTACCTGATCTCAGCTCTGTCGGCTGCTTCCTTATAATACTTGAAATCCTTGAATATCTCACCCTTGTATGGGTTGGTCTTTGTCTTTACAGACTTCCAGATAATGTATACAATTGCAATTATATTTACAATTAAAGCAAGAGCACTGACAACCGTCATAGCCGTAGGATCAGCATTAACTGATGTACCCGCCGCTATGCCGTTAAGTGTTCCGTCTGCATACTGTGTTGTAATCGCAGCCCATGGGAACAGCTTGGTTCCGTCTGCAAACGTCTCCTGGAACAATGGAAATATCTGTGCAAACATACACCATATGCAGAGTGTGTTGGCACGGTTCTGAATCCATCCGCCCTTATTCCAGATAAGTGCTGCAACAGTAGGTGCAAGAAGCAGCGCAACACCACAGAACCATGAATGTGTCGGCAGGCAGTTATATGTATAAGCAAAATTCCATACGTCGTATACAAGAATATATACCCATATCATATCCGGCCATATCATATCCTTCTTATCCTTGGATGAATAGACTGCCCACCAGCCTGTCATACAGAATATATTAATAAGTCCTGCGATTCCGTTCATTACATTATGCCAGCCGCCATACAGCCATACGCCTTCAGATGAAAGCCACCATGAATACCAGCCGTTAATTGCCGATTCAAAATCACTCGCCACAGCAATAAGTATGTTGATTGCAACGATTGCAAACGGGTATGCCTTGAACCAGTGCGTCTTACCGATTCCCCACTCATACTTAATCATCATAAAGCCGATACATCCCGCAAGTGAAGCATAGAGCTTCATATAATGGAACCAGCCGTTCATATACATATGGGTCTGGTTGTTAACCGCCCACTCTGCTCCCATTCGTGCCGCAACTGCAATCACTACAAAATATACCGTAAGTGCAAGAGGTATAACTCCGAACATAAGAAGTCCGCCTGCCTTTGTCCTTCTTGCAAATTCATTAAGCAGGATAAGTCCTGCCAGCACTGCCAGCATTGCTATCCACTGACAGACTGCATCACTTCCATAAACATGAAATAACATAAAAATCACCCTCCATTCATATTCCGTGCAATCAGCACGCTTCTATCTCTTTTATGCTGCATTCGCTGCCGGTAAGCAGATATGTCCTCGGACTGCTGCACCTTGGGCATATCCTTCCGTACCTGACCGTCTCATATGTATTCCCACATTCCTCACAGAAAGTTACTGCCGGGAGTGTCTCCATCCTAAGTTCAGATTCCGCAAGAAGCGGTGTCTTCTTTTTGTAATAATTCCACGCATCCGTCATATAATCAGGCACTATTCCACTGACCTCACCGACCTCTAAAGTCACAGAGCCTATTTTACTCAGCTTCTTCTCATCCGCCAGCTTTGTGAGTGTCCTTGAAATATGTACAATAATTCCAAGCTCATGCATTGTATTATTTGTCCTTCTTGAACTTAATCTTAATCTCTCTCTTAAGCATATACGGAAGAATTGCTTTCATCTTATCCTCCGATTTGCGCATCGTGCTTGCTTCAGGTATATCCCTTGAAAGATGTATCGCGTCAAATTCGCATTTGGTTGTGCATAAGCCGCAGCCGATACATTTGTTAGGGTCTACCACTGTAGCTCCGCAGCCAAGGCATCTTGCTGCTTCCTTCTTAACCTGCTCCTCTGTAAATGTACTGCGCAGATCTCTGAATGTAAGCCCGTTCTCATCCGTCTTCTTATGGCATGCCTGACGCGGCGCATTGTCATAGCTGTCCGGCTCAATCGCAAGATTATCCTTGTCAAGCGATGGGAACTGACGCAGATTACGTCCCAATGTAAGGCTGTGTCCCTTATGCACATATCTGTGAATTGACTCGCATGCTTCCTTGCCTGCCGCAATCGCGTCTATTGCAAATCTCGGTCCTGTATACACATCACCGCCCACAAATATATCCGGCTCCGCTGTCTGGTACGTCACAGGGTCTGCCTTAACAGTCATATTAGGATTAAGCTCTACCTTTGTACCCTCAATAAGGCTTCCCCATACAACTGACTGTCCTACTGACACAAGCACATTATCACATTCAATCGTCATCGTATCATTCTCGTCATACTGTGGATTAAATCGTCCCTGTGCCTCACGTACGGCTGTACACTTCCTGAATACAATACCCGTAACCTTACCTCCGTCTGTTAGTATCTCCTTTGGTCCCCATGAATTATTGATTGTGATGTTCTCTTCAAGTGCCTCTTCAATCTCATCCTTTGCCGCCGGCATGCTCTCCCTGTCTTCAAGACACACCATCGTCACTTCCGATGCACCTGCTCTCAAAGCTGTTCTCGCAACATCCACGGCAACATTGCCGCCTCCGACTACAACTGTTCTTCCCTTGATATGGGCGCTCTTCTCATCAGTATTAATCTTCTTGAGGAACTCAACTCCGGCTATAACTCCATCAGCATCCTCTCCTGCGATTCCGAGCTTTCTTCCGCCCTGAGCTCCTATAGCAATATAAAATGCCTTATAGCCCTGCTGCCTTAACTGCTCAATAGTTATATCCCTGCCTACCTCTACTCCGCACTTAAAACCTATTCCCATCTTGCGGAGTACGTCAACCTCTGCCTCAATTACCTGCTCCTCAAGTCTGAAGGATGGGATTCCGTTAAGTATCATGCCGCCCGGTGTCTTTTCCTTCTCAAAGATGTCTACCGGATAGCCTTTGCATCTGAGATAATAAGCTGCTGACATTCCGGCAGGTCCCGCACCGATTATTGCAATCTTCTGCTCGAACTGCTTACCTTCATGGTTGACTGTCTCAGGTATATATCTGTTGGCTTCGTGAAGCTCCTGCTCTGCTATAAACTTCTTAATCTCGTCTATGGCAACTGCCTGGTCTATCGTTCCTCTTGTACATGCATCCTCACACTTACGGTTACATATGGCACCGCATACGGCGGGGAACGGATTCTCTGTCTTAATCAGCTTAAGTGCATCCATATATCTTCCCTGTGATGCAAGCTTTATGTAGCCCTGAACCGGAAGATGTGCAGGACAGGCACTCTTACATGGTGCTGTTCCCGTATCGTAACAGTTAATCTGATTATTGTCGCGATAATTCTTGTCCCACTTCTCAGGTCCCCACTTCACAGTGTCAGGAAGCTCATGCTGCGGATATTCTACAGGGCCGTTCTTCGTACACAGCTTCTGTCCGAGCTTGGCAGCACCCGTAGGGCAGTACTGCACACATCTTCCACATGCAACACAGCGGTCAGGAGTTACACTTGCACGATATGCCGAACGTGACATATTAGGTGTATTAAAAAGCTGTGATGTCCTGAGCGCATTACATACACCTACTGCGCAGTTACATATTGCAAATATCTTATCCTCACCGTCAATATTGGTTATCTGATGTACATATCCGTTATCTTCAGCACGCTTAAGTATCGCCATTACTTCATCAATATCTGCGTAATGTCCTCTGCCTGTCTCAACAAGGTAATCTGCCATATCACCGACACCTATACACAGATCTCCCTCTATATCACCTGTACCTTCACCACGCACACGCTGCTGTCTGCGGCATGAGCATGCACCTACTGCATACTTGTCCTTGTACTTATTGAGCCAGTATGAAATGTGCTCAATGCTTACAGATTCAGGCGTTGCAGGAATCGCTGTCTCAACAGGAATTACATGCATTCCTATGCCTGCTCCTCCCGGTGGAACCATAGGTGTTACCTTCTCAAGCGGAAGACGTGACATCTGCTCAAAGAAATCAGCGACCTCCGGATGTTCCTCGACCTGCCTGCCGTTCATTACCATGAATTCAGCACTTCCCGGAACGAACATCGGGAGTATATACTGCTTGTGCCTGTCCTCGTTCTCCCAGTTATACTCGATAAGTCCTATTACACTCATCTCCTGAAGAAGCTGTTCCGTACGCTCAACACTCTTCTTACACTTCTTCGCAACCTGCTCAAGTGTCATAGGCACTCTTACCTTCATTCCAAGTGCGACCTCTGCCATCTCGTCTGTGACAACTCCGGCAAGTCCCCAGTATTCAGGATCTTCCGTGGTCACCTTAACTCCGATACGGTCAGTTATCTTCTGTCCGAGCTTTATAATCAGCTCTCTTTGTTCTGCCATTAAATCCCTCCTCTGCATAATCCCGCTTTCTGATATTTTGTAATATACATATTATACAATATCCTCCACCTGCTAACAATAAAAATTGATAATTTTTTATCAATTTCGACATATCGTTAATTCACGTTCAAATTCGCTTAATTCAGCTCCAAATTCCATTTTTTTACTTTTTCTTAAATATAATCGCAATTGGTTATTAATTTGGCAGATATTCATTGGGAATTTTTATCGGATTATGGGAATGGAACATTTACAGAATTATATTCAGATAAAGTATGATTTTACAGACTATCAGATGGCACAGCTCCGTTTCTTTACGGTCACTCTGCTATCTGAGCTGAGCAAATTCCTGATCATAGGACTTTTCTTCATATATGACATCAGATTATATCTATGGACAATAGTTGTCTTTCAGATAGTACGTTCAACAACCGGAGGTATACACTGCCGCACATATGCAGGGTGCCTACTGCTTTCACTTGCATTTATGGTTATTATAATTAAAGTGCTGCCTTTATTCACGCCGGTACTTTTTGCGCGGATTCTGATGCTTGTGATATGTGCGGCAGTCTCTTTCATAATCGGTCCCGTAACATCCGCAAAACACCTTAAGCTAAGCAATAATACCAGGTTCCGCCTGCGGCTGAAGGTTATTGCCGTTATTGCTGTATATATTTTCGTAATGTGTATGAAGCCTGACAGCCGCTACATTATAACCGGCTTTTGGACTATTATACTTAATACATTTCAACTGGGAGTTGCAAAAAAAATTAAAAAGGAGGTTTAGTAAGCATGAAAAAATTATTCTCACCGGCAGTAAGGAATGTACTGATGGGGTGCATGGCGTTTTCTTTTTGGATAAGCTCGTCTCATCCTTGTGTATTGTTCTTCGGAGAATACGAATATCCTGATAAAAATAGCCTTTAATAAAAGCAAGAGACTGCCTCACTTAATTTTGTTTGGTAGTCTCTTTATTCTTTCTTATTCCAAACCTAACCATATTAGATTCATCAATTAATTCATTACAGCATATAATATCAAATTCATACTCCATACTCATTTTCTTAATTGCGTATAGTCCAAGTCCCCTTCCATCTCCTTTTTTGCTATATCCCTTTCTAAAAAAGTTAGAAAACTCTTCTGTAATTATGTATTCCCCTGAATTATCCACAAATAACACAAAATCACTATTACTCTCTATAATTTGCACATGCAGCCTTTTCGGACTATATACCTCCAAGGCATCAATTGCATTATTTATAAAATTACCGAGTATTTCAATAATTTTGTGTATTGGTATTCCAATATTAAGTTCAATAATATGAATGTCATAATCAATCTGAATGCCCTTTTTCTCAGCTTCAAGGAATTTTCCGTACAGAAAACCTATTACAGCTGAATTTCCAATACATAACAGTTTCTTATACTTATTATCTGCAATAAGCTGGTTACAGTACAATTGTTGATGCAATACCAACTCATCATAGGTTTTATATATAGTATGCTGATTATATATAGCATTTAAATGATTATCAAAATCATGCTGTCTGACTCTTATTTCATCAATGAGATTCTTATATGATTCTTCATATATCTTATATGCATGGAGTTCTGATGATGCCTCTATTGCCTTTTGCTTATAATTATTCCAGCTAACTGTAATTGCAAAAATCATAACTATAAGGATAAAGGCTGTTATATACTCTCCAAAAAACATTCCTGCCAATGCTTTCGTCATAATCAATGCTGCTACTACAATTATCGTTCCTATTATCATTACACCTATTAATAACAGCTCTGATTTTAAGAATATTTCTTCCAATGCATGCAAATCAATAAAATGTGTACTTATTAAATATACAAACAGAGCCACAATATAAATAATTAATGACATTGTATCTTCATCAAGATATCTTTGAAATACATAAGTAACAGGCATTGTACAAAACATCTGTATAATGCCAAGAAAAACAAACATTATACAGATATCTATAATGCTTCTTTTTATCCCACTTCCGAACTGCAA
Source organism: [Bacteroides] pectinophilus (assembly GCA_025146925.1). NCBI lineage: Bacteria > Bacillati > Bacillota > Clostridia > Eubacteriales > [Bacteroides] pectinophilus. The sequence goes on along the minus strand of CP102260.1, from coordinate 484,072 downwards.
AAAAGTATATCCAGCTATTAACGGATATACTAAAATACTAGCAATATCAGGAATCATTCCTTTATCTACAGCGTTTAATATTAACACATCTGAAATCACTAATATAATAGTTCTAGCATTCAATATAAATTTCTTTCCTTCTATTTTGTGTAAGCAGCTAATTATCATTAAAATCTCTATAACCCAGCAAATTTTATAATCAACCATCCTTAATCATCCCGATTATCTTCTTAACAAATGTAACGCCAATCACTATACCCGCATCTATGCCTCTCATACGGATGCATCTGTTAGTCAGGTCTATGTGTTCGATGTAGTTCCTGTTGATGATTACACCGCGGTTACATTGGATAAGCGCATCGTTGTCTGCCTCCTCCAGTATCTGCCTGCATGTCTTTTTGGGGATTATTAGTTCTTCTCCTGTGACTTTGTGAAAATGTGCTTTATGATCTATATTTTCTATGTAAATAATTTCTGAACATTTTACTGGGAATAAGATTCCATCGCTTCTGAAAAACATCTGTCTGTCGTTAATATGTGCCTGAGGCATACGGAGTGCTTTGGCTATTGCATCTTTAACGCAGTCAATGTCAAAAGGCTTTTCTATATAACTGAAACTATGCAGCTGTGCATATGCATACATTGCCGGATCTTCTAATGAAGTTATAAATATGACCGGCGTGAATTCATATTCATTTATACGGCGGACTGCCTCAACGAAACGAATGCCCGAGGTATCCCCGGGCACATTAGTGTTAGTTATTATATCAACAAGAAATAAATCTATCCTGCTGTTTATCGCTGTCTCAACCGCTCCTTTTGTATCTGCAAATTTTCTTATGTCTGCGTCAGGGCACACATCTTCTACTGCTGATGCCAGAATTTCTCGTGTTGTTTCGTTATCCTCTATAATCATTATTCTTCTGCTCATCTGTATTCCCCTGCATAATATTCCTCAAATTTCTTACAAAATCAAGCAATTGTGATTTATCTCCAGCTTCAAATGCAGACCACAACATTTTGACAGCAAGCATTCTTCTGTCGCAAAGGTTCATGAACAATGCAGGCTGATAGCCTGACATATTATATAAGCTAAGCAGCAGTTCTGCATCCGGATATAGCGTTTCCTTCTCAAGCTCACGATATTTTTTTATTCCTACTCCAAGACGCTGAGCCATCTCTATCTGGGAACACTGCTCTTCCTCCCTGACAAAATTGACCATCGAGAAATCATCCCACGAATCAGCCATTGCCTCTATAAGTTTCGCCTCTGACCGACTGACATTCTGCAGTTCACCGCGCTCAATCTTTTCACTCATAACATTAGCAACCATTTTCAAGGCAAAATCACGTTCCTTACCGGCTCTGTTAATCTCGTCCTCAAGCTCATCAGCACTATATTGAAAATGCTCACCCGTGATAATATAATCAATGTCTGCTCCGGTATCTGCAAGTGCCTTCAGATTCTTATCCGTAAGCTTTGTATTACCATTCTCAAGGTATGAATATTGTTCCTGACTGACACCGATAGCCTGCCCCATCTGCTTCTGCTTCATGGGGATAGATTTTCTGTATTTTTCCAGCCTCACCAGCATCTCATCATAACTACCCATTACCACACGTCTCCAACCTGCCATTGAATACTTTGCATCATGCCCTGACAGCCATTGTCTTATGCGGCATGCTATGTATTCTTATAGATAAATTGTAAGGTAATGTTTGTGTGCCTAATTAGGTCTATATCTTTATATCATTGTAAATATTCTGTTCATTATTCAATTTACTATTCTAATTTGTTATTAAAAAAATTTTTACGTTGACGTAAACCACGCAATGCGATATTATATATAAATTAATAGGCAAAGCATTTATACGTGTTACATATCATAATCCTGAGCTGCCGGATGAGGCAGTCAGAATGACCAAAACCTTATTATTGCCTGAATATGAGATTTACAAAACATCTGAAAGAGAAATTAGAAAAAGAATACCGGGAGAGGTATGAGAAGGAATTCCGCGAACGGTACGATAAAGATTGTCAGCAGCAGCGGCAACAGCATCAGCAGGATGCTGACCTGATTGCCACTCTTAAAGCTGAAATTGAACGTCTGCGTAAGCTGCTTGCTCAGCAGAGCAGTTAAAGACCGGTTAACTCAGACGGGCAGGCTTAACCCAGTATACATTCACCTGTAAGTGGGTCTTCAAGCCCCATGAAAGACATCAGCAGTGCCATTCTGACATAGACGCCATTCTGCACCTGCTCAAAGTATGCAGCTCTGCTGTCGAGGTCCACATCCCTTGAGATCTCGTTGATTCGTGGAAGCGGGTGCAGGACTGCCATGTTGCTCTTTGCAAGCTGCATTTTTTCTGCATTAAGTATATAGCTGTCACGCAGTCTCAGATAGTCTTCCTCGTTGAAGAACCTTTCCTGCTGCACTCTTGTCATATAGAGTATATCAAGCTCAGGAAGCGCCTTTTCAAGGCTTCTCTCTTCACGCCACTTTGCATCTGAATCTATCGGAAGCTCATCAAGCATATATTCCGGCATTCTGAGTTCTTCCGGAGATATGAACACAAACTCATTGCCTTCATATCTTGACAGGCTCTGAACAAGTGAATGAACGGTTCTTCCAAACTTCAGATCTCCGCACATTCCAATTTTGAGGTGGTCGAGCCTTCCCATTCTGCTCTTAATAGTCATAAGGTCTATCATTGTCTGTGACGGATGATTATGACCGCCGTCTCCTGCATTTATTACAGGTATTTTGGAATAGAGTGAAGCAAGCAGGGGTGCGCCTTCCTTTGGATGACGCATGACAGCTATATCAGCATAACAGCTTATAACTCTTATTGTATCCTCTACAGTCTCACCTTTGTTGGCACTTGATACATTGGCAGACGGGAACCCTATCACGCTTCCGCCAAGATTAAGCATTGCAGTCTCAAATGACAGCCTTGTTCTTGTGCTTGGTTCATAGAACAATGTTGCTACTTTTTTTCTTTTTGCAACTTCTGAATAGCTGTCCATATTGGCAGATATTCTGCGCGCAAGTTCAAGTATTCTATTAGTTTCTTCAAGTGTAATGTCCTGTGGTCCTATCAGATGTCTGAGTTTCATTTTCATTCTCCATTCATGTAGTCTGTATAATTCATGCAATCTGTATAATTTAACCGATGTAATCCGTACAATTAAGATATTGTTATATATTCGCTGCGTTCTGCTCCCGTTGACACAAGATAAATTCTGTGATTAACAAGTTTTTCAATTGCCAGCACGTATTCTCTTGCCTCTTTAGGAAGCTCCTCCCAGCTTTTGCAGCCTGATATATCACAGTGCCATCCCGGATACTCCTCAACAACAGGCTTCACTCTCTCGAGACTGCTGTCAGCAGGGAATGTGTCAATCGTATGTCCGTCAAGCTCATAGGCAGTAACTACCGGTATTGTATCAAACTCACTCAGTACATCAAGCTTTGTGAGGGCTATATCATCTGCCCCCTGACATTCTATCCCATACCTGCTTGCTACCGCATCAAAAGGTCCTACCCTTCTTGGTCTTCCTGTTGCTGCCCCGAATTCACCTCCGGCATTACGGAGCTTATTATTCCACTCTTCAGGCATTGCATCTTCAGCAGCAAATGGTCCCTCTCCTACACATGTTGAATATGCTTTCATTACACCTACAACACGGTCAGGCGTTCTCTGTGGAATTCCTGCACCTATAGGCGCATATGCTGCTATGGTATTTGAACTTGATGTATAAGGATATATACCATAATCAATATCCCTTAAAGCGCCAAGCTGTGCTTCAAAAAGAATATTTTTTCCTGCCTCGGCAGCATTGTTAAGCAGCTTTCCGGTATCGCATATATAATTACGGAAATATTCAGCCTGACTTTCGCACCAGTTATATAATTCTTCAAATGAAAGCGGATTCTGTCCATAGACATTTTCCATGATGAGGTTTTTACTCTCAAGTATAACCTGAAGTCTTCTCTTTATTGCAATCGAATTCAGATTCAGAAGATCGCCCATTCTAAGTGTCTTTTTCATATACTTATCGCCGTATGCATATGCTATTCCTCTTCTTGTTGAGCCAAATGCTGCGCCTTTTTCAAGAAGCCTTTCTTCCTCAAGTACATCCTGACGCACATGGAAAGGCATACATATTGTTGCCTTATCCGAAATCTTGAGATTGTCCGAATCTATTTTAACTTTCATATATTGCAGCATTGACATCTCATGTCTGAGATGATCAAGGTCAACTACCATTCCTCCGCCTAACACACATACTGCTTCCGGATGCAGTATTCCTGATGGAATAAGATTCAGCACATACTTTCCTTCAGGTGTCACAACTGTGTGCCCTGCATTGTTACCGCCCTGATACCTGACAACATAGTCAGCCTTCTCACTTAACAGATCAACTATTCTTCCTTTGCCTTCGTCTCCCCAGTTAATTCCCGTAACAGCCGTAATCATAAATTCTCCTTTCAGTGCAGTCAGTCACCGCCAATATATTTTTGATTATTGATTTTTCAAACCGACTGTATTATACTTTTTACGCAGTCAGATGTAAAATGTATATTTGATATGTCGGTTATACATATTTTGTATATGGAGGATAGCATGGCAAATTACGATTACTATAGAATATTCTATTATGTTGCACAATACAAAAGCTTCTCGAGGGCTGCTGAGATTCTTGAAAATAACCAGCCTAACATAACACGATGCATGAACAATCTTGAAAATGAACTGGGATGCAAGCTTTTTGTCCGCACGAACCGTGGTGTAACACTTACACCTGAAGGTACAAGGCTTTATGAACATGTTGCGGTTGCCTTTGAACAGATTGAAGTCGCAGAAAAAGAGATATCAATGGATAACAGTCTTGAAAGCGGTATTGTTACTATCGGTGCAAGTGAAACAGCGCTGCGCCTTATGCTTCTTAACAAGCTTGAAGAGTTCCATGAAAAATATCCACGTGTAAGGCTGCGCATTTCCAATCATTCCTCTCCACAGGCTGTCAAAGCCCTTGAGGACGGACTTGTTGATTTTGCAGTTGTAACAACCCCCATAACTATAAAAAAGCCCCTTCAGAAAACCTCACTTTACTCATTCCGTGAGATTCTCATCGGGGGAAGAAAATATTCAGATATCGCTGCAAAGATGCAGAGTATTAATAATCTTGCCGATATACCTTTTATATCACTTGGCGGCGAATCAGCAACCCGTGAACTGTATATGCAGTATTTTTTAAATCACAATATGCCATTTAATCCCGATATGGAAGCTGCCACTACAGACCAGATTCTTCCTATGGTAGAGCACAATCTCGGACTCGGCTTTTATCCCGAAGAAATGGCATCCGAATTCATTCAAAAAGGAACTATACTGCCAATCCGTATATTTGAACCCGTTCCCTACAGAACCGTATGTCTCATTCAGGACACATCAAAACCTCACAGTGTTGCCGCCGGCAAGCTTGAGGAAATACTACTTAAAAGATAGCAGCTGTCCTGTCAGGCTTTGCTCGTTAATATTATAGTGCATATCTATTGCTCTGTCACATGCAGACTTATCCCTGCTATGCAGAGCATTTATTATATCTTCATGTGCCTTCTTAAGATGTAACTTATCATCACCGTTTATCGCTTCGAGTGCTTCATCTATCCACTCACGATACACGTCTATGAGTGCGCTCATAAGTATATCGATAAATGCATTGCCTGATGCCTTTACAAGCAGATAATGAAATCTTCTGTCCGTCTCACTGTCACTGCAGTCCATAGAATAAGCCAGTTCCGCTGCCATATCAAGCTCATCCGGTTTATCACTTCCAGCTTCCAGCCTGTCTATTACAGCATGGCACACTGTCTTTTCCATGCTTCTTCTGAAATCACATATATCATGACGAGAGACCTGTTTAAGTGCCAGCATCATATGTATCATATCCGATATTGTTCTCTCCATGTTGCCGCTGATATAATTACCTGAGCCATGACGTGACACTATGATGCCCATATTTTCAAGCATTCTCATGGCTTCCCTCGTTGAATTACGGCTTATGTCAAGTTCAAGCGACAACTCCCGCTCTGTCGGAAGTCTGTCCCCTACATTCAATGAACCGCTGCTAATCATTCTGCGCACATAATCAACGGCCTTCTCATATTCCCGCCCCATCTTAATCTATACTCCGTTATTATATAAAATGTGCAAATACAGACGCACCGACCACAGTCAATATGCCCGCTACTGCAATTGAAAGGCTGCTCATTGCGCCCTCAACTTCACCGATTTCCATTGCCTTGGCCGTACCGATTGCATGTGCTGCAGATCCGATTGCTATTCCTTTGGCAATAGGCTCCTCAATTCTGAAAATTTTACATATAAATTCCGCAAGAATATTACCAATAACACCCGTTATTATAATAACAGCAACAGTAATAGTTACATAGCCGCCAAGTTCTTCGGATACACCCATTCCTATTGCCGTTGTTATTGACTTTGGCAGAAGTGTTACATATTCCTCATGAGTAAGCCCGAAAAACATGGCAAGGACAAGAATTGTTATAAGGCTTGTAAGCACGCCTGATATGATTCCGCACATTACGGCGCGGACATTACTCTTAAGCAATTCAAACTCTTCATAAAGCGGTATTGCAAGGCATACTGTTGCAGGTGTCAGAAGCCAGCTCAGATACCTGGCTCCCTCATTGTATGCATCATAATCAATGTGTGCCAGCACAAGAAATATTATTGTTACTGCTATTGATATAAGAAGCGGATTAAAAAGTCCGACATTCAGCTTCTTTTTAAGATATACTCCTATCATGTACGATATAAGACTTACGCTCACACCTGCAAATGCAGCGTTAGCAAAAAATTCATTCATCTATGGTTCCTGCACTTTCCTCATTTTTCTGGCCTGCACGGATTATCGCCTGTGAAATCCTTCCGCTGACAGCCATTACCGTAAATACCGTTACAACCGTAATAATTCCTACTGGAAGAATAAGCGGACGCAGAACGTTCCACGATGACATAAGGCCTACACCGGCCGGTATAAACATAACCGGCATTATTTCTATAAGAAATTTGCCTGTCTCTCTGACATCTTCAAGCTTAATAACCTTAGTCAGCAGACATACAAAAAGAATTACCATGCCGTATATACTTGCCGGAATAGGCAGCGGCAGAATCTCCTTAAGAATCTCTCCGATAAATGATATTATCAGAATAATTAAAAATTGCTTCAGATACTTCATTAGTTTACTCCTCCAAAAATTGGTACTACCAATCCATTTTACATCCAAAATCTTCTTTGTCAACTTATTTTTATCAGCAGTCGTAAAAAGCAGCAGGCATAAAAAACAGAAGCAGGACATTCGTAAAATACCGGCTGCCCTCTTCTGCTGCTTTATATAAATTCTTTATACTCTTTTATAAATAATCGGAGCATCGTATCCAAAAGTTCTCTTTCCGTTAACTTCCATACTTTCAGATACTTCCAGACAGCTATCGGAAAACCTTTCCCAAAGCTTAAATGTCATTACCGGAGAGAAACGGCTTGTGCTGCCACCTTCCCAGACGCCACCATTTTCATGGTACAATGCCGGAGTGAACTTTTCAGATTTTTTCAGTTTGATATAATCAACATTTTTCATAGAATCATATGAAAATGTGTTTTTATCTTCTACAATAAATATCCCGTGAAAATCCTCAGGGATGTTATTTATTTTGTCATTGCAGACTGTATTCACATGCTGTGCATACGGAAATATTTTTCCGGCTGCTTTCATCTCAGTAAATTGTTCTTTATTATCAAAATGCCCTGTCATAAGTTTTACAAATTCTTCTGTCTTCATTATGCCTGCCTCCTGGTTAAATCACATATTTTAAAATAAAAGCTGAAGCCCCATTACAATAATCCACATATACGCACATGTCTTCGGAATCATTAATAATCCGACCTTCGGTTTTATTTTGCTGAATAAAGTTACCGGAATATAACATCCAAAAGAAATAATAATAGCTGCAGCCATCCTTATCAAATGATACCCGTATGTATTCCCGGAAATCAAGTACAGTATGATTACCCCTATTCCGGTAACCGCAAAGACTGCATTTCTGATAATGGATAATTTCATATTACCTTCATCTTTACACCAGTTGTTCTGAGGTAACATACATATCACTATTCTGACAACCGCCGATATCCATATCATTGCTGCGATTACTGCCGGTATTTTTAATTCCGGAAATGTAAATTGCCAGATATACATCAAAATAATATAAAATACTGTCATTGTAACTGACGATACCTGCAATCCTATTCCGAGCTGTCTCTTTATCTTGTCACTGCTTCCACGCACCGCTCTTATAATTCTCGGCACCAGATGGAAGGCATCCCCTCCGCAAAGTGTCAATGTCAATATTCCATAAAGGATAAATAATATATTTCCCTGTGAAAATATAAAAAATAAACCTGCAGCAACCAGGTCAAAAATTAAATATGCTGCGTCAAATACTGCTTCCATAACATCCGGAATCTGTGGTTTGTAATTATTTTCTTTCATTATTAGTCCTGCTCCTTCTCCATCAACTGACTGTACAATAAATAATTCCTTGTAAAAATAACTCCCGCTGATGCCAGCGCCAGACCAAGCCCGGAATAAAAAAATGCAATAAATATCTCCGGGAATATCCCTGCTGCCCTGAATCCGATTCCACCACTCATCATGCAGGTCATAATTAAATATGCTTTCCAATCAAAGAAATGCCAGAATGGCCGGTAATCCTCGTATCCCAGTATCCGCTTTGTATGCTTCCGGCTCATCTTAAAAAACATTAATCCAAAGAGAAGAAATACAAATACCGACATAATGTACATATACCACTTTCTGTCAATATTCAAATATGACAACACTCCCAGCCTTGCAACATTAAAACCGGCAATCATCCACACAACACCTGCAATCAGCAGCAATGTTTTTTTCTTTACACAAAACTTATCTTTCATCTGAATTCTCCCTATATTCTCTTAAACACTCCTCCGCATTATTACAGATCTTGTCAAATACATTAATACACATATGCTTTTCTTCTTCCGTCAATCCTCTTAGTACATTTTGTGCAAACCGCTTTTGTGCATTAATCCCAGCTTCCACGATTAACTCTGCTTTGTCCAGAAGAACAATCTCTATATGCTTTTTGTTATCCTCACTTTGTATCCGTTCAACCAGACCTTTGTTTTCTAATTTTTTTAACGATGTTGAAACATGGGATTTTGTTGATTTTCTGACCTTTACTATCTCTGCGGCGGTATTGTGCTGCGGATTATTATGCAGGAACATAAGTATGTCATATTCCATCTGTGTCAGCCCGTACCGGTCACATACCTCACCTGAGAGCAGCTCATAATAGCTCGTAATTGTCTTATGTTTATCCCAGAAATACATTCCGCCCTCCTTATATCGTTCTTTTTAGAACGATTTTATAGCAGCATTTCCATCATGTCAATTAATTTTTCATAAATTATATATATTTAATATCTGCTCCGGAATCCCCGTAATACAAAAATGAGACTGTCCAATTGAGCACTCTGTCCCAACTAAAAAAAGCACCCGCAGCTACACATATACTGACAGTCAGGAACCGTCTGCCATGCGCCACAGGTGCTTTTTTATATATATTTCATTTGTATTATATTGATATTACACCAAAAGCAGTATATCCGGCTTATAGTGCCTGCCAATATACCTACGCCTCTGATTCCTTCTTATGTCTCTTAAAGAAGTCCCTTGTCTCTGCTATAACAACACTACTGAGTGCAAATATTGCAATCATGTTAGGTATTGCCATGAGTCCGTTGAATATATCTGCAATTGTCCATACCGCTTCAACCGTCATATATGGTCCGATAAACACCGCAAGGATATACAGCCAGCGGTATATTCCAACCATCTTCATGTTACCTCCGGTAAGATACTCAAGACATCTCTCCGAATAGTAATCCCAGCCAAGAATTGTTGTGAATGCAAAAAATACAAGACACATCATCAGCAGAAATGAAGAAATCACTGTCGGAATAGGCAGTCCGTTATTGAATGCATATGTTGTAACCGCAACACCCTTAAGTCCGTTAACCTGCCATGCACCTGTCATAACGATTGCAAGTCCTGTCATTGTACAGATTACTATAGTATCAATAAATGTACCTGTCATAGATACAAGCCCCTGACGTACAGGCTCCTTAGTCTTGGCTGCTGCTGCCGCAATAGGTGCTGAACCAAGTCCTGCCTCATTAGAGAAAATACCTCTTGCAATACCATTCTGCATTGCAACGATTATTGAGCCTGCCACACCGCCTGTCACCGCCGCCGGATTAAACGCTCCGTCAATGATTGTTACAACTGCTGAAGGAACAGACTTGATATTGCATATTACAAGTGCTATACATATAACAAAATAGATTACAGCCATAAACGGAACTACAACCTGTGATACATTGGCAATTCTCTTAATTCCGCCAATAAGTACGAGTGCAACACATATACTGAGTATAAGTGATGCAATTACAACTGTCCATGAATATGTACCGATTCCCGGAATTACTACTGTCATCTGATTAGCAGGGTCGAAGAAATTATTAACTGCTGAAGCTATACCATTAACCTGTGAGAATGTTCCTATTCCAAACAGACCGACACAGATACCAAAGAAAGCAAAAAGCTTGGCAAGCCATTTCCAGTTCTTACCCATTCCCTTCTCTATGTAATAGAAAGGTCCGCCAAGAGAATGATTATTCTCGTCAACCACTCTGTACTTTACAGCAAGGAGACCCTCAGCATACTTGGTAGCCATACCGAAGAACGCCGCAATCTCCATCCAGAATAATGCTCCCGGTCCACCCGCACATATTGCAGTTGCAACACCTACGATATTACCGGTACCTATAGTTGCTGAAAGAGCCGTACATAATGCGCCAAATGACGATACTTCTCCATGTCCGTCCTCTTCGTTCTTAACCATCCACTTAAGTGCCAGCGGAAGCTTACGTATCTGAAGCAGCCCCATTCTAATTGTAAGATATATGCCTCCTGCAAGGATAAGCACCATAAGAGGGATGCCCCATACCATACCGTCTATCTTAGACAGTATCGTGTTAATCGACTGTAACATATTAATCTCCATTCCGCAGGCACAAAGTGCTGGAGGAACCGCGAGCCAAATATCAGATTTGGCTCTGCGATAGATGCTGTTTGTGGCGCCTGCTGCACAAACAGCCGTGTAAAAAATCAGATATCAATCTGATTTTTTACACTATCTCCATTCCGCGAATATTAAATCGCATTATATGATGTCGGGGTCAAAAGCCCCGACTTTGATACCTGTGGATTGTTCCGTGATTCGCACTCCCACAATCCTACCCACCTATGAGCAAGCTCATGTGGGTTTATACCTTTTGACCCTGGTATCATTATATAAAAATACATTTTAAAGTAAAATGAATTATTATTCAATATTAAATTATATTCTTTATGCCTTCAGTGAGACGCTTTGCGACCTTTACATTATTCATTGTATACAGGTGTACACCATCGACATCAGATGCAAGAAGCTCAATTATCTGGCTCTGGCAGTATGCCATTCCTGCATCAAAAAGTGCGTCTTTATTATCACCGTATTTGCGTATAAGCTTCCGGAAACGCTCAGGGAACTTAGCACCGCACATTGTTACCATTCTCTGAATCTGTGCCGCATTAATACATGGCATAATACCCGGAACAATAGGCACTTCAATCCTCGCCCTTCTGCAATCACTTACGAACTGAAGAAATGTGTCATTATCAAAGAACAGCTGTGATATGAGGATATCAGCCCCTGCATCAGTCTTAATCTTAAGATTGTTAATATCATCGACACGATTTCCCGTCTCCGGATGTACATCCGGATAACATGCTCCCGCTATACAGAATCTGTCTCCTGTAGTTGCCCTCAGATACTTAATAAGGTCACTGGCATGCGCAAAATCTTCCTTGGCAGGAACATCCGGGTTGCGGTCTCCTCTCAGTGCCAGAATATTCTCTATCCCTTCTGCCGTAAGCTCCCTTACAAATTCGTCTATCTCTGCTCTGTTATAGCAAAGGCACGTAAGATGCACAACAGGCTCTACATGATACTTTTCTTTTATCTTCCTGGCAAGCTGTATTGTCTTATTATTATTAGAGCTGCCTCCTGCTCCAAACGTAACACTTATGTAATCCGGTCTGCAGTCGCACAAAATCTCAAGCGTTGCGTCAATATTTTTAAAATCTTCCTCTTTTTTAGGTGGAAAAATCTCGAATGAAAGCGACTGTTTCTTATCATGATGTATCTGTGAAATCTTCAAAATAAACTCCATTCCGCAGGCATAATATGCTGTAAAAACCACAATCCAGACTTTATATACGGGCTTGCAGTATATGGCTATCCGTGGTGCCTGCTGCACCAATAGCTGCAATAACTATATTATTATACATTTACAACGGCAATCAGGCAACAAAAAAGGAAACAAAAAAATCAGGCACCGCCTGCACTGACGATACCTGATTCTTTATAGAGAGTCTATTATGATGTTAGCTGTTTTAATCTATTCTGCCTTAACAATTCTTCTCAGTGGCGGAATAATCTGTGCCGCAATGACAGCCTTTACAAGGTCGAGCGGAATAAACGGTACAAATCCCGCAAGGAATGCGGCACTTAAGCTCAGATGATTCTGAAGCATGAGCCACAACATTCCGAGTATGTCTATTATAAGCACTCCGACAATAGCTGCTGCCGTGTAGCGGATACGATTATATTTCTTACCTCTGATTAGTGGAAGTACAACTGCAACAACAAGGAATGTTGCTGTGTATCCGCCATATGGCCCTATTATGTAGCCAAAGCCTGAACCACCCGCTATAAATACAGGTACACCTAAGATTCCAAGGAGCATCCATACGAGTATTACAAGAAATGACTGTTCAAGCGGAAACAGCAGCGCCACAAGCAGAATCACAAAGTTAAGAAGTGTTATATGTGGATTGCTTGGAAGCGGAATCGGTATACTTGCATATGCTGACACGCTGAGTATTGCTGCAAATATAGCCATTGTCACAAGGGACTGCGTGCTGATGGCAGGTTTTTTATTAGTGGTCTTATCCATTTGTTTTACCTCACATATTTTCATGATAGTTCACAGTATACTAACCCGCCATGTAATTGTCAACCTATTATTTATTTTAGTTAACATTGCAATTGACATACGCTTCTGCGACATCTATAATATGTATGTCTTAGACCGTTAGTCTTAGACAGTTAGTCTTAGACAGTCAGTACCCTTATAATTGACAGATTTGGAGAAATATCAATAAATATGATTAAAGCAGATATGATTAATGAATTAAAAGATAAAGTTATTGACGGATATTCCATAAGCAGAGACGAAGCACTTCTGCTTGCGGATACTCCAGACAGCCGCCTTGATGAGCTGTGCCGCGCTGCCGATGAGATACAGCGTCACTTTTTTGACAATGACTTCGATATGTGTGCCGTCATAAGCGTAAAGGGCGGCCGCTGTTCTGAGAACTGCCGCTATTGTGCACAGTCATCATGTGCCCAGATTCCTGTTCCTGCGCACTCAATGATATCGCCCGATGAGCTCGCTGCCAATGCCCAATTACGTAACATTGACGGAATCAGGCATTACTGTCTTGTTTCAACCGGCAGACGTGTGAGTGACAGCGACATTGCCTATATCTGTGAAGGTATCAGCCGCATATGCCGTGATACACATCTTACAGTATGTACCTCTTTTGGTCTTCTTAAGCCGGACCAGCTTCGCAGGCTTAAAGAAGCAGGAGTTGCACGAATCCATAATAATCTTGAGACATCAAGACGTTATTTCCCGACACTCTGCACAAGCCACACCTACGATGAAAAGATTGCAACAATCCGTGCAGCCCGTGAAGCAGGTCTTGAGGTATGCAGCGGTGGTATATTCGGTGTTGGTGAGACGACGGAAGACCGCATTGATATGGCTCTGACGCTGCGTTCGCTTGATGTACAGTCAGTCCCTGTCAACATGCTCGATCCTGTTCCCGGAACACCTTTTGGAGAGACACCGGTTCTTACACGTGATGAAGTACGCCGCATAATCGCAGTCTACCGGTTCATACTGCCAAGACAGTACATACGTCTTGCTGCCGGACGCGATTACCTTAGCGACAGTGGCTTTTCATGTTTTCATTCAGGCTCTAATGCAGCAATTACCGGAGATATGCTCACCGTTAAAGGCATTTCCATAGATGAAGATATCAACACAATAAAAAAGATGGGGTACCGCATGTAACCGTCTCATATAATACTACTGCCTGTTATAGTATCTTATACCGCTGTCCGGCTTAAAATATGTCCTTATATAGCCGTCAGCTGATACAACTACAAATTCGTTCGTGCTTTCAATATAATATACATCATCTCCATCTTCAGCTTCTGTCTTGTGAAGTGCCTCTGAATTCAGGACGACTGCCGCTGCTGCACTCTGATACTCTTCCGGACTGGCAAATCCCATCTCCCTGCCATGCTTCTTATAGTGCTCCTCCAAAAGCCTCCGGCTTCTGAAAGTAAGATGCTGCGATATCTTTACATTACCTGCCGCTGTCTGTGATTCGTCACTCTGTGTCAGGGTGCTGCTGACAGCTGATGTATCCGTATTGTCAAGGAGTTCTGCACCGCAGCCCGCTACTGCAAACATCACCAGCAGACCGGCCATAATTAATATCCTGCGTATATGTCTCATATAATATAACCTCTCAATCTCTCTGCCCGACATAGCTCCTGTCTGACATTTTAAACATATCTATATCATTTTCCCGTCACCAAAAGAAATGGCTTTTTCACATTCCAATAACTTTTGCAATTGTTTAACCGCATTTGACTTTGATGCTGTTATTGGCATTATTTCCATTTTTTGTATTTATCATAGAATGGCTTCAGTTTACCGGCCTCATCAAATTAATTTCTCCTGTGATATCTTAAGGCGTCGGATTCGGCACAATCAACTGAATTTCCCACCAACTCTTCATATTTTAGCTGATAAGCAATAAGTCTGGGTATATATTCCGGAGGAGTTCTTCTTGCTGCTTCCCAGTCCTCTAATGTACGAACAGGAATGCCAGTATGCTCAGAAAACTCTTTGCGTGACATTCCTATACTTTCTCTTAATTCTTTTATCTTCTTAGCTAAATCCATATTACCACCTCGTATTGCGTGTTTTTATAATTATAACACAGAGCAATGCAATACGCAATGCGTGGAATTGGCTTTTTATACCCTGAAACTATGCGCTTACTTACAGGCAAAAAGGCCCCATAGCAGCACCTTCTCCGCACTTTTTCATTCAATGTATAAGCAGGTCATTTTTCGATACCCCTTTTGTATAACACTAAAATAGGGGTATCGTATTTCACAACTCCCCTATAATCCATTTTATGCAATATGCTTTATTTCAATTACATACTTTTCTTTTAACTTTGAACATCTATTCTGCGCAATGATTCCTTCATGCTGCAATCTTCCAGCTACAATTCCCGGATGTATTCCTATGCTTTTTGCAAATTCAACAATTTCATCATCTGAAGTATATTTTGTTGGAGCCAGTCTTTTATAATCTGCCGGTGGAATCAAATAGTTCATTGCAAACTTATCTGCTTCAATTTCCAATTTATTATTAATATCCTTCATTTCTTCAACTGTGCTGCTAATAAATACAGTTTTTATTTTTTGCTGCAGTACGTGTTTAATTTCATGGAATAATGAGAACCAGAATTTATCTGCATCTAACCCTCTATTATTCATTGCAAGTACTACTCTATCCTCTGATACCCATTTAACAGCACCATTCACACCTGAATTTTTCAAATGTGGTAACAAGACAAAAGCGACTCCACATTCAGCAAAAATTTCACGCATTCTTGGAAGGAATTCTTCCGGCTTTTTAACCGTCATCCCCCTAAGTTCTGGCAGATAACCTTTTAGCCTCTCTGCATTATATGGCTTGGTTTCAATACCTTTTGAGATATTTACCGTAATAATGGAAAGGACAAACAATGCTTTGAGAACACCTTTCGTCTTCAATGAAAGCAATGAAAGTAAGAAGATGGCAACAGTAAGTGTGGCTGTAATAAGTGGAGCAAAATTTGCATACATCACCGGCTACAAACTGTGATAATCAAAAATAAACACATTTGCCGATATTAAAGAAAGGAAGCCCCCTTTTTGGGGGCTTCCTTTCTTGTTTACTCCACCGATCAACGGCTCAATATTAAAAAATCTCGGAAACCAAGAACGCTACAACATAGCAGATCGGTTGGTGTATCATGTAAATAATAAGCGAATGTTTCCCTAAAAAGTTAATACCTGGAACTTTCCCTTTTCCAAATAGCCGGTTAATCAGCCCCTTTTCCTGTAAGAAACTGTACAGGAAATATCCTGTTGCAAATAAGAAAATCCATGGGAGCAACGGAAAATAGTCGGTAGATGAAAAGCCAGTTTGCAGAAATCCAATATAAGCTAATACCGATTTCAACCATGTAACATTCAGCAAATTATCAGATAGTTGGATAGGGTCTTGCTTCGTCCAACTTCTGAGAATGAGGAATAGCACAAAACTAACGCTTACCCCAACCCCAGCCGGGATTTTTTTCAGAACCTTATCCAGTAAAATCCATATCAAAATACAGCTGCCGATAAGCGTTAGAACACCGAAGCGCACCCGATCATTGGAAAGAACTATGGCGGTAACGAGCGAAACGACCACACCACCACCAAACGCCCACAATCCCCTTTTCATGTGTTTTTTTCCTAAATGCCAGCTGAACCCAGCTAGCAAAATAAAAGTCCAGCAAATGGATTGCTGCCAAATATAGGCACCGTGGGACTTATACCATGGAATATCTGCATTATACAGATAAACTAAATCCCATAAGAAATGATACGAAATCATTTCAATAATGGTCATACCTCTTATCAAATCAATAAACGGTAAACGCTGCTTTATTTGCGTTGTTTCCAGCAAAATTTCATCACCCCTTTTATTTACTCCAAAATCGGCTCCACCAGCTCCGGGGCGGCTCTGCCGGAGCTACGCAATCCTCAATCTGCTGCGGCTGCATCTGAGCAAGCTGTAAACGCTGCGCCTGATCTGCCAGTACCGCTATTCTCTCGGCCTGTTCCCGGCTGTGCTGCCGTTCCTTGGATAGCTCCGCTTGTAGTGCTACTATCTGTTCATTCTTCGCTTGCAGCTCCCTTTCCAATATCTCATAAAGGCGGTTTTGACCGTCAACGGTTGTCGTCAGCCCCTGTAAACCGGTTGATAGTGGTTCACGCTTCATTTTTTTGAAAACTGCTTGCTTAGAAACACCGATTTCTTCCGCTATTTCTTTGATCGTCTTGCTCACCCATAGCCAAACGGTGTAAGGCTAAAGTATGAGAATGTTTCTTTTACTCTTTCTGTTGGAGATGTTGCAAAAATACAAACTGCTCCCAAGGGTAATAATTCTAACACTATTGTTAAAGCTGGCAAAACCGCTAAGCAGACTTTCTGCATGTTGTATATCTCCTTTACAAATTCCGAATTTTCACACTTCGTCAACTAATGTTTTTTCTTCTCTATAAAGCAAGGTCACAACAAATGCAATAATTATCAAAATATGTAATACAATATGATATACATCAGGAACATATCTTCCATCCACATTTATTAATTGAATGCATTCTGAAAAATAGGCAATCTTCTTGTCCATTTCTCCCATAAATCCTCTTCCAAATAAAGTATACCATTCATGACTTAAGAACTGAGTGACAAACCACCCTGCCAACCATATCAAATGTATATTCCTTCCAACATTTTTTGTAACTAACATTAAAACGAATGTAATTGTCGGAATAAGCATAAATAGCCATTCTTCCTCAAATGCACCTGTTACCAAGTATTTGTCTCCAATCTTCAATCCTATCATTGAAAGAAAATACCACAGTAAAAGAATTATATTTACATTTATTAAATGTGTTTTTTTCATAAATCATATATCCTAGACAATTCTTAAAATTCCGATTGAGATTTCACCTATTCTAAGAAATTTAATAACTTTTATATTTTGTTATCAAATTTCTCACAAACCATTGAAAATACTAAGTTTGTGACAGGTGTGCTTTCCCTTATATATTCCCTTGTGTTATATCGTTCCATCAGTGTTTATGGACTCAGGTAAGGGAAAAAGCAAGGGAAACAAAATCATATAACACAGTATAACACAAAATGAAACTGACATGGTGAACTGATTGAAATGCTTCTGAATTTCTTATTTTGATTAATTGATTTGAAGGAGACACGATATGAATATTATTTACGCAGAATACAATATGTACCGGAATAGCATAGACATTTACACCTGTGCCGGATATATGCTCCGTATTGACTGCAACAAGGCAGAAGATGGTATTAAAACTACACCATGCTCTCAGTGTGCATTAAATGCTCTTGCTATTGATGAACCTCTTGAATATGCAAAACTATATCTGGATGGAACTATGCAGATATGGGTAAACGCAGAAGACTCTATTGAACTTTAAGTACACTAAGGGACTGCTACTCTAACAATTAAAAAAGTGCAATAGCAACAGCCCCTTTGTATTTTTACAAGTTTCGACCTAAAAAACAATTATTTCACATTCGCATTATACAAGTCCATAAAATAAGAATCTGTATGTAGTAGTTCTTCAAAAGTACCTTGTCCAACAATCCTCCCTTCTTTAAAGAGAATAATTCTGTCAAAACCTGCAATGGAATTTAATCTATGTGCAATGGCAATGACAGTTTTATCTTTCATTTTTTGCATAACTGATTTCATTACATTTTCTTCTGTTAAATTATCCATTGCAGATGTTGCTTCATCCAAAATGACAAGTTCGGAGTCTTCAAACCACAAGCGAGCTAATGCAAGTCTTTGTTTTTCTCCACCCGATAAACAAGTACCTTTCTCACCAATTTCAGTATTTAAACCTTCCGCAAGATTTTCAACTAAATGAGATAGTTGCACTTCACTCAATGCCCCTAGCATTTGTTCTTCTGACACTTGTTTCTCAAATACCAGATTTTCTTTTATTGTTCCGTCAAAAACAGGGGCATCCTGTGATAAATAACTAACTCTATCATACAGATTATTAAGACAAATTTCTTTTAACTCCATGTCTCCTAAGCGAACTTCTCCCTGATTATATTTTAGCAACCCTAATAAAATCTTAATCAAGGTCGATTTTCCGGAACCACTTTCTCCTACAAAAGCTATTTTTTCTCCCTTTTGTATTGACAGGCTCAAGCCATCAATAATTTTTCGTTCCTCATATTGGAATGATAAATTTCTTATTGCAATTTTTCCAACATTTGTATTTATTGCGTTACCGTTTCTTAATTGAACATCGTCTTTTAAGCCTAAAAATTCCTCAAATCTCTTATACGACGCCTTGTCCAATTTATATTGGACATAAAGTACATTAAAAATGGCAATTGGTGTATAAGCATTTTCAATCAGTGCAATTAGTGCAACCACAGAACCTACTGTAAGGTTTTTCGTTTTCCATGCATAAAAAAGAATACCAATATCTAACATTGCCACAAATAGTGCAAATATTGTGAAGAATGCTTCATGAATCATATTCATTTTTACTTTTGATGAAACAATATCCTCTTTTGCATTACAAGTCTTCTTTATTTCACTCGGGAACTGTTTACTCATACGAAATACCAACATTTCCATATAGCCTCTGACCAAATAGTGATTTAATAGTTCTTCACTATTCAAAATCTTTTCTTTTATTTTGTAAAGAAACTTTAATAGAATGTTGGTTATTATAAAAATAAACGCATAGCCTACAAACAGTACATAAGTGACTTTTTCATCTATTTTCCAAATAAAGTATATACTAAAACCAATGGCAGGAAGTAAGTCTCGAATCAAACGCAACCAGAAATTGAATAATACATTTCTTCCTGCTGTTGAACCATTCTCAATCCTTTGAACAAGTTTGCCTGTACCTATTTTCTGGTATTCTGTATAATCAATTGTACTTATTTTTCTAAGGGACAAAAGCTTAAAATCCAGATAAATACCATGTTCCAATTTCTTTTCAGGATAATTATCCAAATAATTCATACAATAATTTACCAGCAAAATAAAGCCATATGTTGCAACTCCTGCAAATGCAAGTGTTCTATCAGCCAATCCATCAATGACCTTTTGGAAATAGTCAGCCTTGTAATTAGCCATAAATGCATTAAATATACCTAGCCCAATGTAGACTAATACCCATATTCTGTTTTTCTTTAATATTTCTTTTATATAACGCATAACTGTACTCCTTTATAGATTGTATTTCAAGCATTAGGACAGTACAGTCAACGACTGCTAGCAAGTTTCTTTTAACCTCAGCACAATCTGCCAACAGTTTACATCAACTGTACTGAGTAGTTATCTCGGATAATTTTCATATCGTTCTCACCTCTTCCTAAAAATTTTCTATTATTATATCATGCTAAGTTCCAATATTCTATCGTAATTCCGTCAAAAGAATATAAAACAAAGGGCATATTATCTTGCCCCTCTGTTCTTTGTCTGCCTGCTGATACTGTTCTGGTTTTCAGCGGCTTCCCTTTGTAGTCTTGCAAGTTTATCCGACAGTTTTTCATCCTTATGCGTAGGTGTATCCGGTTTTCTGCAGGCATTCTTCCAGCTTTCGTATTGTCTCTGATAATCCGTATAAGCATTCCTGCATTCTCTGAATGTCAGCAGGAACTCGTTCATGTTTTCAAAACCGCTATTACGAACCATGTTTGAGAGTCCTACCTTTAATCGGTTGATATAATCCGTCTTTTCGTCAATCTTTCTCTGTAAATCACCTTTTCTGGTGAGCTTCGCCAGTCCCTTTAAGTTTGACATTTCTATTTCAAGACTGCCTCTTAGTTTCTCAGCTTCAAAGATAATGGCATTCTGGCTGTCCAGTTCTGTCTTTATCTTTTTTAACTTCGGATAGGCGGCTGCTTCCGGTGTCATAACAGGCTCTGGCGGTAAAGCATCTGCTGTAAGTATTCCGTTGTCCTGCTTTTGGGCTTTGTTTTTATCTTCGGGAGCATTTTCACGTTGCAGCCTACTGTGAATGCCTTTTATAGCCTCAAGCACCTTTGTGATAAGCAGTACCAGCTCTGCTATTGCCATATTCAGGATAAGCGAGAGCATTTCGGGCTTATTGCCGTATCGCTCAATCGACCTCTTTACTGGCTCTGTGATATGTTCCCTCTTTATCTGTAGAATATCATCCATAGAAACCTCGCTTATGATAGCCCTGTCAACTTCACGATTCCAGTCCATCCGCAGTTTATTATCCTTCTCAATCTGTTCAGCTTTGGGATTATTCTTACCAATCTTCTTGGTAGCAAGATATGGACCATTACGGTCAAATACTGTAAGTCTATCTTTTTCGTCCGTTACCCAGCGATTTATCATTCTGGTGTAAAATAATTTTACCTCGTCCAGAAAATCTTCCTGCTTAAACCTCGTATTCTTAGAGGTAAACAGCTTCTTCTCATAAACCTCGCCTTTTTTGATAGCCTTACATCTTTTGCGGATATTGCCAGCTTCATCAAGGATTTCCTTCTTGGTTCGTACATGATTTCCATGTTCATCATAGAACATATTCCTTGTGGCAGTCTTTATGACAGGTTCTGCAAGGAGTTGTCTTTCAGAAAAGATAAGATGGATATGGAAATTTGTCATACGCTTATTGTGGTGAAGTGCTGCAACACATTCCACACCATACTTTTCTTTGAATTTATCCGTAAACGATTTTAGCAGCATATCGGGCATTCCCTGTTCATAAAGTAATTCAGGCAGGGCAATGATAAGCTCCCTTGCTTCGATACATTTTCCATCAACACCGCTTTTCTTAAATTCCTGCTGGCTGCATCGTGCAAGCTCCGTCCAATAACTTCTGTCAGTTGTTTCATAAACCGCATACAGATGTTCCTGCTTTGCATGGCTTGATATATAGGTGATTCTTCCCCGGACATTCGACAGCTTGGTCATCTGTATAAATGAATGTCTTGTTGTCAATGTGCTTTCTTCTCCTTCCTCTGATAATTGGAATGAAAGATGAACAGATAATATAAGTGGTATTGTTGTTGGCTTATTGCCGTATCCGACATAACCAAATGCGACAGCATTTGTATAAGTCACGCCTGCGTGGCTTTGCTCCCTGCAAGGGCGAAATACGCTGAGCATAAACCGCAGGTTTGTGCGAGGGGTGTATTTCGCTCTCAAACGCCGAGGGCTTTGATATCTTGTGATTTGTCAGTCTTCCATTCCGTTAATTGGTTGTTGCATATCAGAAGAAGCACATGTTATAATCCTCTTGCGTGTAGGTATATCATGGCTTCGGTCTGATATATCAGGGGCGGTTTCATTAGAAGCCGCCTCTTTTAAATTGTCACTTTTCTTGTGACTGCTTTTACGCTGGTCTTATCTCTCAAGTCTCTGCCTTCGTTGACTTCCATAAACTTTTCCAGCATATCCGTCTTTATGAGAACTTTTCTTCCGACCTTTAGAACAGGAAGTTTTTCCCACTCAACAAGTTTTCTCAGGGTGTTTCTTCCAATTCCTGTATAATCGGCAGCATCTTCTATAGATAAAGCAATCTTTCTTTCCGTCATTTAATCGTCTCCTTTCAAATTGCATTATGCAATTTATTTTTCTGTCAGTATATCGCTTTTATATTTTATTGTCAAGCATTACGAAATTACAAAAATAATTATATCATTGCATATTGCAATTTTAATTTTTATATGATATAGTATGAACATACCGAAAGGAATAACCGAAAAGGAGGCAGACAACATGAAGGATAAGGAACTTCGCCGGATTATCGGTGAGAGGGCTAAAAGCCGCAGAACAGAATTAAACCTTACACAACCTTATGTTGCAGACAAGATGGGAGTCACCGCTTCCACCATACAGCGTTATGAAGCTGGAACAATCGACAATACCAAGAAGATGGTACTTGAAGGACTTTCAGAAGCACTTCATGTATCTGTGGAATGGCTTAAAGGCGAAACTGACAGCTACGAAACAGATATAACAGATAAGAAAGAACTTCTTATAAGAGACGCTATGACAGGTATTATCGAAAATCTTCCAACAAACCTTGATAATGCAGATGGAGATTTCGCCAAGAACCTGTTGCTGGCAATATTAAACGAATACAAGCTATTTGCTGATTCATTTACAAATGCTTGCAATAATTTCAAGGGAAACACAGAATATGCAGATGTGGCAGCCAAGATGGGGTTTGAATCCAATCAGGAATACAATGAGATAATGTTTTTAAGAGAGATAACCCACTCTGTTAATGCATTCAATGACATAGCTGACATCATAAGAACATATTCCAAGAATCCGGATATGGCGGCGCAAAGATTATCCAATCTCTTAGAAGATAATTCCGACTCGGTATAGAATGACAACCGGAGTTATGATACAATGAGCCCAAGCGAGTCAAACTGTTTACAGATTTGACGAGCGGCGAATTGGCTTATGGACTTGTCCATAAGATGCCTACACGCAAGAAGCATTTCATCAGTTCCGATTGTCGAATATCGAAAGGAGAAACACGATTATGGCAAAAGGATCTGTAAGAAAAAAAGGAAAGAAATGGTACTACCGCTTCTATGTAGAAGATCAAAGTGGCAATCTGGTTCAGAAAGAATATGCTGGAACAGAAAGCAAGAGTGAAACGGAAAAACTGCTCCGTCAGGCAATGGATGATTATGAGAATAAAAGATTTGTTGCTAAGATGGATAATCTCACTGTAGGAGATTTACTTGATTTATGGTCTGAGGAAGAACTGAAAACAGGTACATTAAGTAATGGAACTGTTGAAAACTACCTTGGTGCAATCAGAGTTATCAAGAAACATCCTATTGCTGACAGAAAGTTAAAGAATGTTACTGCACAACATTTACAGTCATTCTTTGATTTACTGACATTTGGTGGCGAATATCCGGATGGAACTGTCAAAAAGGGCTACAGCAAGGATTATATTCATTCATTTTCCGCTGTATTACAGCAGGCTTTCCGATTTGCAGTATTTCCAAAACAGTTAATTACTTTCAATCCAATGCAGTATATCAAGCTGAAAAAACAGGCAGAGGATGTGGATTTATTTTCGGATGATGACTTTGAGGAAGGTGTTCAGCCAATCTCACACGAAGATTATCAGAGGTTAATAAAATACCTTGAAGAAAAAAATCCCCCAGCAATACTGCCAATTCAGATAGCATATTATGCAGGACTTCGTATTGGTGAGGTTTGTGGTCTTACATGGCAGGATATTAATCTCGAGGAACAATACCTGACTATCAAGAGAAGTATCCGTTATGATGGAGCCAGACACAAGAACATCATTGGACCTACCAAACGTAAAAAGGTAAGAATTGTTGATTTCGGAGATACT
Organism: [Bacteroides] pectinophilus; assembly: GCA_025146925.1. NCBI lineage: Bacteria > Bacillati > Bacillota > Clostridia > Eubacteriales > [Bacteroides] pectinophilus. The sequence continues at coordinate 459,481 of CP102260.1, read as the reverse complement.
CTAGCAGGCATACTGAAAGAAGCAAGAAAAGAACAGCTTAAAAACCGGATGCAGTATGGTGAACTCTATCACTGCAATTACTACAAAGAAGTGCAGGACAAAAACAGAGTGTATTATGAATATTATCATCTGGATGGAACACAGGATGTTCCTGAAGAATATAAGGAAATATCCTTTGTATGCTTAAGACCGGATGGTTGCCTTGAATTACCAAGCACACTTGGTCTTGTGTGCCGGTCAGTTTCCGCTAAACTAGATGGATTTGAAGGATTTCATTTTCATAAGTTGCGACACACCTATACAAGCAACTTGCTTGCAAACGGAGCTGCTCCAAAGGATGTGCAGGAACTGTTAGGACACTCAGATGTCAGTACCACTATGAATATCTATGCTCACTCCACCAGAAAAGCTAAGCGTGATTCAGCAAGGCTTCTCGACAAGGTGGCAGGCAATGACTAAAAGAAATTTCCCTTATTTCCCTTACGATTATCTCACAAGGGCAAAAATAAGGGAAAATACATATCATTTCACTATTTAAGAGGCTGAAAGCCTTGAAAAATAAGGAAAGTTCAGGAAATCTCTCCACAAATTCCGATTTGTATAACCTCTCTTAACATCTAATCCACTGCCTCAAATTGTGACATCTAATCCGAGGTTACAACCTGACAAACATTTTACAGTAGATATGTTTCCATATAAGAAAACCGAGCTTTTTCAGAAGTCAGGCTTCAAATCCAAACCTCCGAAAAAGCCCGGAATCTATGTTTTTTAATTTGTCTTACGCCACGCTGGATGCGCTACGGAAGCAAAGCTTCCTACGCTTATCCACGGCATTCGCCGCATACAGCCCATCGCATAACAGTTCCTTTGTGAGCAAGCTTCCAAAGCACCTTATGCTCGGTCTGTGCGTGGCTCATTGCTAACGCGCGACATCCATACTACCGTTTCCACATGCACTCCCTGGCAGAAATTATCATAGCATTGCACATCCCTGACCTCATACCTGCCACTCTCACGAAGGTACTTAAGGTCGCGTGCGAGTGTAGCCGAGTCGCAGCTTACATAGACGATTCTTGGCGGTGCCATCTCAAGCATTGTATCGAGAAGTGATGTGTCACAGCCCTTGCGCGGAGGGTCTACAACGATAACGTCCGGTCTTAGCATATCCGCCCCTGACCTGGCAGAATCCGTATCACCCTCTCCACCGTTCTTATAGAACTCAGGCACTACCTCCTCTGCCTTTCCGACAAAGAACTGTGCATTATCTATATTATTGAGTGCCGCGTTATTCCCTGCATCCTCAATTGCCTGAGGAACTATCTCAACGCCGTATACCTTTTTCGCATTCTTTGCAAGGAAAAGCGAGATTGTTCCGATGCCGCAGTAGAGATCCCATACAGCTTCATTGCCGGTAAGCTGAGCATATTCAAGAACCTTGTCATACATACGTTTAGTCTGGACAGGATTAACCTGATAAAATGATAACGGAGAAATGCGGTAGCGCACATCACCTATGCAGTCCTCTATATAAGGTCTGCCCCAGAGTGTCTCGCAGTGTCTGCCTAGAATTACATTGGTCTTTTCGCGGTTTACATTTATCATGATTGAAGTCATGCCATCGATTTTGGCAAGCTCACCGACAAGTGAATCATACCGCTGGAGCTTATCCGCATTGATTACAAGGCATACACAGATTTCACCTGTCGCCCTGCCTGTACGGATGAGAATATGCCGCACAACACCGCTGTGATTTTCCTCGTTGTATGGCTTTATATTATTATCAGTCATCCACTGTCTGACGATTCGCAGAATATCCTTATTCACGGGATCACCGATACAGCAGTCCATATAGTCGATAATGTCATGCGTTCTTCCCGCATAAAATCCTATCTTAATATTGCCGTCACGGTCACAGCCTACCGGAAACTGTGCCTTATTGCGGTAATGATACGGCTCATCCGGTGCTGTCATTCCGACAATCGGATGCATGACATAGTCAGCCTCGCCAAGTCCGCCAAGCCTCTTCAGATTATTGGCAACCTTATTCTGTTTGAACCTAAGCTGTGCCTCATAGCTCATCTCCTGAAGCTGGCAGCCGCCGCACTGCCTTGCGACAGGGCATCTTGCCGTTACACGGTCAGGTGACTGCTCTATAATTCTTACAAGCCTTGCGTAGCCGTATGTCTTCTTAGTCTTCATCACCTTGGCTTCAACTACATCACCAATCACAGTATCCTTAATAAACAGAACAAATCCACAGGCATCTGCGCCTGTGGATTCATCACGTATAATTCCTATTCCCTGTCCTTCTGAACTTATATCTTCGATTTTAACCGTTACAACATCATTCTTATTAATCATGCAGTTCACACCTTTGTTCTCTTAATATTACTCTCAAACAGGCGGTTATATCCCATCCAGTCGCCGCCCTCCTTACTGTCGAATATCTCTCTGACTGTCTCTAACTTGGCATCCATGTTGTCTGCCATGCTAAGTGCCATTGCCTCTGCAAGTGCCGGCTTCTTAGGCGAACCATACTCAAGCTCCCCATGATGTGACAGAATGCAGTGCTTAATCTCCGTAAGCAGCATCGGCGGAAATCCTTCTATACCGTGCGCCTTTTCCCCGACCATCTCAGCGCCCATGACTATATGTCCGAGAAGATTCCCTTCGTCCGTGTAATCATTCTGCGGGAAATCCGAGAACTCCGGCACCTTACCGATATCATGAAGCATCGCACATGCTATAAGCAGATCTTCATTCAGAAAAGGATATGCCTTGGCGATATGTGCGCACAGCCTTGTAACACTCAGACTGTGCTCAAGCAGTCCCCCCATGAACCCATGATGTATGCTCTTGGCTGCCGAACGCTTCTTGAATATTGCGATAAATTCCTTATCTTCAACAAAGAAACTCTCAAGCAGCTTCTTAATATATCCGTTATTAATTCCCTTTATATAACCAAGCAGTTCGTTGTACATATCATCAATTGAAAAACGGCTTACCGGCATATAATTGGCAGGGTCATATTCACCTTCCCCAACCCTGCGCAGTCTCTCAATCTTAAGCTGCAATGCCCCGTTATAGCTTGTCACAAGACCATTTACCTCTACATAATCAAGAGCCTCATACTCGCCTATTCCCATTGAAGAAGGATCCCATATCTTACCATCAAGGCAGCCTGTCTTGTCCTGGAGTATAACACTCTCATATTCCCGTCCTGTCTTAGTGGTTGCCGTTGCCTTATTCTTACACAGGTAAATATCCGAAATCCTGTCACCATCTTTCAAAGTCTCAATAAACTTCATCTTTTAAGCCTCATCTGTCTATATTCTATAAATAATTATTTGCTTCCCAGCGTGACACTGAATAATATATTCTTATATTCATCCTTGCCTAATCTCTTAACATTGATTGTTGCCTTATCTCCACTGTTAAGCTTATATATTTTCTCACTAAATGTGCTAAATGTCAAAACAGTTTCATCATTAACTGACGTAATGACATCACCCGACTGAATCCCTGCCTCAAATGCAGGTGAATTTTCCTTGACCTCCCTTACATACACTCCTGCCGGAAGTCCATATGCCGATGCCATATCTGCCGTTATATTCTCTCCGATTATCCCGCAGTATGTAACCGTATAACCATTGGACAGCTCCTCAATAAGTGCCTTAAGGTCAGATATGCCATAGAATGACATAACTCCATTGAATCCCGTTCTTACAGGTATTCCTATAAGGTTGCCCGAAGCATCAAACAGATATCCGTAATCCCCTGATATCATTGCCATATTCGTGTATATAAGTCCCAGATAAGAATCAACGAGACTGTCTTTATTAACAACACTCGTTGCAATTCCCTGATTAACTCCAAAATCAGCTCCGAGAATACGTCCTGCCGCTATAACCGTATCACCCTGACGCACCATATATGAATTACCAAGGTTGGCACACTTTATGTATGAGCGCGCTGTCTGTGTCATGTCGCTTTGCTTTATGCTTATAACAGCTATTCCCGTATCAGCATCACCTTTGAGATAATGTCCCCCGACCTCACTTGAATCTGCAAACCTGACTATAATCCGTGACGCATCTGCCACTTCATCATATCCCGTAATCACAAAATATTCCGCATCTACTTCTGCAAAGATGACACCTGATACAGAAGCTTCCCCGGTGCCGAACTGCAGCTCATCCGTGCTCTGTCTTCCGGTAACTCTTACTGTCGATCTGCTTACGGACTGCATAATATTCTGCAGCGTGTCCTTAGTATTATTATCAATACCTGTCTGTTCTGATTCCGGCCGTCCTAATCCCGGCTGTCCTGTTACATCATAAGTCTCCGGCTCTGCCTGACCAGTCTCTCCGGATACGCTGTCTGTCTCATAAGGATATTCGTCTTTTTCTATGACTATTCCTGTTCTTTCCGCACTGCTGCCGGGCTTATCCGATGATTCAATCTTCTCATATACCACAACAAATACTACTGCCGCCACTATTCCAAACACTACTGCACAGCACACAAGCTCAGCGAATCTTATAAGCTTATGATATCTTACAGATGGCTTTTCTACTATATTCTCCGTATACAGACTGTATGACTCCGGGCTGCCCGTACTGCCATTGTTATCTTTGATGTTTTTTGCATTCTTTTTCTTATTATCTGCTGACTTCATTCATGACCTCGCAAGATTCAGTACTTTTGATACATTATAACATTTCTTTAGTCTATAATATATTTATGAACAAATAATGAATTGAGTGTAAATATTTAGCCGCCGGCCTCCAAATATCTGTGGCATTTTTGCTTCTTATAAGGTAAAATGGATATGTATTTTCAGAAAGGTGTTTTCATAATGAACGAGAAAGTTTTAAAGACTCTTGAATATAACAAAATAACAGAAAAGCTTGAAGGTTATGCAGCAACGGATATGACGCGCCGCATGTGCCATGAGCTTCAGCCGATGACTGATATTACATCAATAGAGGCAGCTCTTTCCAATACCAATGATGCACTTGGCCGCTCAATTACGCACAGTGCACCATCATTTGGCGGATTTGCAGACTGCCGTATGTGCATTAAGCGTCTCGAAGCAGGAGGCAGCCTTAACACAAGAGAACTGCTTAATATCGGTTCGATACTTGAAGCCGCAGCCAGAGCTTCATCTTATGCAGGTCATAAGGAAGAAGCGGATTCCCTCACGCCACTCTTTGAATCACTTGACCCGGTTACATCTCTGGCAGCGGAAATTAAGAGGTGTATCTTAAGCGAGGATGAGATAAGCGATGATGCAAGCCAGAATCTTAAGGATATCAGGCGTAAGATAAAAGCCGGGCAGGATAAGATTCATACTGAATTAACATCACTTCTTAATTCAGCTTCAGTCCGCACATATCTTCAGGATTACGTCATAACCACAAGGAACGGACGCTATTGTCTGCCTGTCAAGGCTGAATACAAGTCCAATGTTCCGGGAATGGTTCATGACCAGTCTGCAACAGGTTCAACATTTTTCATTGAACCAATGTCCGTTGTTAAGCTTAATAATGACCTTAAGGAACTTTCGCTTAAGGAAGAAGCTGAGATTGAAGTAATACTTGCAAGAATCAGTTCTCACTGTGCTGAGTATGCCGATGCAATTCTTACTGACCAGGAATCTCTTGTCCGGCTTGACTTTGCATTTGCCAAGGCTTCACTGTCACGTTTCTACAAATGCAGCCGCCCTGTCATGAATGAGAACGGCTATATCAACATCAAGAAAGGCCGTCATCCGCTTATTGAGCCGCATCATGTCGTACCTATTGACATATGGCTCGGCAGAGATTTTGACCTGCTCATAATTACGGGTCCCAACACTGGCGGTAAGACTGTTTCGCTTAAGACGGTAGGACTTCTTACTCTTATGGGACAGTCAGGACTTAATATTCCGGCATTTGACAACTCAGAGCTTGCCGTATTCAAGAAGGTCTATGCAGACATAGGTGATGAACAGAGTATTGAGCAGAGCCTCAGTACATTTTCATCACACATGACTAACACAGTTAAGATATTAAGATACGCAGACCGCAACACTCTTATTCTCTTCGATGAGATTGGTGCCGGTACTGACCCGACAGAGGGCGCTGCACTGGCTACGGCAATACTTGCCAATCTGCATAAGCGTGGAATAAGAACCATAGCAACAACACATTACAGTGAGCTTAAGGTATATGCACTCTCAACTCCGGGCGTAGAGAATGCATGCTGTGAATTCGACGTTGAATCACTTCGTCCGACCTACAGACTTCTTATCGGTGTTCCCGGCAAGAGTAACGCATTTGCAATATCAAGCAAATTAGGACTGTCAGATTATATTATCAATGATGCACAGAACCGTATCGAGACTCAGGATGTTAAGTTTGAAGATGTTCTTACAGACCTTGAGGGCTCGAGAATCGCACTTGAGGAAGAACGCCGTGAGGTGGCTGAGCTTAAGGAGGAAGCTGCGCGTCTTAAGACACAGCTTCAGTCTGAGCGTGCAAAGTTCAATGAGCAGCGTGACCGCATTCTTGATAAGGCTTCAACCGAAGCTGCCCGGATTCTTCAGGAGGCGAAGGACTACGCTGACGAGACAATCCGTGTGATGAATAAGCATGGCATGACTGTACAGGAACTTGAGAAGTCCCGTACCAAAGTCCGTGACAAGATGAATTCAACAAGAGAACGTATCAGTGCCGGCAGGAAGAAAGATGAGCCTGCAGAGCCGCGTAAGGTTCATAAGCCTTCCGAGTTCACACTCGGTACACGCGTCAAGGTTCTCAGCATGAACCTTGTCGGAACAGTAAGTACACGTCCCGATGCCAGGGGTAACCTCTTTGTTCAGATGGGAATAATACGTTCCAAGGTTAATATTTCCGACCTTGAGATTATAGAAGAGGATGCATTTGGCAATGCAATCAGCAAAGGCAGCCGTACGGGCCGCAAGCCTGCCGGAGGGCTTGGCGGAAGCGGAAGCATTAAGATGGGCAAATCCTCGTCCATATCTCCCGAGATTAATCTTCTGGGATATACGGTCGATGAAGCTGTCGCTAAGCTTGATAAGTACCTTGATGACGCTTATCTGTCCGGAATTCCTCAGGTACGCATTGTTCATGGCAAAGGCACAGGTGCGCTCCGCAATGGCGTTGCCGCCTATCTTAAAGGAATATCTTATGTCAAGTCATTCCGCCTCGGTGAACAGGGCGAAGGAGATGCCGGCGTTACTATCGTAGAGTTTAAATAAATCTCAGGCAGATGAATTAATGGAGGGGTTTTAATGGCAGCAAAACAGAAAATTCTTATCGTTGATGATGACGAAAACATTGCAGAACTTATTGCACTTTATCTTACCAAGGAATGCTTTGAGACAATGACCGTCCATGACGGCGAAGCAGCACTTGCGGCAGTTACCGAGTTCAGACCGGATCTTATGATTCTTGACCTTATGCTTCCCGGCATGGACGGATATCAGGTATGCAGAGAGGTACGCAGGAACAATAATCTCCCGATAATAATGCTCTCCGCAAAGGGTGAGACATTCGACAAGGTTCTTGGACTTGAGCTCGGTGCTGATGATTACATGATAAAGCCATTTGATTCAAAGGAACTTGTTGCGCGTGTCAAGGCAGTACTCAGACGTTATCAGCAGCCCAAGGCTGATACAGCGGCAGATGCTAAGACTGTTGAATATCCCGGTCTTTCAATCAATCTTGCCAACTATTCTGTCATATATGACGGTACCCCTGTTGAGATGCCCCCAAAGGAGCTTGAGCTGCTTTATTTCCTTGCATCATCTCCTAATCAGGTATTCACAAGGGAACAGCTTCTTGATCATATCTGGGGTTATGAATATCTCGGAGATACAAGAACCGTTGACGTCCATATCAAGCGTCTGCGCGAGAAGATAAAGGATCATGAACAATGGTCAATTGCAACTGTCTGGGGAATTGGTTATAAGTTCGAGGTAAAGTAGTCTGCCATGCATATTTCTATTTTTAAGAAGTTCCTGCTGCTCTACATCTTTGTAGGCTGTATAGGGTTTATATTAATCAGCAATATCTGTTATTCCCTTGATTACCGTGCCATTATAGAGTCGAAGACTGAACAGATGTATAATCAGGCTGTCTCGATATCCAAAGATTATGCCAGCACATATTTTTCAGACGAGAAAATAAGGCTTATCAGAAGTGAGATGATAACCGTTGCCTCAGCATCAGGTGAACGTATTATGTTCATAGATACTGACGGCAACATTCTCATGGATACATCCCGCGATATTACAGGCCAGAACAGCGTCCGGCTCAATGATTTTGACTATACAAGAAGCGGCAGCCGCTATTCCCAGTCCGGACGTTTTTTTGATTATTTCAGTGAGGATATGCTGAGCGTTATGGCTCCGATTACCAACGCTTACACTGTCAAGGGATATGTAGCCATACACATACCGCTTGGCACACTCCGTTCGCAGGTATATACAACATTTAACACCAACTATGTGACATTTATTATTATGATGATGCTTATCCTTCTTTTCGTGGCGTTTTATTTCATAATGATTCACAGACCACTTAAGGCGATTATCAAAGGTGTTGACGAATATTCCAAAGGCAATCTTGATTACCGCATCGACCTTGCCCCGGGTGATGAGCTTCACAGGCTCGGTGCATCCCTTAACTACATGAGCAGCGAGATTAATGAGATGGATAAGTTCCAGCAGAAGTTCATCTCCAACATATCGCACGATTTCCGTTCTCCGCTGACATCCATAAAGGGATACCTTGAAGCAATGTCTGACGGCACAATCCCTCCGGAGCTTCATCAGAAGTATATCGGAATTGTCCTGTTCGAAACCGAGCGCCTTACCAAGCTCACCAATAATCTGCTTACTCTCAATGACCTTGACCCTAAGAGTGTCCGTCTTAATTACAGTGATTTTGACATTAATGATGTTATACGTCACACTATTGAGACGTTTGAGGGCGTATGTACAGAGAAAAAGATTACCTTTAAGCTTACATTTTCATCAAGGCAGCTCATGGTTCACGCAGATATGGAGAAGATCCAGCAGGTTGTATACAATCTTGTTGACAATGCCGTAAAGTTCAGCCATCCGGATTCATTTATTGCAATCTCAACAACCACGAAGAACGGACGCGCATTTATCTCCGTGAAGGATAACGGCATCGGTATTCCAAAGGACGACCTCAAGAAAATCTGGGAGCGTTTCTACAAGACGGATAATTCCCGCGGACGTGACAAAAAAGGCTCTGGCCTCGGGCTTGCCATCGTCCGTGAGATTATACAGACCCACGGTGAACGTATTGACGTCATAAGTACCGAGGGTGTCGGAACTGAATTTGTATTTTCTCTTAAGACTCCCAAATCTACTTCTTCATCTTAGGATTGCAGATGAGGCTGCACAGATATCCAAATATCAGTGCAGCACTGCAGCCCACGGCTCCGGCTGTAAATCCCCCCTTAAACAGTCCCAAAGCTCCGTCATTGTCTACAGCTTCCTTTATACCCTTCCACAATACATTGCCAAACCCAAGCAGCGGTACAGTTGCCCCTGCACCTGCCCAGTCTGTGAACGGCTGATACAGTCCTACGGCACCAAGTACTGCACCGGCACACACCAGAAGCACCATAATGCGGCCCGGCATAAGCTTCGTCTTTTCCATAAGCACCTGAACCGCTGCGCATATAAATCCACCAACAATAAAAGCTATTACATATTTTTCCATTTTAATCCTCCACTCCGCAGACACAAATAGCTGTTCCTCTTTTCACACATGCTCCAGCACAATTCCGTGTGCAATTCCGGGAACTGATTTGCCCTCATTAAAGCTTGTCGGAGACATCAATGCTCCCGTCGGCACAAACAATACACGTCCAAGCCTTCCCTGTTCTATCATGGGAAGTATCTTTGCACACAGTGTTACCGCTGAGCAGCCGCATCCGCTGCCGCCGGCATGCGTATCCTGTTTATCTCCGTCGAATATCTCTATTCCGCAATCAGAATATCTGTCCTCTATGTGTATTCCCTTACGCTCAAGCAGGTCGAGTATTATGGTCCTGCCAACAAGGCCGAGATCCCCCGTTATTATCAGGTCATAATAGTCATCACCCGCACCGAAGTCTGACATATTCTGCGCAATAAGTTCAGCCGCTGCAGGCGCCATGCAGGCCCCCATATTCATACTGTCCTTCACTCCGTAATCTACTATCTTCCCGGTTGTTATGCCGGCAACCCTTATATGTGCCCTCTTTCCGCTTCCGTCATGCATACTGTCATCCTCACTTAAGACAACACTTCCGCATCCCGTAACAGTCCATGTTGCCGCAAGCGGTCTCTGATTGCCGTATTCAAGAGGAAATCGGAACTGCTTCTCAGCACTTGCAAAATGGCTTGACGCAAGTGCTACAGCTTTCGGGGCATATCCGGCAGCCACGCTCATTGACGCAAGTGCCATTGTCTCTCCCATTGTCGAACATGCACCATACACACCAAACAGCGGAATCTGCAGATCCATTATTCCATACGAAGTTGCAATAAGCTGCCCTAACAGATCTCCTGCAAATATATATCTGATATCTTCCGCTGTAAGTCCTGATTTATCAAGCAGTGTCTGTGCCGTAAGCTTCTGCATATGACTCTCCGCCTCCTCCCATGTCTGCATACCAAACATGGCATCTTCACTTATTGTATCTATATAGCTTCCAAGCGGGCCCTCGCCTTCCTTTTTCCCTGCAGTACATGCATATCCTATAACATATGGCGTGTTTTCAAATTCGATACTCTGTTTTCCCTTTATCATAGACTGCCTCATTTCACCTTAATTTAAATAATACTTCCGTAATTAGTATGGATATCAGAGCATAAATTTATACAAAAACGGATTTTTCCCTCTATTGATATCGTTGTCTCATTTGTGATATACTATATTGTAAAATTTTATGTGCATATAATTCCCAGGCACAGAAATGAGGTACTATCATGAAATACAATACAAAAGGTGTCTGCTCACGTTCAATCACATTTGACGTAAAAGACAATAAAGTCACAGATGTACAGTTTGAAGGCGGATGTTCAGGTAATACACAGGGTGTTGCAAGACTTGTTGAAGGTATGGATATTGATGAAGCCATTAAGCGTATGAAAGGCATCAGATGCGGATTCAAGTCAACATCATGTCCTGACCAGCTTGCACTGGCACTCCTTGCATATAAGGACGGAATCGGAAAGGCAGAATAATCATGAAACGAATCGTATTTACCGGTGGTGGAACTGCCGGACATGTTACACCTAATATTGCACTTATTCCAAGTCTTAAGGATGCCGGTTATGACATCTGCTACATAGGCTCCTATGACGGAATAGAGAAGAAGCTTATTACAGATCTCGGAATAACATATTACGGAATAGATACAGGCAAATTAAGACGTTACAAGAGCCTTAAGAACTTAAGTGACCCATTCCATGTAATCCACGGATATAGTGAAAGTGCGTCACTTATGAAAAAGCTGAAGCCTGACATTGTCTTTTCAAAGGGAGGATATGTGTCCGTGCCGGTTGTTCTCGCTGCTGCAGCGCATCATATCCCGGTCATAAGCCATGAATCGGATATGACTCCGGGTCTGGCTAACAGAATCACTGCTAAGTCCGCAAGTAAGATATGCTGTAATTTTCCTGAGACAGTCAAACTGCTCCCGGCTGACAAAGCCGTTCTTACAGGTACACCTATAAGGCAGGAGCTCCTCAGCGGCAACAAGCTTGCAGGTCTTAATTTCTGTGGTTTTACAACAGCTAAGCCCGTTCTTCTTGTGACAGGAGGAAGCACCGGCGCAGTTCATGTCAACAATGCTATACGTGCCATACTTCCCGAACTTCTCAAGACCTATCAGGTATGCCATCTGTGCGGTGCCGGCAAAACTGACGAGAGCCTTAAGAATCTTAACGGTTATGTGCAGTTTGAGTACGTTAACAAAGAGATGCGTGATTTATTCGCAATGAGTGATATTGTTGTGTCGAGAGCGGGTGCCAACGCTATCTGCGAGCTGCTGGCATTAAGAAAGCCTAACCTTCTGATTCCGCTTTCAGCCAATGCAAGCCGCGGTGATCAGATTCTTAATGCCAACTCATTCAAACAGCAGGGATACAGCAGTGTCATAGAAGAAGAGAATATTACCAATGAAACGCTTCTCAAAGCAATTAATGACCTCTATGCAAGGCGTGACCAGTATATCGGTGCAATGAGCGTAAGCCGTCAGAATGATGCTATTCCGGTTATTATGGAACTAATCAATTCCACTGCCCGATAACCAATTAAATATTCCACTGACAAGCAAAAATACAAATGCTGTCCATGGCTGTTATACATTCTGTGAACAATCCGCTGTTCTTCTGATAGTATCAACAGCCATCTTCACCTTCTCAACACATTCAAGGTTATCATTACTCATATTCCTGACCTGATCGGCACTCGCCGTGACTTCCTCAGTAACCGCCGAAAGTTGTGAGATATTCTCAACAATCCTGTCGTTAGACTTGGAAAGCTCTGCAATATGGCTGTCAACTTCATTAATATGGCTCCTGAGTTCTTCCATGTTATTGCTTAATTCTTTAAATGCCTCTCCGGCCGCATATATCTTCCGGCTTTGAATATCACTGGCCTCAATCGAACCATTAATGGAATTGACAACATCCTGCGAATTAGCATTAAGTTCTGATGTTATTCTCGTAATCTCTTCAGTAGAATTCTTGGTCTGCTCCGCAAGCTGTCTTATCTGATCCGCAACAACCGCAAAACCACGTCCGGCCTCTCCCGCCCTTGCACTTTCTATAGATGCATTAAGTGCAAGCAGATTGGTCTGGCTTGATATATTAAGAATCATTCCCGCAATCTGTTCAACTTCTGCCGTCTTGTTCTGAAGCTTGGTCATGGATTCAGTTACTTTCTTATTAGTCTCGGTGATTCTGGCTGACTGTTCCTCCAGCTCCTCAATCACTTTGATATTACTCTGCACACTCTCGGATGAACTGTCAGCTATGCTGACCATCTCCACGGACTTGCTCTCAGTCTGTGCAATTGCTTCCTGAATATGGGCGGTCATAGTATTCTGTTCTTCTATACTTTTTGCTGTGGAATAAGCAGCATCAGATATCTCATTCATGCTGCCGGCAACAGACTTAGTACTTGTAACAAGCTCATCCATAAGCTGTGTACTTCTGGCTGTTTCATTCTTAACAGTATTTGAGGTATTCAAAACATCATTAAGTATGCTATTAACACGCTCCTGCTCGTCTTTGGCTGCACCAAGCGCATCACCATTGAATGCAATCGATATCTTTCCCGCAAAATATATTCCGACAATTACGGACAATTCAAGCATCGCCTGACAAAATGCATTAACATCCATAGCGCTGACACCGTGTACAGCCTGCATAACGAGTACCAGTATAAATGAAACGATTGCACCTATCGTTGTATAGAGCATTCTTCTCTTCCTGTAATACGGAATCTGTAATATAAGAATACCAAAAAGCATATAGTGAATAAATGTTGCATCCGTCTGTAACCCTATAAGAATATATATAATATATACGTCAATTGCGGCTGCAATACTCAGATACGAATTAGACTTATTCTTCACATTAATGATACCATTAATGATGCTTGCTGCAGCTACAACAGCCGTTACACCATATACAAGAGACTTATTAATCCCGCCATTGGCAAGCTTAAGCCACAGATAGGCCAATACTACAACAGCCATAATGGATATTGACAGTATGGTAAAATGGTTAAGTCGCTTATATCTCTCATTAATGTCATTATATTTATAATTCACATTGTCCATTATAAATAACCTCCGGTCATAGTAAGTTTATACTAACTACTTATAATTATGGTCTTGTGCTGATTTTAATGTCAACATCAGCCATATAAAAAATGCAAATATTACTGCTATGACAATCCATATGCCGGCATGTGAACTGTCTCCTGTATCAGGTGATGATATATCCCCGGCTGAATATGGAGCGGTTGAAGCTGTTGTGGTTTCCTGTGCTGCTGCCGTTGTCTCCTGCGGCTCTTTTGCCGTCGGCTCCTGTGCTGCCGCTGCTGGCTCCTGTGGTTCTTTTGTTGTGGTCTCCTGTAGTGCTGTTGTCGTCTCCTGCGGTGCTGCCGTTGTCTCCTGCGGTGCTGCCGTTGTCTCCTGCGGTGCTGTTGTCGGCTCCTGCTGGCTGCCGCCACTTATAACAGTAAAATCTGTTGCTGCCGTTCCACTTGCCGAAACAATCTCCAATGTATGCCTTCCTGCTGAAAGACCTTTTATGAATTCAGGAGTAAGCGTGATAATTATGCTGCCTTCCATGGCAGAGAATTCCTTATTCTCCACAAGCTGCCTGCCATCAACCGCAACTCTGATAAAATCCGAATATGCTGCATCAGACCTGAATATTGCTGCCACTGCCGCCGATGCATCAACAGATGCATTATTGCCTTCTATTATTGAAGGCTTAAGCTTGTCCGTCACCGTATCTTTAAACTCAATCTCATGCGATGCGGCGTCATCAGCAAAATATCCTGAGCATATCCGGCAGAAATAATATTCCGTATTTCCTTCCTTTGCAGCCGTTGCCGCTTTGGCCTCAACGTGCTTTAACTGATGTGGGATTCTGTCAATTGCACTGCCCTTAGATATCATTTTGTCACAGTCTTTGCAATACATATCGCCTGTATATCCGGTCTCGCGGCATGTTGCATCCGATGCTCCTTTTATAAATGTATTCTTATGATTATTGGGATTGAGCTCTCCATATTTCTTATGACATACAGAACATACAGCACGTTCAACACATGTTGCCTCTCCTCCTGTATGTATGTGCTCTTCAAAGTCACCTTCAATTCTGAAAGTAAGACAGTTATCATCAACACTTTCTACTTCAATATATATATCAGAATAAATACCTATATCTTCTCCCGCTGCAAGCGCCGCATCTGATTTTGTATTATATGTGCCGCCAAGTACTTCATAATTCCATCTCGGTGATGAGAAATTCATATTGCTTGGAAATTTGGTACCGGTATCTATAAGATAGCAGACAAGACCGGATTTCATCGGAATTCTGTCAACCGTGTTACCGTTCATCTTATACAGGGTCTTATATTGAGAATCATACTTATTGCCATCTGTCTCAAAGTTTCTGTACTCAAGATACAGTGTCTTATTCTTAGCCGGTATATCAAGCTTATACCCTATTGCACCTTTACCGCCGGATGTCCCCAGCGCCCTGAGATTATATTCGCCATCCGCCACAAGTGTTTCAACGTCCCCTTCATGAACCCAGCCAAGCGCCTCCTTCTCTTTCACCGAAATAAACTGCGGCACCGGCGATATATGCTTAGCCATTAATGACATATAATATACAGGTGATGAATTGTAGGAATTGTACAAATCCCGCAGCCCCATTACGTGTCCCATCTCGTGTGTTGCTGCTGCAACAGACAACATAATTCTGCCGTCAGAATCCCTGAACAGATATCCGTTGGAATCTCCATCCGGTCTTGCATATGAATTGGTGATCTGTACATACCTGCTGCTTTTTATGGTGCCTTTGCCGGTGCCTATCTCAACATAATCCGCGTAATCCGTATAATTCCACAATGGTGATGCCCAGCTTACAGCAATGTTGTTCTGTGTCGTATTCTTATAAATTATTGTAATTGAATCTATTGTTCCGTTACCGTCTTTGTCGAGCTCGTCAAATGAATATGTCTTTGAACCGTCATAATCAGATATCACATTTCCGGCAGATATTGCAGCATTGACCGCATCTGACCATTCACGCTTAAGCTCATACATGCGGGCTGCGGCCTCACTGTCATCTGCATAACCTATCTTATTGGTATCGCTGTATTCTGCATAGTATCCGCGTTGATGTGACAATCGGACAGAACCGCCATTATCAAACAGATATACACTCTTCATGCGAAGCCTGTCATCTGATACACTCCGGTAATAATCACTAACGCTGTACTCTGCCGTATTATATGAATTATCTGTTATTTCCCTTACCGTGCTTCCCTCATAAACATCATCAACAAATTCATCTTCATCTGCAAATCTCGCAAATACAATAAGATTTGTAAAATTAGAATCATCCTCCGCACGTACGCTATCACTTCTGCCGAATATAAATATTACAGCAAGTGCAAGCAATACTGCTGCTCTGCTTTTCTTCATTAATTTTCTTTTCCTTCCGTTATGTTATGTATTTTATTATAACATATCTTAATTAATACAGTAGAATAATTTAAGCAGACAGCATAACAAAAGCACCGGAATCGCTTCCGGTGCTTCATATTCACATTATGTATTGAATTAATCTGCCTGCGGGATGCAGCTTACAGATTCAATTCAATCAGCCTTCAATTGAAATGTACTTCTTCTGTTCAACTTCCGGCTTAGCTTCCTTCTTAGGTATGAACAGCTTAAGCATTCCGTGCTTAAACTCGCCCTTTACATCTTCTTCAGTAATCTCATCACCAACATAGAACGATCTCTCGCAGGCGCCTGCATAGCGTTCACGGCGGATATACTTACCTGACTTCTTCTCCTGCTCATCCTTGTCAAGACCCTTAGCAGCAGAAACTGTCATATATCCATTGTCGAGAGAAACCTTAACTTCATCCTTTGCGAAGCCCGGAAGGTCAATCTCAAGTTCGTATCCTTCATCCGTTTCCTTGATATCCGTCTTCATAACATTCTTTGCGTGATGTCCGTAAAGCTTCTTCTCAACATTCTCGAATGGTGCATCATTGTAAAATGAAAAATCATTCATAAAATTATCAAACAAATCTTCTCCAAAAATACTAGGCATTAACATAAGTCATCGCTCCTTTTCTAATATATGTTCACATTCTGTGAACATCTCATGCACGTTACCTTGTTTCCTGGAACCGGGATGTTATGGGAACTCATAGGACTTTCATTCATGTCCTCCTTTTGTTCTCTTCCTTCGTTCTGGCTATGTTATAACACTAATTGTTAGCACTGTCAAGAGGTGAGTGCTAATTTTTTTAAAATATTTTTGTGTCTACTTTACCATTTTTTGAAATTTTAAATCTTCCACTCACTCCCCAATCCCGGCTGCGTTTGTCATCGCATGTGTTAGTTATGTCTAACTCTTATTTTCTAAAAAACCGTGTGAAACAAAACTGTAATTCCACACGGTTTTTATTCCTCCAATTGCCGTTACTCTGCTGAAGTAATTGATTCTTTATCTGAGATATGCACTCATATCTACATTACCGCCGATTCCGTTAACAGCTCCGTCGCTTCTGAACTGCCACATATCATATCTTCCGCCATATGTTGTCTCATCAATATCTGCATACTGTGCTACCCATATCTGCGCATATGATACAATGCTTCCTGCGTTAATATAGTTATTAAACCAAGACTTACTTGCATATACCATAGGCATTCTTCCAGCACTTGCTACAGTCTCACAGAACGCATTGATAACTGCTGTTCTCTCACCGGCTGAGAGGTAATTGCCTCTGCCCTGCTCTCCGCCGCCTCCGGCCCACTCAACATCAATTGCAAGTGGAAGATTAAGTCCGTTCATTGCTGCTTCCTGAACAATAAAGCTGGCTTCCTCTACAGCTTCAGCCGTATTGACTGCCTGTGTTACAAAGTACGCACCCACATTAAGTCCTGCTGCCCTTGCGCCGCTTACATTCTGGTCGAATCTGCTGTCCTTAACAATACGTCCTGTTCCCCAGCCTCGGTACCCGACACGGACAATTACATTATCTATGCCTGACGCTCTGACTGCACTCCAGTTGATATCGCCATTATATGTTGAGACATCGATTACAAGAGTTGAGCTGAGTGCGCCGCTTGCATTGAAATAATAGTTAAGTCCGTCTATCCAATGCCATCCGGTGAATGCTGCTCCGTTATCAAGATACATCATACTTCCGCCATCAGCATACCAGCCGTCCAATACCTGCTTTGTCTCTTCTTCTGTTACCACGCTGAGTTCAACAACCTGGAATCTTCTCTGTGCCTGAGCCGTGGATTGTGCCTGTGTTGTTGTCTGTGCCTGCGTTGTTGTCTGTGCCTGCGTCGTTGTCTGTGCCTGTGTTGTTATCTGCGCCTTAGTTGTCTCCTGCGGCTTAGTTGTCTCCTGCGGCTTAGTTGTCTCCTGTTGCTTAGTTGTCTCCTGTGGCTTAGTTGATGACTGATTCTGCGTCTGTCCCTGTGTTGCCGCAGCCTTAGACGAAGATGTAAGTCTTACCTCCGCCATATCCGAGAGCATATTAAGCTCTGATGCATCTGCAGTCTTATCGACTTCCACAAGCAGCTTTGATACAACATCATACTCGCCATCCGTAATCTTGTATGTGGATTTTTCATATACATATCCTGTAATTGAAGAACCACCGTCAAGGCTTATCGTCTGTCTGTTGTCATCGTTAATATAAGATTCAACATCCGAATAATTGTAATATGTACCTGTGTTATTAGCCGTGTATACAATCTCATCACCATTTTTCTTAAACTTTGTAATAGTAATGATTTTCTTTCCTGCTGTTACAGAAGGTTTGGTTACTGCAGGAAGCGTAGTTGCAGATATTGCAGTTGTCTGCTGCTGTGCCTCCGCTTCCCTTACTGCCTGCGGATCTTCCTTCTCGGTATCTGCATCCTGCTCGACAACCTGCTCCATGATATTGTCAATGACTTCATACCTGACTATAGTGGCTTCAGTTGCATCAGGAACTTCAAATCCTGCTTCGGCCTGAACGAGAAGCGTATATGTACCGGCATCAAGATTCTTTATCACAACCTCGCCGTTCTTGTCTTCATCCTTGTATGACATGGCATCTTCCTCAAGTGCATCAAGTGCTGCCTTGGTCTGGGCTGCCTGTGTCTGCGCCGCCTTAGTCGCACCTGTTGTTGCTGCCTGCGTAGTTGCCTGAGTTGCCAGCTCCTTCTGCTTTTCAAGGATCTTGTCTACCTTCTCCTTATTATCATCAAGGCTTCCCGAGAAAAGCTTAACAACAAAATCATGTCCCTCCAGTGCTGAACCCGACTCATCAAGTATCTTCGCCGTAATCGATGACTCATCCGCAACTGCCTCAAGCTTCATTCCCTGAAGCGGCATAGGATGTGTTGCTTCCTCAGTCTCAACAACTGCCTGTGCAACAACCGGTGAAGTCTGCGGTGATGCCGCCTTTTTATTAGTATTGCGTATAGTAAGTACAACAGCTGTTCCCGCTGCAACGGCAACAATAACAGCTGCTACGCCGGCAGCTATTGCATATCTGCCTTTCGTAAATGCTGCAATACGTCCGCCAACATGTCCAAGGAGCTCAATTACACCCTTAGACTCATCATCATCATCTGAATCGTCCTCATCGTCATTGTCATCAACGGAATCATCATTATCTTCATCTACTTCCTGAAGATCGAGTTCAAATACCCCGTCATTACCGCTCTGATTGTCATCATCTGTATCATCATACATTGCTATATAATTATCATCTGAATCGTCATCATCGTCCGAATCGTCCATGAGAAGAATATCTTCGATATCCTCTAATGCATCTGACAGATTCTGTGTCTCATCAAGGCTTATGTCCTCGATATCCAACAAATCATCATCGTTCTTCTTCATTTTGCCTCTTCCCTTAATATCCTGATATCCAATATTTACCGTAGTGGATTATATCACTATTATCCAATAAAATCCACCCTTGCACTACATTTAATACGTGGTAAGATCTGCCAGGGTTGCATCCGTGAACTTAATAAGTGTCTGCGGATTAATTATTATCTGCATGCCGCGTACACCTGCACTAACGGCCATCTCATCAAAAAGCTCACACGTCTCATCAATAAATGTGGGGAACTTTTTCTTCATACCTATAGGCGAACATCCGCCCCTTATATATCCCGTCACCCCAAGCAGATCCTTCATCGGAATCATCTCCGCATGCTTATTGCCTGATGCCCTGGCAACCTTTTTGAGGTCAAGTTCCTGATCCACAGGCAGGCAGCACACAAAATATCCTATCTTGTCACCATGCAGGACAAGCGTCTTAAATACCTGCTCAGGCGGCTGCCCAAGCTGTGCTGCAACATGCACCCCCGAAAGGTCGTTCTCATCCACCTCATACTCCTTAACATCATACTCGATCCCTGCTGCATCCAACTGCCTCATGGCATTAGTCTTATGATTTTTCATTACTGCTCCTATCTTTTCAGTCTGTAGAGGACTTCCTCAAAGCACACTCCGTCCGTCTCAGGAATATCATATTCCATTGACTTAAGTATGCATTCCTTTATAAATGCAGATGCCTTTCTTACTGACTTTTCAAGAGGTACCCCGTTGACAGCGTCGGCACATATTATTGATGCAAATATATCACCCGTTCCGCATCTTGTAGTACCTACAAGCTTAGAACGAAGCCGCCTTGCATTAACACTGCCGTCAGCATTCTCCTCATATACATAATTGGAAATATAACTGCTTCCCTGCCGGATTCCTGTTATAACTATCTTCTTCGGACCAAGCTGTGCTATCATTCCTGCCAGTTCGTGAAGCTGCGCGTCCGTATACTTCTCCCTGTATTCGGTTCCCGTAAGCATACACGCTTCCGTAACATTAGGTGTCACAATATCCGCCTTGCTGACAAGCTGCCTCATATCCCTGCACATATCTTCTGTATATGTTGAATATGCACTGCCTCCGTCCCCCATAACAGGGTCGACTATTACTGTTGTTCTCTCCGTCCTGAAATCATCTATAAAACGTCTTACAATATCAATCTGTCTGTGTGACCCCAGAAACCCGGTATAGATTCCTTCAAACTCAAGACCGAGCTTCCTCCACTCATCAATATACGGCTGCATCTTATCAGTGCAGTCATCAAAAAAATAACTGTCATATCCTGAATGATTGGAAAATATGGATGTAATAACAGGACAGCACTGGACTCCCATATATGAAATTATCGGAAGCAGCACCGTAGTTGAACACCTTCCAAATCCCGACAGGTCATTGATTGCAGCAACCTTTTTCTGATTATTGTGTCCCATATCCCTCATTACTTCTTCCTCAGATTACCGAATCTTGGCATCCTCTCATATGTGTAACCCTTAAGATCCTTACTGAGCATTGAACCAAGCTTTTCCTTATCAATTCTTAACACCATATATGCAAATGCAGCAAACATGGCTGCTTTAATTACAAATGGTACAACAGCCTGCGCAGTCGTTGTGTAATTAGTTGAATTAAATGTAAACGGAATAAGCATTACAAAATTAATAACCGCTGTAATTGCATACCATCTGCCATCAAGCTTTCCGTCCGCAACACCGCTGCATATCATCATAAGGCCTATATTCATAATCATGTCCATACTGAGACTGATTCCCATAAGCAGCCATACAACAGGAGGTACATGAATCAGCGGTGATATTGTAGACACATACAGATCTACGGCCGCATCTGCTGACAGCCCCGTATTAAGAAGGAGTTCCTCAAGTCCCGCATGGTTAATTGACGATGCAAGCACACTCATAGTCATAATCGTTGTTATTCCATACACTGCGCCATCACCTACACCAAGCCCCAGTCCGGCGATAAATACATCTCCCGGTCCCTTATATCTGTCCTTAATTATGTTAGCAACACATATTCTCGCAATCGTGTAGAACAGTGTCATGACAAGTGATGTCATACATATCTCCATGCCTCCTGTCATTCCGTCAGGCCTTGCGAAGTCCGGAAGTATGCTTATGACAAAATTACTTCCCATAAATATAAATATCACATATCCCAGAACACCTGCTATAAGCGGCATTATCTTAGCTTTGTAACGTATGAAAATTACAAAAAGCAGCACAAGGAATACCGATAGTATAACCATGCCTCCTGCACTTATAAGGGATGCCGTGCTGTCCGGCACCGTCTGTGACATGTCAATCATAGATAAATCAAAACCATCATTCATAAAACATTAATCCTTTCCCACGCAAAAATGCGGTATCTCTATTATAAATAACCGAAACGGATTTTGCAATGCATTTAGACATTACAAAAGGACCGCCGCATACGCAGCAGTCCTCATGTACATAATCTTCGTTGTGTAACAATATATCTCTTCTAAATAAATTATATATATATTTTATCAGAAAAAGGCACACTGTAAAACTTCTTTGATTATAACTTTGTTACGTTAGTAGCCTGTGGTCCCTTAGCGCCATTAACTACGTCGAACTCTACCTCAGCGCCCTCGTCAAGTGACTTGAAGCCTTCCATGTTAAGTCCTGAGTAGTGAACGAATACATCGTTACCTGACTCGTCTGAGATGAAGCCGTAACCCTTCTGGTTGTTAAACCACTTTACTGTACCTTTCATTCCAAGTACCTCCGAATAAAAATAAAAATAATGAGGTTGAATTGTGAACAAATCATGTCCCTCAACCTCTTGTATCGTACCATATTCGCTATTTTGTGTCAAACAAAATTTAATCATTTCTTCATAGTTTTTTAACATTCTTAACGAGCTCTTCAAGGGCTTCAAGGCTCTCTATAAAGTTGACCTGATTGCGCAGCATCGACGAATTGGGAAAGCCCGCCGTGTACCAGGCAAAATGCTTCCTCATCTCTCTTATTCCGGTAAACTCGCCCTTACATTCCACAAGTAGTCTGGCATGCCTGAGTATCATATTACGGACATCTTCATCCGATGGACGCTGTGGTATTGTACCATTCTGAAGATATTCCGACACCTCCCTGAATATCCATGGATTACCTCTCGCAGCTCTTCCTATCATTACGGCATCACAGCCGGTCTCATCAAGCATGGCTCTGGCAGACAGCGCATCCGTTATGTCTCCGTTACCGATAACCGGAATATGCACTCTTTGCTTTACCTGTCTTATAATGTCCCAGTCTGCCTTACCGGTATAATACTGCTCTCTTGTTCTTCCGTGTACGGCAACACATGCTCCTCCGGATTCTTCAATTATGTGGGCAATCTCAGGCGCATTAATCATATCATCATTAAAGCCCTTGCGTATCTTCACGGTTACCGGCTTCTTCACGGCTTTTGCCATTGCACTCACTATCTGCCCGACAAGCAGCGGATTCTTCATAAGTGCGGAGCCTTCTCCGTTATTAACCACCTTAGGTACCGGACAGCCCATATTGACATCTATCGTATCAAATGGCAGCTCCTCAATTCTCTTAGCCATATCAGCCATAATCTGCGGATCAGATCCGAATAACTGGACAGCTACCGGGTTCTCCTCAGGTCTTACCTTAAGAAGTTCATCCGTATTTCTGTTATTATACATTATGGCCTTGGCACTTACCATTTCGGAATAGAGCATTCCACAGCCCTGTTCCTTGCATAACAGTCTGAATGGCAGGTCGGTTACGCCTGCCATCGGTGCCAGAATCACATTATTCTTAATCTCAACATTACCTATAAACATCAGTTTCCACCGTTCATTAAGTCAGGACTCAATTATTGCCAAGTGCCCTGAAGCCCGGAATAATCTCGTCATACTTCTGCTTAATCATGAGATAAAGACCGACTGTATTAGCCTTCTCTTTCTCATAATTCTTTATAATCGTATCGTAATTACGCATAAGACAGTCTACAGCCCTCCGGCTTATCTTGCCGTTATCCGCATCACTTCTTAATATATCTTTTATCTTGTCTGCATCAAAGCTTTCTTTATAGCTCCTCTTGCCATAGAGTGCGCTGAGTATATCTGCCACAGCTACTATCTGCTGCGGGAATGTCAGATCTTTCTCTGTAAGTCCTGCCGGATATCCCGAACCGTCAAGCTTCTCATGATGCCTCGCCGCAATATCCCTTATGGCATCATCCACTATTCCGTCAAGAATCTCTCTTGTTATTGTAACATGTGAACGCATAATCTCCATATCGGCATCGTTAAGTCTTCCCGGCGACTCAAGTATCTCAACCGGAATTGCAAGCTTGCCAAGGTCATGAAGCAGTGCACCATAGTACAGATTCTTAAGGTCAACACTTGACAGTCTCATAAGGCGTCCGAGCTGCTGCGCAAAATTGACTGTTGACATCGTATGTATTACGGTAAATTCGCTTCGGAAATCGATTGTATATACAAGCATATCAAGATATGCCCTTCTCTCACGCTCGTTAAGTTCAAACTTGTCCAGCAGTTCATTAATCTCATCCTTATAGCTTCCGTCAGACAGATGTTTAAGTATTCCGTACCGGGCATCCGCCTTGAAGAATAATTCAAGCGCAGCTCTTGAGAATCTGACATCCACATTATTAATAAAATATGACTTATCCATCATCCCGCTCTTCTGCTGCATATATGTATCCATCTGATCAGCGAGTGCAAGACATTCTGTTATATGCTCATGCTTTGACTCAACCGTTTTCAGCTTCTTATAAGCCAGATGGTGATACAGCACGATATCCGCAAGATTGCCAAGAGGTGTAAAATACTTAAGGAAAAGATATCCGTAAACAGAATGTTCCCATACAACAATATTCTCGAAATCGGCTACATTCTTAATATTCTCCTCGCGGTACATTCCTATATCATGAAGCATTGCAACCATTGTATAGTTGACTATCTCAGCATGTGTATATACTCTTTCGTACTCCAGCATCTTTGAAACTATATATCCTACCACTTCTCCGTGATTGACTATATTGCGGTTAACCATGGAAAGTGTTCTTCTTATGATTTCATATATGCCCTTGCATGTGGAAATTCCCATTCCCTTATCTACCCCGTTCCTGTAGTCTTCTACACATGGCATTATATCCCATAACTGCGTAAGGTATCAATAGTAAAATGTATACAACCGTATATTGGCATTTGGCTTCCCACATAAAATGAAACAAAAAGCCGCCGACAAATATGAGTGCATATATAAGTTCCTGTAAGTCTGACCTTTTAAAATTAAGTACGAAATATGCGAATGCACCACCCAGTATCACACTCTGCATTATATTCATAAATTTTATAAGCAGGCTGTTAACTGAAGTACCGTCAGTATATATAGCTTCCATTGATGGCATTACTTTATGATTGGCAGTCTGCATGTCCCCAATAAACGTAAAACATTCAAATGTAGGATTATTCCACTGCGATGCCGTCTTTTTTGCAAAGAACTTAACTGTATATGCAGGATTTTTTAACATATAAGGAATTCTCTGTCTGAGATATTCCCTGCACTGCTGTGACTCAGCCGCCGTATCCCCATTATTATCCGCATATACCCTGTCGTTATATCCGTTATACCAGCCCTCTGCCCTGCCGGGGCTTTCCTGAAGTCCCATTGCAACCCATGCAAGATGCGGTACTCCGTCACTTGCGGCATCGCCGGATATTGCAGTATATGCAGCTGATGTAAGCGGACTTACCATCATATTAAGTGCTGTCATAAGCACTGCTGCTGCGAGCATCTTCCTGCTTCTTGTCTTAATCAGTGTAATCAGCTCTGTAATGAGGAGTGCTGCAAACACAATCATATAATTAGACTTGAATACGCATGCAAGTGCCACCATGACTGCTGACAGCACGCCATGCCTCATATGTCCGTCTCTGACAAAACGTACAAGCATATAGCACGCCGCCATGGCGCATGCCATTCCGAGCATCGTTCCATAGACAAACATGACATATATTGAAAACGGCAGGAACATACACATGACAATAACGCTTACCGCTGCAATATCTTCGCCAAACACTTCCTTTATAAGTCTGTATATGTAGTAATATGCAATAAAAAGTGCTGCAAGATTAATCAGCTGAAGTGCAATATAATTGTCCGTTCCGATAAAATTAAACAGTGCCCATATAAATACAACCATTCCATTCTGGTTGGGATACTTCTGCATATACCGAATCGTTGTCTGTGTAAAATCTTCCGACAGGTCATTGCGTATTATCCGTCTTGCGACCGCACATATCATTCCCGAATCCGAACCGGGTGCCATCTGAGTTCCGACTATAAGCGCAAACAGAAAAATTCCAAGCAGTACACATGCCGCAGCTGCGGCTTTTCTAAATTCCGGCTGCTTCTTAATCCTGACGGCAGCAAATGTAATTGCGGTAACGGCAAGTACTGCTGCAAGCTGCACAATAAAATTGTCTGCCCTGTATGTCGTATGCTCACTTTGGGATATGAATGACGTACCGCACAATGCCATTGCGAACAGTACACCCGTAATAACAATCATAAGCATTCCGACAGTATACCTGTATATTTTATCGAGAACCATACCACATTTCATTCCTTCAGATTCCATTTTCAAATTCATCCAACAACTCCTCAAATACATCCAATGCGGCCTCGACAGGAGCCGGTGATGTCATATCTATGCCGCACAGCTTAAGAAGTTCAATCGGATGCATAGAGCTGCCGCCCGAAAGGAATCTGAAATATCCCTCACGGGCACTGTCATCCCCCTTCTTATAACCGTCAATAAGTGACCGGGCTATAGCAATTGCTGCCGAAAAGCCCGTTGCATACTGATATACATAAAAAGGCGTATAAAAATGCGGTATTCTTGCCCATTCATACTCAATCTGTTTATCAAGCACCATATCACTTCCGAAGTACTTTTCATTCAGCTTCCTGTATATATTGCAAATGTCCTGCGCCCCAAGTGCTTCTCCATTCCGTAGTGCCTCATGCGTCTGCATTTCAAATTCAGCAAACATCGTCTGTCTGAACAAAGTTCCCTTGAACTGCTCAAGGAAATGATTAAGCAGATACTTTCTTTCCCTATTGTCCGTACACTTCTCAAGAAGACTTCTCATAAGCAGTACTTCATTACATGTAGAGGCCACTTCTGCAACAAATATCCTGTATCCTGCATATACATGCGGCTGCTTCTTATTAGAATGATATGTATGTATTGCATGCCCCATCTCATGTGCCAGCGTAAATACATCATCAAGTCTGTCCGAATAATTAAGGCTTACGTAAGGATGTGTTCCATACTCTCCCCATGAATACGCACCGCTGCGCTTGCCCTGATTCTCCCTTACATCAATCCATCCACCGTCAAAGCCTTCACGGAGTATCCTGCCGTAATGCTCTCCGAGCGGTCTCATTCCTTCAAGCACCATCTCCTTGGCTTCATCATAGCCCACCTTCATACTGTAATCCGGAACCATAGGTGCATAGACATCATACATATGAAGCTCATCAACTCCGAGTGCCCGCTTACGCAGCCTTACATATCTGTGCATAAGCTCCATCCGCCTGTTCACTGTATCTATGAGATTTGTGTATACATTAACCGGTATATTATTCTGTGAAAGATACATCTCAAGAGATGAACCGTAATTACGCACTCCCGCATAGAATCCCGCCTGCTTAAGATTGGCTGTATATGCCGCCGCAAGCATATTAATATGCCCGGCATATTCCCTGTACAGGCTCTCAAAAGCTTCTTTCCTTACACGCCTGTCGCTGCTCTCCATAAATCTCCCATATACGCCATTGGTAAGAGACGCACTTTCTCCGTTCTCGTCCGTGATATCTGCGAACCTGATATCTGAATTGTTGAATTGTGAAAATATATCCTTAGGCGCACTCTGCATAACCGACGCCTGTGCAAGCAGCTGTTCTTTGTCTGCTGAGAGTGTATGCGGCTTCTCCAGAAGGATATCCTCTATCATATGCGTATAATGCCCCAAATTTCCATTCATCCAGCCGCGCAGGATATTCTCGTCAATTGCCAGAATCTCCGGTTCAATAAATGAATATTCAGAAGCGAACTTAACTACAAGCGATTGCGCTTTCTGCGCCATTCCCTGACTTGCAGCATCTGACATATCTTCATAAAGCCTCATATATGCATATACATATATCTTCTCTGCTTTCTCATCAAGTTCATCATATATCTTTATTGCGTCAAGGAGCGTCTGCGCTGAATCAGCGAGACGCCCTCTGTATTGAAGTCCTTTATTTAATTCATCCGCAAAGCAGTCATAATCAGACTGCCACGCAGCATCATCTTCGTATATATCCTCAATGCTCCACTTGTCTGTCTTAGCAACGTCACATCTTAACATACTGTTCTCCTTACATACTATGAATCAAGCTCCGGACCATATACAGTCGCTGTTATTGCAAGCGCGCCGTGTCCTATATGACATGCAACACTGAGTGACAGCGGATCCATATGTAAATCATATTCAGGAAATGCTTCCCTTATCTCTTTTTCCCACACGGCTGCCTCTTCAGGATTACCTGTATATGCTGCACCAATATGAATTCTCTTATTGCCTGCCGCATCTGCAAATCTTGTCTCAAGGTCATGTTTAATGGCGCTAATCATCGTCTTCTTAGCTGCCTGCTTGCCGCGGCACTTTGCAAATGCATCAAGCTTCTCACCCTGTATCTGCAGTACCGGATTAAGCTTAAGTATTGTACCGATTGCAGCCGCTGCAGGTGTTATTCTGCCACCCTTCTTAAGATACTTAAGTGTATCAAGTGTTATATAAATACTCGACTCCATCTTAGACTCTTCAAGCAGCTGCTTAATCTCCGCCGCACTGCGTCCCTGTGCCACATACTGCTTCGCATCAAGAACCGACTGTCTCATCGTAACAGATATTCTCTGGTTATTGACAACCTGTATTCTTCCATCGTAATCCTCTGCAAGCATTGTTGCTGTCTGGCAGAAGCTGCTGAGACCGCTCGACATAGGTATAAATACAATTTCATCATACTCCTTAAGAAGTTTCTCCCATGCATCAATGCATTCTCCGGGAGACGGCATTGATGTTGATATCTCCGAATCCTCAACCAGATGCTTATAGAATTCCTCCTGTGTAAGATTTATATCTTCAAGATACATCTGGCCATTAATAAAAAACGGCATCGGTATTACACTAACTCCAAGTTCTTTTGCTTCTATCTGCGTAATTCCGCTATTGCTGTCCGTAAGTACTGCTACCCTGCCCATTTACATACGCTCCTCTACAAATAATAGTTAATTATACATTCAAATATGGCAAATAGCAATGTTGTAATGAATACCCTGTTTCGTGGCATTACAATTTACATATTGCAATATTTCATACTTAAAGATACATACTGAGAAATTATACATAACTCATTGGTTGATTAAACATTCGATATCCTATAAAATAATACATAAGTTTTGTTATCAAAACGCAACTATTTTCAATTATGAGAGGAGAATAAGAATCATGGGATTTCTTACAGGTAAGACAGCCATTATCACAGGTGGAGGACGCGCCGTATTAAGTAACGGAAGCTGCGGTTCTATCGGCTATGGTATTGCAACTGCTTATGCAAAGGAAGGGGCTAACCTTGTCATAACAGGACGTAACGTGCAGAAGCTTGAGGATGCCAAAGAAGAACTTGAGCGCCTTTACGGCATCAGGGTTCTTCCTGTCCAGGCTGATGTAAGCGCAGGTGCCGACAATGAGGCTGCCGTTCAGAACGTAGTTAAGCAGGCAGTTGATACATTTGGGAGAATTGATGTACTTATCAATAATGCACAGGCCTCTGCTTCAGGTGTAACTCTTGCAGACCACACAACAGAGCAGTTTGACCTTGCCGTATATTCAGGTCTTTATGCTGCATTCTACTACATGAAGGCATGTTATCCATATCTTAAGAAGACTAAGGGAACAGTAATTAACTTTGCGTCGGGTGCCGGACTTTTCGGTAACTTCGGACAGTGTGCATACGCTGCTGCCAAGGAAGGTATCCGTGGGCTTACAAGAGTTGCGGCTACAGAATGGGGCCCTGACGGAATCAATGTCAACATCGTATGTCCTCTTGCATGGACTGCCCAGCTTGAGAAGTTCCAGCAGGCTTATCCTGATGCATTCAAGGCTAATGTTAAGATGCCGCCTGCCGGACATTACGGCAACGTAGAGACTGAGATAGGACGTGCATGCGTACAGCTTGCATCTCCTGACTTCAAGTATATGAGCGGTGAGACAATAACACTTGAGGGTGGAATGGGACTTCGTCCTTAAGCTCCGGCAATGCCGCATAATCACATAATTTACGGAGATTAGGTTACCATATGTCTGATAATATTTTTACAATAAAAGCATACAACAGCTTAACCACGGATGTTCTTGAATGTATTGAGAGCCTTAATTCCTGCATGCCTGAATACGAACTTTATTATGAAGATGAGGTGCAGGCTGATGCTGACGTTTTCTTTGCTGCCTGGGATGGCAGCCATCTAATAGGCTTTCTTTCATTCATCTATGTCCCGGGATGTGATGAAGCTGAGATTACTGCACTTGTAGCTCCTGATATGCGCAGCAGGGGTGTGTTTGGCTTACTGCTTAATGAAGCGCGGCATTCGGCCGCGCTTCTTAACATAAGCCATTTTTATTACGCACCTGTCCACACATCAGACAATACACCGGATACAGCATCCAATCCTTCACCTGCATACTCACATTCTGAGTATCTTCTGAAGCTCGACTGTAATAATTATCCGGCAGGGAATTCCGATAATGATTCCGGCTCTGCTTTATATGGGGGACTTCCGGTTCCTTTGCAGGAACAGCTTGCGGCTGCCAACCTTTTTTTCCATGAAGATGAAGAAGAGGAATCAGTGTTCTGCTGTATAACTGATTCCGAAGATAATATCCTGTCATCCTGCTTCCTTGATGATGAGAATTCCTACATATGCATCTGGGGTGTTGAGACAGACGCACATCACCGCCGTAAGGGGCTTGCATTGCTTCTTATGCAGTGTATCATAGCTGCCGCATTAACAACTTCCAATGATAACAATATGCCTGCGCCTGTATTCATGCTTCAGGTATCAGGAAGGAACACGGCTGCACTGAATCTGTATAAAAAATGCGGCTTTCTTACAGAAAGCCGCATTGATTATTATTCGCTCCATTCATAATTACGCAGATGCCCATGAAGCCTCATATCCGCAAAATCATGCTGTCTTAAAGCTTCATACAGAACTATTGCAACCGAATTGGACAGATTCAATGAGCGTATGTCGCCTATCATAGGTATTCTTATTGCAGTATCCGGATGCTGCACAAGTATATCTTCCGGTATTCCTGCACTTTCCTTACCAAACATAATATAGCAGTCATCTTCATAGCGCACATCACAGTAGGTATGTGGTGCCTTCGTTGTTGCCATATATATCTTGGCTCCGGGATTCTTCTCAAGAAAATCTTCATAGTTATCATACACTGTTACATCAAGCTTGTCCCAGTAATCAAGTCCCGCCCTCTTCACCATCTTTTCATTGATATGAAATCCAAGCGGTTCTATGAGATGCAGCCTTGCTCCTGCTGCCACACATGTACGTCCGATATTACCGGTATTAGCAGGCATCTCCGGTTCATGCAGTACTATATTTATCATTCTTCCTCACCTTTTATCGCAATATCAACTTCAACGAATGTCTCTCCGTCTGAGAGCAGAGGCACACATACATCTTTCGTATAAGCGGTACTAACACTGAATGAACCATGACAGAATGTAGGGGGTGTAATATCCACAGCAATTCCCTTCGTTGAAAGAATTGTCGCGGCATTACCCATAATCATGTTGGTAAGCTCACTTATGGCACTTACCGCAAGTTCATTCATCTCTGTAATCTCCATCATCGCCATCCGGCTTACGACCGACAGTGCATTCTTCTCATTGAACACAAGCATTACCTGTCCTCTGAGCTCGCCCGTAAGTCCGATCATTATCATTACAGTATCCTCTTTAAAATCTCCGCCTTTTACGTATGGCTTACCTACTTTAAGTTCGCACTGGCATACATCTCTTATCACGCTCGATGATGCCATAAGAAATGGGTTAATAAGGTTTACATTAAAATCCGCCATAGTATCTCCCTCCACGAATACAGGAACCTCATCAAACCCATCATTCGGTCTGAAGTTTATTAATAAATCTCTGTAATCGCTCTAATCCCTTTTTCAAATCAGTAAGTGAATATGCATAAGATATTCTCAGGAAGCCCTCTCCGCAGTCACCGAATGCCGTTCCCGGAACTACAGCAAGCTTCTCCTCTCTAAGCAGCCTGCTGGCGAATTCATCTGATGAAAGTCCGAACTTCTTAATTGATGGGAATACATAAAATGCTCCAAACGGTTCAAAGCATTCAAGTCCCATTCCTCTTAATGCATCTATCAAAAATCTTCTTCTCTGGTCATATGCTTCTACCATCTTTGCGACTTCATCATCGCAGTTCTTAAGTGCTTCGACAGCAGCGAACTGACTGTTGGTAGGTGCACACATAATTGCGAACTGATGAAGCTTAATCATCTGGTCCATAATCATCTTAGGTGCTATAGCATACCCCAGTCTCCATCCTGTCATTGCAAATGCTTTTGAAAAGCCGTTAATCGTGACAGTTCTGTCATGCATCCCCGGAAGGCTTGCTATCGATACATGCCTGCCCTTATATGTCAGCTCCGCATATATCTCATCAGAGATAACGTACAGGTCATGCTCTATAATAACCGGTACAAGCTCCTCAAGTTCTTCCTTAGTCATAATTCCACCCGTCGGATTATTCGGGAACGGAAGCACCAGAATCTTAGTCTTGTCTGTTATACTCTCTTCAAGCTCCTTTCTGGTAAGCTTGAACTCATTCTCTTCCTTGAGATTAATTATTACCGGCTTGGCATCTGCCATAACCGCACATGGCAGATACGATACATAGCTTGGCTGTGGAATAAGCACTTCATCTCCCGGATCTACCATTGCACGAAGTGCAAGGTCTATTGCCTCGCTTCCACCGACTGTTACCATAATCTCATGAACAGCATCATAATGCAGGTCATATTTTCTTGAGATATAATTGCCAATCTCAATACGCAGTTCCTTAAGGCCCGCATTAGCAGTATAGAACGTTCTTCCTCTCTCGAGTGAATATATGCCCTCTTCCCTTACGCTCCACGGAGTGTCAAAATCAGGCTCACCAACGCCAAGAGAAATAGCATCCTGCATCTCACTTACAATATCAAAAAACTTTCTTATTCCTGAAGGCTCAATCTGTGTGACCTTCTTTGCTACAGGGTTTCTCATGGTGTCACCAGCATCCTCTCATCTTTGTCAGGCACATCAAGAACCGTGCCGTAATCTTTATATTTTTTAAGAATAAAATGTGTTGAAGTGCTAAGAACAGATTCAAGCGGTGCAAGCTTGCTCGAGACAAACTGTGCTACGGACTTCATTGTCTTACCCTCGATAATTGCAGTAAAGTCAAATCCGCCAGACATAAGATACAGTGATGTAATCTCCTCGTAATTGTAGATTCTCTCTGCTATACTGTCGAATCCTACGCCGCGCTGTGGAGTTACCTTAATCTCTATAAGTGCAGTAACCTTCTCATCGCTTGTGTTATCCCAGTTAATCAGTGTATGATAGCCGCATATGATATGCTCTTTCTCCATATCTGCCATCTCATTAGCTATTACAGTCTCATTCGTTCCAAGCATTGTCGCCATATCTTTAATATCAATACGGCCGTTTTTTTCAAGCATATTCAGGATCTTCTCTCTCATTATCCTTCTCCATTCTATTATATTAAAGCTGTATAAACCTTTCTGATTCCTCATTACGCGGTACATCCAGATAACGCACCTCATCTTCAAGATGCATCATCTTAGCCTTCTCCTTAGTTGTATGCCCGATAACAACAGCGTCATAGCCATTCTCATTAAGTACATCAACTATACCACATCCATCTTCAGCTGTCATCAGCATACATCCCGTAGATGATAACTCATAAGGATTAATATCAAACAGCTCGCACATCTCGATTATCTCCTGCTTTACAGGAATATCTCTGAGATTAATATCAAAACCACATCCATTATCCGCTGCCAGCCGCCACAGTGCTGCGTATATACCGCCATCGCCTGCTGCCACAAGGTATGATGCTCCTGCCCCTGCTGCAAGTGACGCCCTGTCTGCGACAGACAGCTTCCCCGCGTCTGCAGCCGCCGCATTAATGACACTGTCAGCATAGACTTTCTTTGCCTCATCCATATGCGAATCCAGCACATTCATTATGCCTGACATTCCGATACTTCCTGATGCGATTATATCAAGATTACCGCCCGCCTTTTGCATACCGGCAGGCATTTCCTCACTGCTTCTGCCAAATGCACTTGCTGTTATAACAGGCTTCCGTATGTGCTGAGATGTACTGACCGCAACATCCTCAATATGTGTCCCACACGTTCTGCACTGCGCATCTATATCTGCAATGAGCTTTTTGAGTAACTTCTCATCATAGCTGTCAGGGATTGTAACCGCCGCATTAATGCCTTCCGGCTCCCCGCCGCGGCACGCAAGAGCATTACATGCATCAATAACCGCATATCTTCCATTGCTGACTGCTGATAATATGCCCTGGCTGCCTGATCTGTATTCAGTTATATTCTTAAGAACGCTTCTTCTGAAAACTGTATCCGAGAGCATACTATCACTATCCTCCATTCCTGCGCTACTTTATGCGCATCTCAGGTTCGTGCATAAGCATTGTAATTGACAGCTGTACAGTACAGGTATTACAATATTCCAAGTACTGAGCTTAACACAAGCGGTGCTACCATCGCTATTATCATTATAGATATTACTACAACTAGGATTTTTTTATTCTTTATGCTTGTAAAATTAATCATAATTTTCCTTTCAGGAGGCTTTCGATGATATTTATTATTGTTCTGATTCTTTCACTTGCATTCACGGCTTTTGTAAAATACACTTACCGCCGTGACAGATTAACCGAATCGGCTTATCTTGAGCGTGAATCCAGGGCCAACGCCACAAGACGGCAGAGCCTTGATTCTCTTGATTATATCACAATCCCGCTTGATTCCCTACCATTTTTTTCAAATCCCTCAAAAGAAATTGCTTCCTGTCAGGAAACAATCAGGCATCTCGCATCATGCAGGATAGTAAATCTTCAGGGAATAACCAACACAGACCTTAAGCTTACTTACGGTGCTGCCAATCTGCCCGCACTCTCTGAGTATGATAATAATTATGCATCACTTACCGGCACCATAGTAAAGTGGGGTGAGCAGCTCATTAATGAAGGTCATGTTGAAGAAGCTGTCCGCGTCCTTGAATTCGGAATCGAATGCGGTACTGACACAAGCAGCAACTACATTCTGCTGGCATCCTGCTATATAAAAAACGGAGATTCAGACAAATTCAACAATCTCCGTAACCGCGTTCATATGCTGAACACTCCGATGAAAAAGTATATTCTCAAAAAAATGGATGAGCTGAATGCCTGACCACGTACTTAATATACCGGGATTCTGCCATACTGTCCGATAATACCATCAATCATGCGTGAGGCCTGGCTCTTTGTCATACTGTCTATTGGAACTGTTACCGCCACATTATGGTATTGAGCAAGTGCCGTAAGGTATTTTTTCTGTGCCGGCGTTATCGGCGAATCCTTCTTAACGCTATAATTAAGAACCATTGCCTTATTGAACATCTCATCTTCCGGATTAACAGCATACAGTGCGTAATACAGCTTCGATGCACTTATCGCATCATCAAGCGCCCTGTGGCTCTTGCCCGGGTCTATCTTAAAATGCTCACACAGCGCCGGAAGATTCTTATGCGGAACATCCGGGAGAATTCTTCGCGCAATCTTAAGCGTGTCAATTCCTTCTTTTGCATATTCCAGCTTACTGTTAGCTGCTGCTTTTTTTATGAAGCTGTAATCAAATATCACATTGTGTCCGAGAATCGGAACATCCTTTGTATATGCAATCATATCAGCAATTATATCGGCAATTACCGGTGCACCCGCAACATCTTCATCTGTAATGCCTGTGAGAGACGTTATTCTCGGACTTATTGATATCTGTGGATTGACAAATGTTGAAAATATGCTCACGACACGTCCACACTCCACTTTTGCCGCCCCTACCTCAATTATCCTGTCCTCAGCAGGATTGGTTCCGGTTGTCTCCAGATCTATGGCAACATATGTATCTATCATACCTTTGTATTCCCTGTCTAGTCTATATCACTCTTATCTCTTTTTCTTACCTGCTGTATCTTCCGGATGTTCCTGTCTGTACTTTTCGTACAGATCCGGTCTGAACTTTTTAGTTCTCTCAATTGACTGTTCAAGTCTCCATGCTTCAACCTTAGCATGGTCACCGCACAGAAGAACCGGCGGAACTTTCCTGCCCTCGAATTCCTCAGGTCTTGTATATTGCGGATACTCAAGAAGATTGTCGTGGAAACTTTCAAACTGAGCTGACTCATCGTTATTAAGCACACCCGGCACAAGTCTCGCCACGGCATCCATAACAACCATAGCCGGAAGCTCACCGCCTGTCAGAACATAATCACCTATAGATACATAATCCGTAACTATCATCTCAAGCGCTCTCTCGTCAATACCTTCGTAATGTCCACACAGGAATACAAGTTCATCCTCCTGCGCAAGCTCCCATGCCATCTGCTGGTTAAACACCCGTCCCTGCGGTGTAAGATACACAACCCTCGGCTTCCTTCCTATGCTCTCTTCAACCGAACGATATGCCGCACATACCGGAGCAGCCTGCATAAGCATTCCTGCCCCGCCTCCATATGTGTAGTCATCAACCTTCATATGCTTATTGGTTGAAAAGTCCCTGATATTCACAGCATCAACAGAAAGCTTTCCTTTGCTGATTGCCCTCCCCATAATACTTGTATTCATCCCGTCAAGTATCATCTGTGGAAACAATGTTAATACATGAAAATTCATCTCACGTGCTCCGCTCTTACTTAGTCATCTCTGCAAGCGTATTCAGAAGGAATCCGTAATACTCATTCTTAAGGTTATATCCATTGCCTGTCACTGCCGAATTAAGATATCCCGAAGAATCCTGGAATGCAGAATTAATATCCGTAAATGTTGCCCCTGATGTTGCCGCAACCTCTTTTAACTTTGCATTAAGTGCCTCAACATTACTCATTGTAATGTAAATGCTGCTCTTGCTCTCACATGCCTTTGTTATAGGTGTTACAGAAACAAGATATATCTTTGCTGCTGGAACTGTCTGCTTAATCTGTGTAATAAGACTTGCAAAATCCTGTGCAATTGAGTCTACAGTCTTGGAGTTGTAGTTAAGATCATTAAGTCCAAGCATGATATAGACCTTCTCAGGATTAGATGATGCAAGCTGGCTCACCTTATCCGCTGCTTTTGATGCAGTAAGATTAGTATCAGCTATTATCTTATCTGAGCCCAGATACTTATAGTATTCCATTCCCGATACAATTGTATCGCCAATAAATACACTCTTGCTGTATGATGCCTCACTTGTAAAGTCCTCAGCCGCAGCCGTCTTAGTAGTGGATACAACTCCTCCCGCTGCCTGTGTAGCTGCCTGTGTCGTCTGCACTTCTGTCGATGCCTGTGTCTGAGTCTGGGTATCAGCTCCCTGTGTTACCTGAAGCGGTCCCATTGAAGGCTTTGAATAGAGTGACTCTTCCTCCTGCTTCTTGTCATTGGCACATGAACGGACACTGAATGCCACTATTACCACAAGAATTATAATTGCGATACCGCCGAATATATAGTTCTTGTATTTGTTCCATGTACGCATCTTCTTATTCAGCTTAATGTCGGTAAAACGACTGTCATCCGCCTCATCAAGAGGTATATATCTGCGTCCTTCAGCTCTCTTCGCCTGTGCGCCGGGATTAGGCATTCTTCTCGGTCTGCTCTGTCCCGGTCCCGACTGTCTCTGAGGGCTTCTTCCCTGTCCGTCAGCGTTTCTCTCTCCGCTCTGCTGTCCCTGTTGACGTGGGCGTCTCGCCGCGCCCGAAGATGCGCTTCCTGCGCCCTGCTTTGCCTGCTGTCCCTGCGGGCGCTGACGTCTCGGTGTTCCCGATGAAGGTGGGACTGACTTAGCAAGTCTTCTCGGCTCTCTCATTCCGTCAGCCTTAGGCCTGCTCTCCTGACCTGCCTGTGAATTCTGTATATTGTTTAATTCGTTATCTCTCTTATCCATATATTCTCCAATCTAATACTGTATCTTTCTTAGTATTACCGCAGATGTTCTTCTTAATCCAAGATCCAGATATCCCCCCGGCACACTGTATCCAAGACGTTCCGTGCTATATCCGCCATCATACGTAACAAGCACCTGCTCCACATCATCATGCGAAGTAAGTCCTGTCTGCCATGCCGGTATATTCACACGCCGCTCGTCATCACCGTTGTTAATGACTACGATAACCACATCATCCTCGCAGAATCTTCCATAGCATATAAGATTATGTTCTGCGACAAGCATCTTATATGATCCATGCATAAGTGCAGGACTTGATTTGTGCACAGCTATTATATCCCTGTGAAATGCTATAAGTTCCTTGTCTTCATGTCCCCACGGATATGTTCTTCTGTTATCAGGATCGGTCCATCCACATACACCGGCTTCATCACCATAATATATCGTCGGTGCGCCCGGCCATGTCATCTGAATAACTACTCCCTCCATAAATACGGCTTTATTGACGCCCTGGGATGCAGCATCCGAACCTTTTGATGCAAGCCTGCCGACAGTCCTGTTAGTCCTTGTAAGAAATCTTGAATGATCATGGTTAGACAGTTCATTCATGGCAATACCAACTGCCTGTCCTCCCATTCTTGCCATATTGTGATTCATTACGCCAAAGAAATTGTCTACATTGCCAAGCATATCCTGCCTGAACTCATCGCTGTGCTTCTGCATTCCTGTAAGAAACCATGTAACAGGTTCCATAAATGCATCGTAATTCATTATGGTATCCCACTGGTCACCCTGCAGCCAGTCATATGAATCTCCATAATTCTCAGCAAGAATAAGCGCATCAGGGTTGGCTTTCTTCACGACATTACGGAACTTACGCCAGAACTCATGGTTGTACTCCGTACCATATCCAAGGTCTGCCGCCACATCAAGTCTCCAGCCGTCGACATTATACGGTGCCGATACCCACTTAGCTGCTATTCTCAGTATATATTCTTCAAGTTTTGGTGATCCCTGATAATTAAGCTTCGGAAGCGTATCATTGCCCCACCAGCTGTCATATGAATTATTATCAGGCCATGTATCCCCGTAGAATTTGAAGAAGTCATGGTAAGGGCTGTTGCGGTCTACATATGCCCCCTTCTCATAGTTCTCCTCTGATGCATAATATATATGTTCTCTGTCAAGCCATTTGTTGAACGAACCGCAATGATTGAAAACTCCGTCAATAATGACCTTCATATTCCTTCTGTGCGCTTCGCTCACAAGCTGCGCAAAGAATTCATTGCCTGCTTCGAGATTATTCTTTCCCGTAACTCTCTTTATATATCTTGAAGCCTTTGTATTGTCATTATCCCCCTCGTCAAGCAGGCTTCCGCCATCATCTGTAATCCTGCCGATATGTGGGTCTATATAATCATAGTCCTGAATATCATACTTATGATTAGACGGTGACACAAATAATGGATTAAAATATATTACGTCAACACCGAGATCCTGAAGATAATCAAGCTTATCCATAACGCCCTGAAGATCACCGCCATAGAAACGGCGCACATCCATCTCATTAGGTCTTGAATCCCATTCCTCTACACGTTCAACATGCTGACCGATATATGCATATTCATTAGTAAGCACATCATTGGTCTTATCCCCATTACAAAAACGGTCAACAAAAATCTGATACATGACAGCACCCTTAGCCCACTGTGGGGTCTTAAAGCCCGGCATTATCTGAAAATTGTAGAATGGGTTAAGATCTCTCATAACGCCAATCTGGTTATAATAACATACAACCTTTCCAACACGTACTTCATAGTAATAATAAAGCTTCTCACTTCCGACATTAATATCTGCCTCATAGAAGTCAAACAGCTCATTAGAAAATGTCCTGTGCATGGCAATTCTGTTATTGTTAACCACAACGCAGGCCTCGTCGATGTTGTATCTTGCTGTTCTAAGCCTAAGCTTCACATTCTCATCCTTATCAGGCTCTGGTGGAATTCTGTATTCCGGACCTGCATCACTGAATATGGCATGTATATTAAGTATAGGCTTAACATTCATGAGATAATTAAGTCTCTTCTCACAAACCGTCATGCCATCAAAATTCTTAGTAATTCGCATAGATCGGGACCGCTCTCCTTCCAAAACTACAACATATACAGATTAATTTTATAACGAAACGGGGGATAATTCAAGGGAAAAAGTAACTTGTAAAAAAGACTGTGTAAAAAGACTTGTAAAAAAGCATGCAAAAAAACATGCAAAAAGGACAGCGTTGCAGGCTGTCCTTTTTGGAGAAGGTATTTCACTTATTATGGGGTGTAATATATAAATAATGTATTGGGGGGTTTTTACGATATTTATTATAGCATCGCGCCTACTGTAAGTGGTCACAAATGTAACAAAATTTGACATATTTTTTTGTACAAAATGTCGAATTTGTTGTATACACTCAAATACATATGACCTGTTGCAATACCTGCCAATACATTTTTATGTTAAAACAGCGCCTCAAATTCTTCCCTTGTAACTTTTTCTTTTTCTATAAGAAGCTCCGCACATCTGTCGAGAACATCGCGGTGCTTTGCAATTATATCCGATGCCTGCTTATAGCAGTCGTCTATTATCTCCTTGACCTCATCATCAATCCTGCCTGCTACAGCCTCACTGTAAGGTCTTGCATGTGCAAGGTCTCTTCCGATGAATACCTCATCACTGTCATCATCATAATTAATAAGTCCAAGTTCCTTGGAGAATCCATACCTGGTCACCATTGAACGTGCAGTCTGTGTCGCCTGCTTAATATCCTGTGAAGCTCCTGTTGTGATATCATCAAACACAAGCTCTTCAGCGACACGTCCGCCAAGGCTTACAATTATATTCTGAATCATCTTGCCCTTAGTGTTGAACATCTCATCTTTTTCAGGGAGCGGCATTGTATATCCTGCTGCCCCAAGTCCTGTAGGTATGATTGATATTGTATGGACAGGGCCGACATCAGGCAGAACATGGAACAGTATTGCATGTCCGGCCTCATGGTAAGCCGTAATCTTCTTCTCTTTTTCCGATATAATTCTGCTCTTCTTCTCAACACCGATGCCAACCTTGACAAATGCATAATTAACATCTGAATTACTTATATATCTGCGACCGTTCCTAGCTGCATATATTGCAGCCTCATTAAGCAGATTCTCCAGATCTGCTCCGGTAAAGCCTGCTGTTGTTCTCGAAAGACTGTCAAGATCAACATCATCTCCAAGCGGCTTCTTACGTGCGTGAACCTTAAGTATCTCAAGCCTGCCCTTAACATCAGGTCTTCCCACGACAATCTTACGGTCAAAACGTCCCGGACGTAAGATTGCAGGATCAAGGATATCAACACGGTTGGTTGCTGCCATTACGATAATGCCTTCATTAACGCCGAATCCGTCCATCTCAACAAGCATCTGGTTGAGTGTCTGCTCCCTCTCATCGTGTCCGCCGCCCATTCCGGTTCCACGCCTTCTTGCGACCGCATCTATCTCATCGATAAATACTATACACGGAGCGTTATGCTTGGCATCGTCAAAGAGATCCCTGACTCTTGATGCACCTACACCAACAAACATCTCAACAAAATCAGAACCGGATATACTAAAGAACGGCACTCCCGCCTCTCCCGCTACTGCCTTGGCAAGCATTGTCTTACCTGTACCCGGAGCACCTGTAAGTATTACACCCTTAGGTATTCTTGCTCCAAGATTAGTATACTTCTGCGGATCCTTAAGGAAATCAACTATCTCCTCCAGTTCTTCCTTTTCCTCATCAAGTCCGGCAACATCGCTGAACTTAACAAGCTTGTCAGGATTAATAATCATCTTGGCACGGCTCTTTCCAAAATTCATCATCTTGGCATTGCTTCCGCCTGATGCCTGCCTTGTCATCATAAAGAACAGGAATATCACCACAATAAGTGACATTGCACATGGCAGAAGAATTGAAAGCCATGAGTTCTCAACCTTGACATCCCTCATCTGGTAACTAACCCCATTGGAATTAAGCAATTCCTGTATTGCATTGACATCTGACACATACATGACTCTGTCAGCACCATCTGATGATGACTTAAGAGTTACCGTAAGCTTTCCCGTAGGGACCTGCTCATTCTGCTGAATAATTATGTTGTTTATATTATCATCTTCAATATCCTCAGTCAGCTGCTGATACGAATACTGCGTACGCTCATCCGACCTGGCCCCGCGTAATGAGAATACTGCACATGCAGCTATAAGAAGTATCACGAGATACAGCCACATGCCATTAAATCTGTTATTATTCATCTGATTCTCCTCTATCTGACATTTCTATATACGGCATATCTTAATCAACGAACTCAATTACACCTATGTACGGAAGATTTCTGTATTTCTGATCATAGTCAAGTCCATATCCCACTACAAACTTATCGGGTATGTCAAACCCGTTATAATCAACATTCACATCTGCCTCACGCCTGTCCGGCTTATCAAGCAGTGTACAGATTTTAAGTGATGCCGGTCCCATCTTCTGAAGATAAGGTACGAGTCTGGACAATGTATTACCCGAATCAATTATATCTTCGATTACAATTACATCTCTTCCTTCAATACTCTCATCAAGTTCTTTTTTTATCTTAATATTGCCGCTTGAGACCGTACCTGAGCCATAGCTTGAGACCTGGATAAAGTCTATCGTTACCGGCATCGTAAGTCTCTTGGCAAGTTCACATGTGAAGAACAGGCTTCCCTTGAGTATACATATAAGATGCACGTCACGGCCTTCATATTCCTTATTAATCTGCTCTGCTATCTCTGCTATTCTTGTCTCCACCGCCTTCTGGCTGATTAATTCTGATATCTTCTCCATCGTCTCCTCCTGATTCATTCCCGACACTTATCATTGCTGTATTTATTGTCGTATCCTGCGCTTTATAACGCTCACTCATTCTGAATCCGACTATCCATACGATTTCATTGCCGTCTGCCACAACAAGCACCCTGTCTCTGTATTCTGCGGGTATCTTCTGTTCAATCATGAACCTGCCAAGCTTCTTGCTCCGTCCATCACTGTACACGCAGATAAAGTCCTCTTCCTGTCTTGTTCTTAATTGCAGATTAAATTTTATTTTATCATAATCAATTAATTTCGTATAGTCATTTTGTTGGAATGAATGTGCATTTTTTTGCAAATTAATACGATCAGCCGCATACCATCCGTTTTTTGAGTACCAGCGGCCATCATGTTCATCCACGCCGCCGTTTTGCCCATCGCACTTCATATCAGCTTTTTGTATTACTATTTCAGAATACCTGCGCCTTGCCTTAAGGCCATACGGAATATCCACACTGCTTCCGGTTCCGGCCTCGATAAGCGCTTCAACACTTTCCACATGAACCGCGCATATATCCTTGGCCGCTTTAGCTTCTGATGCTATAGCCATGTGCACTACATATTTTCTTATAATCCTGTCATATTGTGAAAGCCTTACTGCATCTATTACAGTCTCACGCTCACGCACATCTGCGCATTGGGCAAATGCAGCCTCGGCCTGCCTGTTTATATAATCCTGCGCTTCTTTCGCAAATGCTGCCGCAGACGCTATATTGCTTACCGCATTGGCATTCACCATGTCATTAAGCATTGGAATAATCGTATTGCGCAGGCGGTTTCTGGTATAATCATTGCCAAGATTGGTACTGTCCGTGCAATATTCCTGATTATGCCCGCGAAGCCACTCTTCTATTGCCGCGCGCCTCACACAAAGCAGCGGTCTTATTATTGTATACCCTGTTCTTACGCCATCACAGGTGCCATACATAACATTCACAGGTGACATTCCCGCAAGCCCCTTAAGCGCACTTCCGCGCACAAGATTATGAAGAACCGTCTCTGCCTGGTCATCCATGTGATGCGCAAGCGCAACTACCACACGCCTGCCTGTCTGTCCCGGTATCTGTCCTGATTCCCGGTCCACAGTCTTTTCTTTTTCTATCTCGGCACACAGCCTTGCAAATTCGTCCTGACGCGCATGCCTTCCTGCTTCCTCAGATGACATATGTGTCTCCTGCACAAGTGCCGGGACATCTATATGAACCGTCTTAAGCCTGATTCCAAGCCTGTCGCAGAGTGCTTTCGTAAAAAGCTCGTCATGCATTGCCTCTTCACCGCGTATGCCATGATTAACATGAAGTGCCCTAAGTTCAAACGCCATCCTCTCCTTTAGGCTGCCAAGCACCATAAGCAGGCTCACTGAATCAGCTCCGCCGGACAGTCCGACAACCACGCAGTCTCCTGCACTAATCATCTTATTTTCTTTTATGTATCTGCAAACTTTATCCGTAAAATCCACGTCAATCCCCATTCTGCTGTACCTAATCGCTGCGTATCCACACTCACTGCAAACATATTACTGCAACATATTATTACAGATTAATTTGTGTGTCAAATATCCCTGTGACTATCACACTCATATCATCCGTTATCCCAGTCTTTCCCTGTATTGCCGCCTCTATTATGTCACTTGCAATCACATCCGGCACGCGCACATCTATATTCTGTATAATCCT
Organism: [Bacteroides] pectinophilus; assembly: GCA_025146925.1. Classification (NCBI taxonomy): domain Bacteria; kingdom Bacillati; phylum Bacillota; class Clostridia; order Eubacteriales; species [Bacteroides] pectinophilus. Next base: position 414,786 of record CP102260.1, on the reverse strand, counting down.
CACCATCTGTTCTTCCTTGTCATCTCCGTCAAGAGCCTCTATGACACCATCGCTGACCATTATTATATAATCTCCATCATACAGCTTTTTGGATGTTCCGTCGTAGTCCATCCTTTCAAGCACTCCTATAGGCAATGTTGTGGAACGGATTATCTCAACCCATCCGTCTCTTTTTATAAATGTTGACGCCGCACCAAGCTTTATAAATTCCGCTATTCCCGAATATCTGTCTATAAGGCAGTTATCAACAGTCACCGGATGGCATTCGCGCCTTCCTGCCGATATTGCAGCATTTATAAGCTCTATCGCAGCCCTTGCATCAAAGCCCGCATCAAGGCTCTGCTCAAGCAGTTCTATAACAACGCCGCTTTCACTCCTTGCCCTTGCACCGCTGCCCATTCCGTCCGCAATCGTAACCGCAAGTTTTCCACCGCTAAGATATTCAACCGAATAGTTATCCCCTGATACACCGTCCATATCAGAAGTAACAAAACATTTGCCGACTATCGTCTGATACCTTGGACTCTGCACAAATATATAATCATGATATGTCTCATTGACAAGCCTTCTGTTCACCTCTGACGGTTCAAAATCAATTCCAAGAATATTCTCCAGACATTTGCATATCTCCTTAGCACTTATATTGCCTTTTCTGGCAGTTCTTGCCTGCATTATTATCTCTATCGGCCTGTCATTGGCTGCCAGGACACACATATTTTTCACACGGATTCCCCTTCTTGCAAGCCTTTTTTCTATACTCCCCCTTACCTGCGGAGCCGGCTCCTTAAGCTCTTCCCCTGCATCAAGGCAGTGTTCAATCACTTCCGCCATTACCGAAAGTTCATTGGCTATCTCGCAATCGGCACATGATTCACTTAACCTTCTGAATGTTCTTGCTGATTCTTCCAGCTTTCCCTTTGAGTATGCAATCTTAATGTCATATGTCTCCATCTGTCAAACTCCAGTCTGCTTATAGTCGCTTATAGTCTTACCGGCGTATGTATTCCGCCGTTTTCTTCATGACATTATACAGTTAAGCGACTGCATGTTTTGTCAAAATGACTTGTGCTGCCTTTACATTTGGTCGACAAAAAACGCAGCCATGCGGCTGCGTCCTGTAATGCGCTTCAATTATCTGCCCGAACCTTCAGACCTGAAGATTATCTCATCAGGATATAACAGTCCAAACTTATTCTTGGCAATCTCTTCAACAAACTTCTTGGTTTTGACATATTTTTTGTATTCCTCAAGTGACTGGCTTCTGGACTCTTCCTCGGCAATCTGCTGTGACAGTTCTTCACGCCGCGAATTATATTCTCTTCCTTTGGCATCAAGCGATCTCTTGCCGGTAAACACAACAATACTCAGCACCAGCACAACCACAATTGCTGCTGCCATAGCCAGTATGTTAGAGCGTCTCTGTCTCTTCAGTCTCGCCTGTCTTCCCTGTTTTGTCTCGAACTTTCTCATCCAATGTCACCTTCACTTTAAAAATCCAACTTAATAACATTTTAAAATATCTTATTAACATTTTCAATGGAATCAGCAAAAAATTAATACATGCCGCAAGCATGTCAACAAGCCAGTTATGTGTTGCCACCCTGTATATCGCGGCTCCCATCGCAAATCCTGCAATCGAAAAACTTCTTATAATTCCGTCATTTATAAGAAATGTAACGTGAAATATCACAAATCCGCTGCACATCCAGTATACCATATCTTCTGCAAAAATCCACCGGACGCCCCTGTGGACAACAACCCTTCTGAATACCCTTATAATGTCATAGCATCCCGCAAGCACCATCCCCCACATCATGGAAGCAAGCAGATATCCCCACTCCCACGTTATCAGCGTGCTCACCCGAACAGCCTCGACATCACAGAACTGCCCTTCTTAGCATAGCTTTTGACATCCGAATACTGAATTGCATCTATACGCCCGTCAACATCCACTTCGCCTTTTTCCACCGACAGACGCCTTACATGAAGGTCATCACCATGTATTGTCATCATGCCGTAATCCGTCTCAAGGAGAACATTCTCAAGGTCAAATGAGATAACGTCATTAACACCGGTTATCCTTGCCTTCTCCCTGTTCTCCATATCAAGTGAATGCTTTCTTGCAAGCTTTGGCTTCTCATCCATCATAATCCCTCCGGACCAACATCTTACTATAAATATATACCTGTCCTTCCGGGATTATGAATAATTATCAGATATATTCAAACATATCCTTGGCTTCTTCTTTTTTAGTTGTGTCTCTTATATCCGTAACACGGACCTTTACCGACTTATTGCCGAACTGAATCTCAATCACATCGCCTTCTTTAACATCATATGATGCTTTTACGACCTTGTCATTGACAATAACACGTCCTGCATCACATGCATCATTAGCAACCGTACGGCGTTTGATAAGCCGTGATACTTTTAAATATTTGTCAAGTCTCATACTTACTCCGTTCCTGTCCATTCAATAATTGTAATAACATAAGATGCGCCGGAACAGGTGTCCCGGCGCATCTTTCATAAACTATAACTAATTCTGATGAATTACTTATTAACAGTATCCTTAAGTGCCTTACCAGCCTTGAACTTAGGAGCCTTTGTAGCAGGAATCTTAATAGCCTTGCCTGTCTGTGGGTTCTTACCTGTTCTTGCTGCTCTCTTGGCAACCTCGAATGTACCGAAGCCTACAAGCTGGATCTTCTCATCCTTCTTAAGCTCTTCTGCAACGACATCCATGAATGCCTTTAATGCCTTCTCGCTGTCCTTCTTTGTCAATTCTGACTTCTCTGACATTGCTGCAACTAACTCTGTCTTATTCATCTTAGTGAACTCCTCCTCATTCGGATTATAGTTATTATTTGTTGATACACGCCCAACTAGCTTAATTATACTATTTAAGCCCCTTTTGTCAAGAAGATTTGACATTTTTGTCAATACTTAACCGCGCATTTTACGCTTTTTTCAACATATTATATAAGTGCCGGCGGTATAGATTTATAACAGGCCTTTGTCCGTAAGCATCTTCTTATATCTGTCAAGCACCTGCGGCTCAAGCCTGCCATCGGATATCCACTGCTCATACTCACTTATGCGGTCAAGCTTCTCCTTCTTCTTAACATCATTCCACCTTGTATGTCCTGCTTTGGCATCGTTAAGCTGCCCTTCATCGCCAAATACATGCGGATGGCGTCTGACAAGCTTATGTCCCAGCTCGTCTATCACATCTTCAAGTGTAAATTCTCCATTTTCTTCAGCTATTCTTGCATGCAGAAGCACCTGAAGCAGCAGGTCTCCCAGCTCCTCCCGGAGATTAAGATAATCCCTGTTCTCTATTGCTTCAATTACCTCTTCACTCTCATCACGCAGACACCCTGTTATGCTCTCATGTGTCTGCTCGCGGTCCCACGGACAGCCGTCCTTGTCCCGTAACTTAGCTACGACATTTCTTACATCCTCAAAGCCATAGTGTTCTTTTATATACTGTTCATTCATTACTTATCCTCATTTCCGGTAGTATTATTATATTGTACTACGATTCCATCTGTTTGCCAAGAAATGCCGCTGCGGAATGTGCAAGCTTGCTCTCCGTCTCAGTACATCTGCTTCCTGCATCCCTGCTTGTGATTATGACTGCACCTATGGCATCGCCCTCACAAAGAATCGGGCTGACTGCCTGCCATGCATAATCTTCCTGATTGTCCGTCTGCCCTGCCGTAATGTCCACATACTCCTTGTCGGAGCGCTGTGTACAGAGATTCATCCTGTCTTCGATTACATTCTGAAGTCCTCTGCTTACTTCTTTTCCAAGGAGGCTCTTGCGGTCACCTCCCGACACTGCAATAACTCTGTCCCTGTCAGTTATACATACTATATGTCCTGATGTCTGTGCCAATGCATCAGCATACTGTCTTGCAAATTCACCAAGTTCACCTACAGGTGAATATTTTTTAAGAATAATCTCTCCGTCCGTTCCCGTGAATATCTCAACCGGGTCAGCTTCCCGGAACCTGAGTGTTCTTCTGATTTCCTTAGGTATGACTATTCTTCCGAGGTCATCTATACGACGTACGATTCCTGTTGCCTTCATAATCTTCCTCCAATTTTCTTCTATATATTAACTTTGGAGTTAGTATGTGGAAAAACATACAGAATTATTCGATTATTGTTCTATGTTTCTGACCTGGATGCGGCTTGAATTACAAAAACGAATTTCAAGTTCGAGCTTGCAGAATAGAAATCTGTAATTTTATTATCTCGGTTGTACTACTCGCACTTCTGTGCTATGATAGAGAAAGCAACGAGAATACTCAGCTTTGAGCAGGAATAATGGTGAGAGGTGACAATATGGCAGTATGCTACAAAAAGCTGTGGAAAATGCTGATTGATAAAGACATGATTAAAAAAGACTTACGTTTGCAGACTGGTTTAAGTACATCAACAATGTCGAAACTGTCGAAAGATGAAAATGTCAGCATGGATATTATAGAAAAGATTTGTACAGTGTTAAATTGCGATGTTGGAGACATCATGGAGTTCGTTCCTGATAAAAAAGAGGAACAGTAAGGAGGTACGGCATCATGGATCATTCTTATCCTTATATTGCGTCTTTAATCAGAGAACCGTTCCTTTTCTACGAGATGCGTTCTACCGCAAAGCTGATGAGCGAAGGACTTTCCGATGAAGCGATTGCCAATGCTTCCACCGGCGAGCGTGTGAAGCTGGACAAAAAGCAGACTGACATCGACCTGGACGACGGCGCGAAAAAGAATTATGCAATTTTCCGGGATGTTTTGGCTAAAATAAAGTAAAGGAGGGCTTGCTGATGGCAGATGATAAGATTAAAAATTCCAATGAGCTTGAGTTTGCCGTATTTTGCATTGAAAATGTTGCGGCAAAGCTGGGTGTGGATGCAGAACGTGTCTATCAGGCATTTACCGAAAAGAGTGATATTCTGAACGGCTATATTGTGCCGGAATATGAAGTGCTGCACACTCAGAGCCGGGAATATATCGTAGATGACCTCCTTGATGTGATGAAAGAAAGGGGTGTGGAAGTATGATTCTCTATCATGGCTCTTTTTTAGATATTGCACAGCCGGATTTGGTTCATTCCCGCCCCAACGTAGACTTCGGGCGTGGCTTTTATGTCACGCCGCTGTATGAGCAGGCTGCGAAGTGGTGTGGGAAATTCAAACGCCGAGGGAAAGACGGTATTATTTCAAAATATGAATATGATGAGAGCCGGGAAACGGAATTGAAAGTTTTGAAATTCGATTCTTATTCCGAGGAATGGCTTGACTTTATTTTGAATTGCCGTAGTGGAAAAGATATGACAGATTACGATCTTGTACTTGGCGGTGTTGCCAATGACAAGGTGTTTAATACTGTGGAGCTGTTCTTTGACGGACTGATTGATAAAGCAGAAGCAATCAATCGGTTACGTTATGAAAAGCCGAACATGCAAATCTGTTTCCGTACAGAAAAAGCACTGTCTTTGCTGCATTTTGAAGGGAGTTAAAGACTATGACCGCAAATCCGATTTTACTTCAGAAAAAATATAGCCGTGTGATTGAGTGCTTTGCAAAACAGCAGGGACTTTCACTGGATGCGGCGTTGGACTTTTTCTATCATTCCGAGGTTTATCAGCTGATACGGGACGGTGTATCAGATATGCACTGCATGAGTGACGCATATTTGGCGGATGAACTGGAGCTGGAATATCAGGCGAAAAATTAGTAATCGGGGCATATAGTGGTGAAGTTGATTTGTATGTCCATATTGATTGAGATCATGACCTCGTTGACCTCGATTATGACCTCAATGACCTCGATTATGCCGGATAACGACAATAAAATGCTGGATAACACTGAAAGGTGCCGGAATTCAAAAGTGATTGCACTGACCGGGAACAATCCGTTTTCTGTGAAGAAGCTGCTTACTGTGAATGATTTGACCACGAATTATCCGGTTTACAGTCCGTGTGTTTATAATCACCCGGATGATAACTGACTTTTGGATATAGAACTTTACAGCGAGGAGTTCCGAACAGACCTAATTTCCATTTGGATGGATGAGATGTGGCCTACATCGAATCCGGTCATGCGAAAACAGGTCAAGAATTATCGTGCTTATTTCAATGCAAAAGATCGCCGTTTGAAAGTCAGCACACAGAATAAAGTTCCAGCAACTCCGGCACAGCTGCACATGGCTGTGATGGCGGCAATCTGCGGATTAAAGGATGCACAACCGAATCAGATATTCAATTAGCGATAGCTTTGCAAACTGGAGGGTGTTTCATTCGTTCTTCAAATAACGAATAATATTTTTCTGTAACTGATGGTATCGCTTTTTAGTGTCAGGATTCTTTCCGCAATACTCTCTTTTCATTTGCTCATTAGGTTCGTATGCTATCGGAATATCGTATAAATCAAATTGCTCACGGGTAAGATCGACATAACATCCATCAATTTTGTTGAAATAATGTGTTCCTCCTCCGTTCACTCTGATGCGATGAATACTTCCTCCAAACATATCATAAACAAGCATTGCTGTAATAGCACATTGCCCATATGAAGGATCGGTTGAAACCCATTCTGCTTGACATGACGGATATGCCGTCTCTGCTGTCCACGTTTTTCTCAACACTGCATACAACTTATATAATGTATCAATTCCGGGAAATGCAGCTACTTCCTGACACTTTTTTTCAGCCAATTCCTGTCCCTGATAATAAGAACCATCAGCACCAGTCGGCACTATTTCTTCCAAATTTCCCAAAGCCTTTTTTATTGCATCACTCATAGGATTTCCTTTCATATCAAAGCTATATCAAAGCTATATCAATTCTAAAAACTGGAATTGAGATTTCATATATTCCAAGGGATTTAATAACTGTTATATTTTATTATCAAATATCTCTCAATCCCTTGAAAACACAAAGTTTATCGCAGGTGAGCTTTCCCTTATTGTTTCCCTTGCGTTATATCGTCCCACCAGTGTTTACGAACTCTGATAAGGGCAAAAACAAGGGCAAGAAAATTATATAAAACAGTATAACACAAAATAAAAGTGACATTGTGAACTGATTGAAATGCTTCTATATTTTTATTGGTTTAAAGGAGACACAACATGAATACCATTTACGCAGAATACAACATGTACCACAACAGCATTGACATTTATACAATATTTATTGTGTCAGGCACCATTGTTTTCAAACTGCATAACATCATCCGGCGGATTCAGAGCATACAAAAGTCCATACGGCGAGCTGTATTCCCATTTCACTGGGATACTGACAAGCGCCGGGTGGACATCCTGCCAACATTCCAGTATTAAGAGAACATTCCCGGTTTCTATACAGCGGTTAAATACAGACATATCATAATATTTATTGTGTCAGGCACCATTGTTTTTTCATTCTCGGCATTGGAAGAACTTCTGCATATCTTCTGGTGAAAGAAGAACATTTCAGTTCCATTCCTCTGCCAGCAGGAAGTCACGAATATTGCGGTGTTTGATTCCATCTCGGCTCATATCCAGTTCGTCCATCGTTACAACGTATTTCGGGAAATTGTCACGAACACCGGCAAACGCCCCAAACTCACGCTGGATGGTTTCCTCCGAGGCAAGTAGATAGGAAACCTGAACATACAGCTTTTTCCCATGATCTTCACATACGAAGTCAATCTCCTTGTCAGAGACTTTCCCAACAGTCACAGAATAACCACGGCGCAGCAGCTCCATGTAGACAACATTTTCAAGGACAAGGTTAATGTCCTTCATGTTGCCACCGTACACGGCTTCCCGGACACCATGATCTGCAACATAGTATTTCTCGTTGACGGTCAGGATTTTCTTTCCCTGGAGGTCTTGGCGCTTCACCTGATAAAACAGGAATGCGTCCGTGCAGGCTTTGATGTAGTTCAGTACCGTTTCTGGTGAAACGGAGCGCCCTTCACTTTTCAGATACTTGGAAATGGCTGTGGAAGAAAAGGTAGTGCCGATGTTGGAAGTTATATAAGCAATAATTCTCTCCAGCATATCCACATCACGGATATTGTTTCGCTTGATAATATCTTTCAGCTCTACGGAGTTGAACAAGTCCCGCAAATACTGACGACTGGCGGCATCGTCGTAGCGAAGGTTGCTCAAATAGGGCATTCCTCCCAGCGTCAGATATTTTGTAAAGCATTGTCTTTCGTCTGCACCTTCGTAAACGGTGTGATACAGCTCCATAAACTCTCTGAATGAAAACGGGTAAATCACGAACTCCACATACCGTCCGGCAAGATAAGTGGCAAGCTCACCGGAAAGCAGCTTGGCGTTGGAACCGGTAATGTATATATCACAATCCAGCTCCACCCGGAAAGAGTTGATACATTTTTCCCAATCAGCCACCTCTTGGATTTCGTCGAAGAACAGATAAACCTTGCCGCTGATTTCTTTTGTTCTGCGAAGGATTTCATCATGCAATGCAACAGCCGTACAAAGGTGTGCATTGCTCATGTTCTCAAAATTCAGGGAAATAAACTGTTCTGGTTGGACCCCGTTTTGGGCAAGTTCCTCTTGGATCAGGCTCAGCATGACAGATTTTCCACTACGGCGAATCCCTGTCAGAACCTTTATCAGCTCATTTCCGATAAAAGGACGGATACGGCTCATATAAATTTCTCGTTTAATCATGTAGACCAGCCTCCCTTCTGAAACTGTCTATATGGTACCACGGCTATAACTGATTTTCAATACCGCAAATCCAGTTTTATCAGATATAATTGATAAAATACGAATTTCGACACAATCAGGCAGTTATACCGAGCGAAGTTTGGCTATGCGTTTTTATTGTGTCAGGCACCATTGTTTCATATTGAAATATAGTGTCTCTGTGCATGTTCTATATACCTCTGATTATATAATATTCAATTTATATAATCTCTCAAATGCTTTTTTATCAAAGTCTGCTTCTGTAATATATAGCTTTCTATCGCTATCAATGTCATTCTAACTCAATAGTCATATCAATTATACAATTAAAAGCAAAGATGCTGCTAACTGAATAACAACATCTTTGCTTGTTTAGAATGGGGATTATAAAATTTTAATGATAGTATACTGTGACATAAATATTTTTTAATGTTGCTGCTGCAACAGTTCCCGTTGAATACCTTGTAGATTCAAATTGAACATAATAATTTCCAACAGGGCTTAAATTATAATTGCCAAAATCTGCAAAAGTAAGAGAACTATTCCAACTTTTGCTGTCTGTATATCTGTCAAATGTGCCATCTCCATTATCCTCATCTTTAGCAACAAATAATTCGATGTTTCCACTACTTCCACTACTTTTTGTGGATGTAACCACTATTTTACTGATTGTGGAGCCTGACGGAACAGATGTGCTGCTGATTGTAAAAGAACCAAGAGCGGAAGTTGCCACTGTATCATTTGTTCCAAAAAAGGAATTTAACATTCCAACAGAATGTCGTGATGATCCAGAAGTTAATGCTGTCGGAGTTATTTCAAATGTCATTGTTTTCTCCGTCTCCGAATAATTTTCCTGAGTTTCTGCCGCAAAAGCTGTGACATTCATTGTAAAAAGCATGACAACACATACAATAATAGAAAAAAAACGTTTTCTCATAATGAATCTACCTCCATACTTTATGTAATCATCCCCATCTAAATATACTAAATTGAAAAATCAAATCTTCCACCGATTTTATTATCCTCTGGTTTGATAGAATTCCATTCAATATTTTTAATTTTATCCAAAAGTTCATCTTTTGAATTTGCTTGAACAGTAGCTTTTTTTACTTCAATTTGCTTTAATTGTTCCTTTTTCTTCGCCTCTTTCTTCTCCGCAGCTTTCTTTTCCTGAATTTTTTCAAGATATTCTTTCTGACTAGCTGATGTTTTTTCTAATTGAGCAAAGAATGTTGTAGTTCCATCACTATTAAAAGAAATACCAAACTTTGTTATTTTTGTATCAGTATCTGCACTGTTTTCTATTCCGTTTGTCTTACCAAATGCTCTTTCAAATCCAAACTGAGCATTGATTTCATCCGACATACGCAAAGCACCTTCAATACTATGCATCTTTTCAGCATAATATTTGGGATCGGATGCCATCTTCTCCATTTCTTCCTTTGAGAAAATAACCGTAAACTCTTTATCACTTTGTGCTAAAATATCTTTAGCATTATCACCATTTTCAAAATCTGCAACCATAAAGTCCATATCTGTTCTTGAGCCACGCATATCTTTAAGCATTTTTTGTGCCTCTTTACTTAGATTTTTTTCGGCTATACTTTCTGTCACATTTTTCTTGACCTTATCATTTTCTGTTGTTTTCGCTGTTTCTTTTTTCTTATCTACTGTACCTGCCTTGTAGGTATTCTGATAACTTCCATAAACAGTACCCGTTGTATTCACATTCATTGACATATCCTTTGTCCTCCTTCTCTGAATCCGTTCTTTATTATTTATTGTTTCTAATATTATATATCGGCTTTATTCCGAAAACTATAATCCTCCCTGTTATTTTTATCCCATGATTATTGAAAATCTAAAATTTGAAATTCACTCTTAAATCAGATTATGCATTAAATATTATTGCTATTGACAAACCACCTAAATATGAATTAAAAGATACTTCTTACTCAACAGAAAAAAGCAGCCTATTTTTCCAAAGATTTACTGCTGTTGATGTTAAAGCAATATAACCTGTTTCTGGAATCATTCCAGTTTGCCTGCAAGAATTACAAGGGCAACACGAATGAAGCTGATATTGCAAAAGTAATGGGGTTTGAATCGAATGATGAATATAACGAGATTATGTTTCTCCGGGAGATCACCCACACTGTTAATGCCTTTAACGACATGGCAGATATCGTAAGGCTTTATTCCAAGAAACCGGAAATGGCAGAACAAAGGCTTGAAAATCTTTTATCAGAAGTTTTGTATGAGGATTCCGATTCGGTATAGAACGACAACCGGAGTTATGATATACTTACACGCAAGAAGCATTTCATCAGTTCCGATTGTCTGATATCGAAAGGAGACACACGATTATGGCAAAAGGATCTGTAAGAAAAAAAGGAAAGAAATGGTACTACCGCTTCTATGTAGAAGATGCAAGCGGCAATCTGGTTCAGAAAGAATACGCTGGAACAGAAAGTAAAAGTGAAACGGAAAAACTGCTCCGTCAGGCAATGGACGATTACGAAAGCAAGAAATTCATTGCAAAGTCGGAAAATATTACAATTGGAGAATTACTTGATATATGGGCAGAGGAAGAATTAAAGACCGGTACGCTCAGTAATGGGACAGTCCAGAATTACCTCGGTGCCATTACCAACATCAAGAAGCATCCAATTTCAGAGAGAAAGTTGAAAAATGTAACATCTGAGCATTTACAAGCCTTCTTCGATCTGCTTTCCTTTGGTGGCACTTATCCAGATGGTTCAGAAAGAAAAGGTTATAGCAAAGATTACATTCGTTCTTTCTCGGCAGTATTACAGCAGTCATTCCGATTTGCAGTATCACCAAAGCAATATATCACTTTCAATCCGATGCAGTATATTAAGCTGAAATACCAGACGGATGAGGTTGACCTGTTTTCCGATGATGACATGGATGGCGATATACAGCCAATTCCACGAGAGGATTATGAAAGACTGATTGAATTTCTACAGAATTACAATCCACCGGCAATACTTCCAATCCAGATAGCTTATTATGCAGGACTTCGTATCGGTGAAGCCTGTGGTCTGGCATGGCAGGATGTGAATCTTGAAGAACAGTGCCTTACAATCAGACGCAGTATCCGATATGATGGTTCAAGGCACAAGAATATCATCGGACCAACCAAACGAAAAAAGGTAAGGATTGTTGATTTTGGAGATACACTGGCAGAGATTCTTCGCAATGCCCGAAAGGAACAACTTAAAAACCGAATGCAGTACGGAGAACTTTACCATAAAAACTACTACAGAGAAGTAAAAGACAAAAACAGAGTTTACTATGAGTTCTATCATCTGGACGGAACAGAGAATGTTCCAGAAGATTATAAGGAAATATCCTTTGTCTGCTTAAGACCGGATGGAAGTTTGGAACTGCCAAGCACGTTAGGAATTGTTTGCAGGAAGATTGCTCAGAAACTGGATGGATTTGAAGGATTTCATTTTCACCAGTTGCGACACACCTACACAAGCAACCTTCTGGCAAATGGAGCAGCACCAAAGGATGTGCAGGAACTGTTAGGGCACTCAGATGTCAGTACCACCATGAATGTCTATGCACACTCTACAAGAAAAGCCAAGCGGGAATCTGCAAGGTTACTTGATAAAGTGGCAGGCAATGACTAAATAAAACTTTCCCTTATTTCCCTTACGATTATCTCATAAGGGCAAAAATAAGGGAAAATACATATCGTTTCGCTAGTGCACAGGCTGGAAAGCCTGTAAAATAGGGAAAGTTAGAAATATATTTCGGCAAACTGGAATTGACTGAGCTCTTTAGAGCGAGGGATGCATATGCCCCTTACGAAGATGTTACTGTTAAACGCTTCTGGATTTATCTGTAATAAATGATATAACTTCCTGCCTTAGCAAATCAGCGGGCGTCTATCCTTTTCCAATAAGGGAACGGATAGACGCCCGCCGTATGCATATCGCCATACATAATCTCAATCCGAATATTTCACGATTACCGTTGTAAGGTAACCTTCTGCACGCATCGCTTCTTCCAGCCCTCTGTATATCTTCTCTGACGGCATGCCGCAGTCAGACACGGCACACACCTCAAAAGCTCTTCCGCCTGCCTTCTGCTCTGCAAGTGCATCCGTAAGCTCCTTAAGTATTCTGCCCGACTTCATGTATACGCAGGTTCCGCTGTACTGCAATGACTCTTTTACATCATATGATGCAGGGATAATATGAATCTCCTGATTCTTCTCTCCGAGCGCCATTCCCAGTCTTGCCGCAACAGCACAGAATGATGGAACTCCGCTTATAATATGTGCATTGTAGTCGTCCTCAGCTGCACGTCTATGCATGTACATATATGTCGAATATATTCCCGGGTCTCCAATTGTAAGCATACCTACATTTTTTCCATGTGCAAGATAATCCTTTATCGTCTCATAAATGCGCATGTGTGCATGCTCAAGCTTTTTTTCGTCCTTTATCATCGGAAACGGCATACATACAAGCGGCTTATTTTTAATATTATCATATACCTGCTCGACTATACGGTATGCATGGCATTCATCTGCCGAGACCGCAGGAAGTATTATGATATCGCACATTTTCATTATATTAAGTGCTTCAAGCGTCATAAGCTGTGGATTACCCGGTCCAACGCCTATGCCATACAGGGTTCCGTTTCTCTTCGCTTCGCCGTTTCCGGCAGCAAACAGCTTCTCTGTTACCCTGCGCAGATGCTCCATATATACCTCGCGTACTGCCGGATATTCCCCTATTCCTCTTATAATGCACTCTACATCATATCCTGTATCAGTAAGCTTACTTGCAAATGAATCCTCCTCTCCTGCCATATCGTTATTGGCATGGTCACCCGCTACCAGCATAAACGGCGTCACAACCACATGTTTATCCGCCTTATCCGCATTCATGCGCGCAATTACATCTTCAATAGTCACGCTTCCTTCCACAGTAGCTATATATATATTATGGTGCGAATATTCGCGGAGCACATTTTCTATGCGTGCATAATCCGAATCCGCTGCATGTTCAGTTCCATGTCCCATAAGCACAAGAGTCCTGCTGCCCACTTCATCCTTGAGGGATTCCCACAATGCTTTTGCAATATTCACATAATCCTCATCGCGTGCAAGAAGTGCATCTGCTGCCTTAACCGACTCAAACTCAGATTCGTATTTTGCGATATTCTCCTTCATGCGGTTGTTCTCTATGCCGTCAAGTACATGTGTCGGAAGCACGGCAACATGTGTAACCCCCTGAGATTTCATATACTCAAGTGCGTCCTTCGTGCCAAGTGCGTCAATACACTCCCTCTGCTTCATAGCTTTTCTTACTATTGTACTTGAAACTGCCTCTGCAATAACCGCATCAGGATATACAGCTCTTACCTGACGCGTTATGGCCTCAATATTCTTATGCCTGGTTCCCGAATATGTAGTTCCAAAGCTTACTATAACAATTCCCTGCCGCATGTCTTTATGTTTTCCTCTCTTATACTCTTTTCAATACACACAGGAATACCGGATTGGTTCCCTGCATCATATGATAGCTTCCTGCCTGCCTTACCTGATTAACCTGCATCTGTACTACTTCGCACCGTACATTGTGCCCGTCATCAGTACTCTTTTCGGCAAGCCCCGTAATACGTGCAAGTGTCTCAAGAGTTACCGCGCTTATCACTATCACAGCTTCAGGATTCAGCTTCCATACCTTCTCTACAATAGCCTCAAGCTGCCCTTTGCTTCCCCCGATAAATACATTCGTAGGCGGTTCAAGACCTTCTGTATCAAGCACTTCAGGTGCCATACCGTCAACAGGATATACATTGGCAGTTCCAAACCTCTCTATATTCTCCCGCAGAAGCTTCTGTGCCTTTTCATTGCATTCAAATGCGTATACCTTTATATCAGGAGAGAGCATCGCACACTCAACCGCAATTGAACCGGTTCCGCTTCCGATATCATATACAACCGCGCCGCTTCTTATCTCAAGGCTGCTTATTGCCGCCACTCTGATTTCTTTTTTTGTCATCGGCACTTTCATATCACGCCTGAATTCCTCATCACATATTCCCGGCACAAGCCTTTTCCTCTCAGGCCTGTCATTAAGTATCAGCAATGTATACAGTCCGTTCTGCCCTGCGATATCCCCGCTTGTTGCAGGCTCCGTTATCTTCTCGTCATCATATCCCAGATTATATCCGGCAATTATGCGGATGGAACCCATCACGGAATCTCCCGAACATCCGGCTTTAATATCACTCACCCACGCACTGACTCTCTGCACATCATCCCTTCCCGACACAAGCACAAATGTCCTTTCATTGCAGCGCACCGCATCCTTTACAAGTGCCTCTGCCCTTCGTTTATCACTCATGCCGTGTATGCTTAAGAGCTTTGCGTTCTGCCATGCATTACCCGTTGCTGCTGCCAGATATGAAACCGATGAGATGCCCGGATATATCGTCACCCGTGTGTAGCCTTCCGCTTCCAATGCTTCCTTAAGCTTGGCAGCCCCACTGTAAAAGCCTGTATCTCCGGAAAACAGTACCGCCGCATTAAGGCTTCCGGACATATCGCCTCCTGCCGTAAGCATGCCAGCCGTATCATTTTCATATCTTTTTATCACCGGAATGATATCCTTTGCCATATAATACGGATAACATGCCGCACCTCTTCCGATATATGCAGATGCACTGTCAAGCATGCGGCCGGCACCGAATACCAGTCCTGCATTGTTAAGTGCTTCTTGTGCCTCCCCGGTGAGCGTTCTCCCACTCACGCCAATTCCAATCAGCGATATCCTTACTGTCTCGTCTGACTTTATCTTAGCATTGCATATTCTCAAGATACGCTTAAGCACCTCATCATAAGATAACCCCTTATCCTCTGCCTGCATTCCTATAACAAATGCTTCAATTCCGCAATTGCGAGCCGCCTCAAGCTTCTCTGCAAAACCACTGTGTTCGCCGCTTGCCTTTGTAACGATGTACTTTATTGAAAACTGGTTAATCAGAGCAGTATTCATCTCCGTAGAAAACGGTCCCTGCATTGCAATTATCTGCTTTCCCCTTATTCCCGCCGCCTCGCAGAGCGCAATATTGTCCTGTCCCGGAAGCACACGCACATAGAGCCTCTCACAAAGCTTTCCGTCATTACAGAATATCCCAAGCTCCTTGCTTCCAGTTGTCAGAAGGATATTGCCATCTGTGGACTCAAGCGCAGCGGCACAGCTTTCATAATCCGCAAAATATCTGACATGGCCGTTACCGCTGTTACGATTGCCTGTATTACCGCCTTCATTCTCCTGCGTCGTATCCGTAACGATGTTCATTTTTCTTGCAAGCCTTATATACGGTACATCCAGCGTCTCAAGGCTTTTGCGTATATTGGCAGATACTTCTGTTGCAAACGGATGTGTGGCATCAACAACTGCTGCATAACCATTGCGTGCCGCCTCATACATCTCATTGGCATCAAGTCTTCCAACATGCACATTAACCCTATCAAGCTGCGGCATTACTATCTGTCCGTACTCAGTTGCCACATGTACATCACATTCTATGCCTGCCTGTGCCAACTGCTGTGCAAGCATGCGTCCTTCCGTTGTTCCTGAATATATCAAAACCTTAGCCATTATCAATCCCCTTACTGCTGCTTATCACTGCTGATATTATTATGTATGCCTTCTATGTCGTAGCCTCTTTTTGTTACCAGCCTGCCGTCAATTATCTCTGACTGCGAGTTGCCGATAAATACAGTTGTGAACATATTTACAGATGTATTCATAAGCTCTCCGAGCGTAAGTGTCACGGCTTTTGTGTTCTCCCGTCCTATATTCTCCACATAGCCGCATGCCCTGTCAGCCGTCACTCCATGTTCCATCAGGATTGTGCAGGCGCGTTTGAGATAATCCGCACGTTTGCGGCTTGAAGGATTATACAGCACTATTGCAAAGTCTCCTCTTGCCGCAGCCGCAAGCCGCCTCTCTATGAGCTCCCACGGGGTGAGCAGATCACTTAAGCTTATCACACAGAAATCGTGGTTAATCGGTGCGCCAAGTACGGCTGCCCCGCTGCTTGCTGCCGTAATTCCGGGTATTACCGTTATATCACAGTCAGGATAATTCTTTCCAAGCTCAAGCATAAGTGATGCCATCCCATATACCCCTGCATCACCGCTGCATATCATTGCAACTTTTTTCCCTTCGTGAGCCTTTTCAAAGCACATGATGCAGCGCTCACGTTCCTTTTTCATAGGTGTTGAGAGCAGCTCTTTATCCGCAAAGCGCTCTCCCAGCAGATTAAGATATACAGTATATCCTATAATAACATCGCTTGCCTCAAGCGCATCTATCGCCTGTTGTGTCATCATTGATTCTTCTCCGGGTCCCATCCCGACAACATATATATTATTCATAATATACTCCATTCCCGCGCTGAATTTTGCGCATATCAAGTTTGTGCGTAAGCACAAATCTTGCGTGTGAAAAATCAGAGATTTTTCACACTATACTCCATTCTGCAGGCACAAATCTCAGAACACCAGCTTAATGCTTCTTCTTTTTGCCACTGCCAGTGTAATGCCATTCCCGGCCTGTTTCCTTACTGCCAGCCTGCCTCCGCCTGATGCGGCAACTGCAGCACGCTCACACACATTATCAACCCCCGTGGTATTCTCAACGAATTGCGACGGAGTGTAATCTCCCGGCACTTTTCTGAGTTCTTCCGCCGTAAATACAACAAAAGGCACCCTCATTACCTGCGCAGCCTCCAGCAGCCCGGCTTCATCAGCTTTTATATCTATAGAAGCCAGTGCACAGATGTTATCCTCTCTGATAAGCCCCACAGCACAGGCTTCTTCAATTCTGCGCCGTATGTCATCATATTCTTTGTTCTTCTTACATCCGATTCCAAGCACATCTGTCTTAGGTGCAAGTATCAGGCCGGCTTTCTGCTTATACAGGCTGACCTTTTCCTCATCTGCATCATTGGTAATCAGGACATCCACATGACCGGCAGAGCTTCCTTTCTCCCAGTCTGTAATCCTGACCATGTCCGGAATAACTGCGCCGCCGTTTTCTGCACTATCCTCAATAGTACACTCTTCCATGCATCCACCACTTTGTCTGTCAATTGCTATTATTATAGTACTGCCGCTGACAGCCCTTCCGGATACCTTTCGTATTCCGTCCGCATTGCATACTCTCAGGCCGTTACGTCTTGCAAATACATCTATTGCAAATGCATTATTAACATCTGTTGATGTTGTAATTACAGGCTGTGCTTTGCAGTCTGTATCTGTGAGCCGGGCTGCAATATTGGAAGCCAGCTCATTGGCACCTCCAAGATGTCCGGCAAGCACCGGAATCACGTATCTTCCCGCATCATCTATTACTATGACAGGACTGTCCGCAATCTTGTTTGTCACAAACGGTGCTATTGTGCGCACCGCAATCCCTGCGGCACCTATGATTATTACAGGAAGCCCCTTTGCAAATGCCTCCGAAAGCCATTCGTGCATTGTGCGCCCTTCTCGCGCCCTTATTGCAAGTCTGCCTGGCACAATACGCCCGCCATAGCTTTCACAGCACTGTCCATATGTTATGTGTAATGGCATTCCTGATATTTTATCAGCAATCTGCCTTCCCTGCTCTGTAAACCATGTCACATAAGCTATCATTATTCTGTCTCCCGATGCATTTTTGCTTTTCTGAACTCCGTCTCAAAATCAGGTGCATAGAGCCTTGACTTCATGTAATTACGGTGTGTAACAGCTTCACCGACAATAACAAGTGCTGTCTTCGTTATATTGTATTTTCCTGCCGTATCAGCGAGACTTCCAAGCGTGCATACATATGCCTGTTCATCTTTCCATGTTGCCTTATACACAAGAGCCGCCGGCGTATCAGACGTATATCCTCCTGTTATAAGTCTCTCTGTCAGTTCATCCAGCATTCCCGTGCTAAGATATATTGCCATTGATGCCTTATGCGCCGCAAAACTCTCAATACTCTCCGTCTCCGGTACGCCTCCGGTTCTCCCCGCCATTCTCGTTATGATAAGAGACTGTGACACTCCGGGCAGCGTATACTCCATATTGAGCGATGATGCTGCACCAAAGCACGCACTTACTCCGGGACAGCTTTCGTAGCTTATGCCTTTTTCATCCAGAATATCCATCTGCTCACGCACCGCGCCATATATGCTCGGTTCCCCCGTATGCAGACGTACTGTCATAAGCCCCTCACATTCTGCACCCTCAATAACTTCTATCACTTCATCCAGCGTCATCTTCGCACTGTCATATATTCTGCAATTACCGTCAGCATACTCAAGAAGTTCCGGATTCACAAGCGAGCCCGCATATATTATTACATCCGCTTTCTGCAGAAGCCGCATTCCGCGTACAGTAATCAGGTCCACAGCTCCGCTTCCCGCCCCAACAAAATAAACCATATCAGTCTCCATTCCTGCCCGTTTTTCAGGGCATCCCAGGTTTGTGCGCAGGCACAAATCCTGCATATAAAAAATGAGCAGATGCTAATTACCATCTGCTCACTACATTATCACAAATAATTAATTATTTCGACAATTTTTTCCGTATGTGCTCTTGCCGGCAATCAGCCCTGCATTCCTGCTGACTGACGAATCATATCCTCAACAACAATGTCATATATCTCGCCTACAGTATTGCAGTATTCAAGAATCTTCCAAGGTTCGTTGGTATGGAAATGAATCTTGACGAGATCCTCGTCTCCTGCTGCTATAAGGCTGTTGCCTTCAAAATGCTCTGTTATATAGTCAGCTATTGCATCCTCATCAAGATCCTCATCGCGGCGGTCAATCAAAAGCTGTGTGTCGTAACGGTATGCAAACTGATCATCTTCTGCATCTATGCTGTGAATCTCTGACATTATTATGTCCTCCTGCTTTTTGTGATTGTTTTTTGTAATTATGCCATACATTTACAATATCATCAATATTAAATCGTTTACATAAGAATAATATTCATGTATATTAATGTTGGGGCAAAAGCCACCCGGCTTTGATGCCTACAGATTGTTCCGGAGCTGTCATGCAATGCTCCGGCAGGATATCGGGGGATTTTACAATGAACAAGCGCGATTCTTTTAATAACAGGTGGGGCTTTATCCTCGCATGTATCGGCTCAGCAGTCGGAATGGGCAATATATGGATGTTTCCGACAAGAGTATCCATTTACGGCGGCGGCTCATATCTGATTCCGTATTTTATATTTGTTGCACTTATAGGCTTCACCGGCGTAATCGGCGAGATGAGCTTCGGACGTGCCACGAGGTCGGGTCCTGTTGACGCATTTGGATATGCATGCGGCACAAAAGGCAGAAAGAAGCTTGGTGAACTGCTCGGCTACATACCTGTAGCGGGTGCTCTTGCCATGGCAATCGGATATACTGTCGTCATGGGCTGGATTCTCAAATATATGGTCGGTGCATTCACAGGTACCGCTCTCGCGCCTTCAGATGCCGGAGAATTCAGTGCACGTTTCGGTTCAATGGCAAGCGCCTTTGGCAACAATACATGGCAGATTGCCGCTCTTGTAATCGGAATTGTAATCCTTATGTTCGGAATAGGGCGCGGCATTGAAAAAGCCAACAAAGTGATGATGCCGGTATTCTTTATACTTTTTGCAATTCTCGGCATATATGTTGCATTCCAGCCGGGTGCCATAGACGGCTACAGATACATATTCCGTGTTGACCCTAAGGCTCTGGCTGACCCATCAACCTGGATATTTGCTCTTGGTCAGGCGTTCTTCTCACTGTCGGTCGCAGGTAACGGCACGCTGATATACGGCTCATACCTTCCCGACAATGATGATATACCTGCCGCTGCCGGAAGAGTTGCATTGTTTGATACAATTGCAGCGCTCCTTGCAGCACTTGTAATAATCCCTGCAATGGCTACAACCGGAGCACAGCTTAATCAGGGCGGTCCCGGACTTATGTTCATATATCTTCCCGCATTATTCAAGTCAATGCCGGGCGGATATATCATAGCAGTAATTTTCTTTGTTGCCGTCTTCTCAGCCGGTCTGTCTTCGTTAATCAATTTATACGAAGCACCGATTGCGACAATTCAGGAAAAGCTTCACCTCGGACGCAAGGCCTCCTGTGGTATCATAGCTGTAATAGCTCTTATCGTATCAATATGTATTCAGGGCATAGTATCTGACTGGATGGATGTTCTCTCAATCTACATCTGCCCTCTGGGTGCAGGTCTTGCCGGAATCATGTTCTTCTGGGTATGCAGTAAGCAATATGTTGAATCACAGATAAATACAGGCCGCAGCCAGACATTCACAAAGGCATTCCTTCCGGTATGCAGATATATCTACTGCCCGGTATGCATACTCGTTCTTATACTCGGAATACTGCTTGGCGGAATCGGGTGATGGTATAGTACGATACGGCTTACAGGCTTACAGACATGCAGCTTTAGTCAACCTTCTGCATTCTGTATCCTATACCCACATGTGTCTGTATATATTGAGGAGAGTTCTGACCCGAATTCAGTTTTTTACGGAGCATTGCCATAAATACCCGCAGAGAGCCCATGTCGCTCTCAAGATTGCTCCCCCAGACGTTCTGAAGTATATATTTATGGGTCAGGACTTTTCCTGTATTATGTGCGAGAAGACACAACAATTTATACTCTATTGGTGTAAGATGCAGCTCTGTATCGTTAAGATATGCGCACTGCTGTGCATAATTAATCACAAGCCCGCCATTCTCATATACAGCTCCTGTAAGCGAACTGCTCTGCATAAGTGCCAGCCTTCTTTCGACAACCCGCAGTCTGGCAAGCAGTTCCTCAACAGAAAACGGCTTTGTCAGATAATCATCTGCACCCGCATCAAGCGCGTCTATCTTGTCACTATCCTCACTTCTTGCACTTACAACTATAATCGGCACGTTAGACCAGGTTCTTATACGCTCTATAACTTCAACACCATCTATATCGGGAAGCCCCAGATCAAGAAGAATAATATCAGGATTGACAGATGCGGCAGTATTTATTGCACCTTCCCCGGTAGTGGCTGTTACATAGCCGTAATCATGCGCTTTAAGCGTCACGGTTATAAGATTTCTTACAGGTCCGTCATCCTCTGCAACCATTATGTTGGCTCTGCTCATAATTGTTTCCTCCGAATTCCTCTAAAATGTAATAACAGCCTTTTAAAACGCATTGTCAGCAAGTGGCAATGTAAATACAAACACCGCACCGGCAGGATTATTATCCCTTACCGTTATTGTTCCTCCATGTGCCTCAATAATCGCTTTGCACAAATACAATCCCAATCCTATACTTCTGCGATTGTCTGCAATCCTGTTTGTTCCACTGTAAAACTTGTCAAAAACATGCTCTTTATCTTCATCAGATATACCATTGCCATTGTCCTCAATGTACACCACAGCCATATTATTCTCACTGCAGGAACGTATCGTTATATGAGAACCCGGCGGTGTATACCTTACCGCATTATCAACTATATTAATTATTACCTGAACAATAAGTCTTGCATCGGCTGTCACAAGTATGTACTCATCATCGCTCTCAACAAAAATACTGTGCTCACCGGAATGCTGCTTCACATGTCTTACTGCGTCATCAATAACATCTGCGAGAAGCTCCGTTGATGTATTAAGTACCATTCTTCCTTCTTCTATCCTTGTTGCATAAAGCAGATTCTCAACGAGATTATTAAGCCACACGGAATCATTATAAATATCCTGATATATCTGATATCTTGTCTGTTCATCAAAGCTTTTTCCGTTACTTAAAAGGCTGCTGGCATTGCCGGCTATAGTTGTCAGCGGCGTCCTCAGGTCATGTGATATCGATCTGAGCAGGTTTGCCCTGAGCTGCTCGCTCTCTGCAAGGATTGCCGCTTCTTCCTTATCTCTCTGGTTTTTCTCATTTTCAAGTGCAAGTGCGCACTCACCAAGGATTGATAACAATATGCTCTGTGAAGAACTGTCGAGTATTTTGTCCTTTGCCTCTATGCCTATAACTCCATATACTCTGTCATTAACCCTCACCGCATAATATACATACACAGAATCTGCAAATCTGTCTGTCGAAGCTCCGGCATAATGGTTATTAGCAAGAACCCACTCGGCCACATTTTTCTCATCCATCACTCCGGCATTACCGGCACAGCTGCTGTCCGATACATTAAGCATGTATGGTTCTGAAAGCTTTCCGTCAACATTAAGATAAATTACTATGTTCCTTTCAAGCAGCCTGCTTATCTGCCCGGCAGCCGCTTTTATTATTGCATCCCTGCCCTTTGCAGCCGTAAGCAGCTTATCAGTATCAAACAGTATACGTGTAGTATCTGCAAGCTTCTCAGATTGTCTGGCCTGCTCTTTGTACCTTAATGAGAATGTTCCGGAGACATATGCCGTAATAAACATTACAACAAACGTTACCGGATAACCTGTCTCATATGCCGACAGCGAGAACCGCGGTGCTGTAAAAAGATAGTTAAATACAAATACACTGGCTATTGAAGATATAAGGCTGTAAACTCTGTGTGATGTTGCTATAGAAGTGATAAGCACACCCAGTATGTATACCATGATTATATTGGCACTTGAAAATCCGATTCTGTAAAATACCATTCCCAGAGCTGTTGCCCCGGCAAGTATTGCTATGCTTTTTATTATATTTTTAAACATTTCTGAACATCTTTCTGCTGTCCCAGTATAAGCACTGAATTTCCTTCCATAAAACGCGTATCCGGATTAATATTCATATTAAGTTTTCCGTTTCCACGTATTGCAAGAACATTTATATTGTATTTCCTGCGGATATTAATTTCAACTATAGTCTTATTTATCCAGCTCTCAGGTGTTTCTATTTCAAATATAGAATATCCGTCATCAAGCTCCGTATAATCAAGTATCATATCAGATGTACATCGTATTGCAGTCCATGATGCAAGCTGTTTCTCGGGATATACAACCTCATCTGCCCCATTACGGAGCAGAAACTTTTCCTGC
This sequence comes from [Bacteroides] pectinophilus, assembly GCA_025146925.1. NCBI lineage: Bacteria > Bacillati > Bacillota > Clostridia > Eubacteriales > [Bacteroides] pectinophilus. Next base: position 391,007 of record CP102260.1, on the reverse strand, counting down.
ACATCCGTTGCTGCCCTTGCAATTACCTTTTTTGCCCCAAGTTCTTTAAGAAGTGATGCTGTCTCCAGCGAACTCTGGAAATCATCTCCGATTGCTACTATGCATGTATCAAAATTACGTATTCCGAGTGATGATAAAAACTGCTCATTTGTGCTGTCGCCAATCTGTGCATTAGTAACATATGAGATTACGTCATTCACCCTCTCCTCGTCACTGTCTACTGCCATCACCTGATGATCCATCTCATTAAGCTTTTTTGCAATGTGTCTTCCAAATCTTCCCAATCCTATCAATAATACCGATTTCATATTCTGCCTCCTTAACCTACTGTCATTTTTTCCTGTGGAAGTCTCGCCGTATTTCCTTTTCTCGGTGAAACCGCTGCAAAGATAAGCGTAAGCCCTCCGACGCGTCCGATATACATAAGCAGCACAAGTATCGTTCTTGAAAGCATCCCAAGCCCCGGCGTGATGCCAAGCGTAAGTCCTACCGTTCCAACCGCTGACGCAGTCTCAAACAGGCACGTCAGAAGCGGTATTGCTTCAACTCTGCTTATTATAAGTCCCCCAAGCAGAAATAATATTATGTACATCATAAATACCGCCACCGCATTTCTTATTATATCAGAATCAATCCTTCTGGCAAAGAAATGTGTGTGTTCTCTTCTTGCAAATACGGAAATCATAGTGCCTGCAAGAACAGCAAGCGTTGTTATCTTCATGCCTCCGGCCGTAGATCCCGGTGCTCCCCCTGTCAGCATGAGTATGATCATCACTGCCACTCCATCATCACTAAGTGATGTAAGATCTACTGTATTAAATCCTGCAGTTCTTGTCGTCACAGACTGAAAAACAGAACTTATTACACGATGCCATACTGAGCCGTCCGTGAATTCGCAAAAGAAGAAATATACTGACGGAATAAAAATCAATAACGCCGTTGCCACAAGTATGACCTTGCTCTGCATCCTGTATGATGCAAAATGCAGTCTGTTATTCTTTATATCTTCCCACGTAATAAAGCCTATACCTCCGACGATTATCAGCAGTATCACTGTTATATTAACTATCGGATTATCCACATAATACGTTATCGACGAGAACTGTTCCCGCACTCCCATAAGGTCAAACCCCGCATTGCAGAAAGCTGATACCGAATGGAATATACCATACCATAAGCCTTTTGCCATTCCAAATTCCCTGACAAAACATGGTGTCATAATCAATGCAGCTATAATCTCTATTGCGGCCGAAGCCTTTACAATAAATCCGGTAAGCCGCACAATACCTCCGACCTGCGGTGCCGATATTGCGTCCTGCATTGTACTCCTCTGCTTAAGACTTATCCTTTTTCCTGATATAAGAGTAACTGCGACAGCTACCGTTATAACTCCCATTCCTCCTATCTGTATAAGCGCAAGTATTACCGCCTGTCCGAACTCTGACCAGTAAGTTGCCGTATCCCTGACTATAAGTCCCGTAACACATACTGCCGAAGTTGCCGTAAACAGTGCATCCGCAAAACCGGCTCCCTGCCCGTCCCTTGTTGCAAACGGCAGCATAAGCAGCAGACTTCCAAGAAGAATAACTCCTGCAAACCCTATGATTATAATCTGCGCTGATGAAAAATGCTTTGTCAAATGACGCATATAACAGTGCCTCTCTTTCATAAACTTCATCTATTATTACATATACAGCATAAAATGTGCATTAATGTCTTGTGTCCGGTATTAAATTTGTATTAAGAAGACTGCCATGCAGTTTGTAATCAAATACATGATAATTATGGAAAGTCTTGTCTTTATGGTGTATTATGTAAGAAAAGCTGTGACGTATGTGACGGGACATTTTAAGCATGCGTAATCCTCCAGCCTTGAAAGGAGCCATGGATGAATCGTATTATTACTATCGGACGTGAATTTGGAAGCGGAGGACGTGAACTTGGCCGCCGCCTTTCAGAGAAATTAGGAATTGCTTACTATGATAAGGAGATTATAACTGAGATTTCCAAGCGAACACAGTTATCTGAAGAGTATGTGCATCAGGTATCTGAGAAGCGCCCTCTTATATCATTTCCAATCCATGTAGGCCAGAGTCTTCTTGTTACTCCTGACCCTGTATTCCAGCAGAATATGTCAGTTCTTTCTGAGCAGTACAAGCTTCTTACCGAACTTGCCGAGAAGTCAGACTGCATCATCGTCGGACGCTGTGCAGACTATGTGCTGCGTGAGATGAATCCTTTCCGTATATTTGTATATGCCGATACTGAAAGCAAGCTTAAGAGATGTATGGAAAGAAGTGAACCCGGCGAACACCTCACTGAAAAAGAACTCCGTAAGAAGATGAAGGATGTTGACCGCTCACGTGCGCAGTATTGTGAATTCTGCAGCCAGCAGAAGTGGGGCGATAAAAGCTATTATGACCTGTTAATCAACACCAGCGGTAAGAATATAAAACAGCTTTCCAATTCGCTTTATGAATATTTAAAATAATGCCGGGGTCAAAAAGGTCTTTCACCCACATGAGTTTACTCATAACTGGGTGAAAGACCTTTTTATCTGCCCCGATGCAGGCATCATGGCTGTGCGTTTTATCTTATATTACTGTAATCAAGGAAAAAACACATACAGCTTACCGGCTTATCTCCGTCATTGCGGTATACATGCGCCTGATCTGTCTCAAACTTATATACCTGTCCCTTGCTTACCTGCTCGGTATGTCCGTTGCACTCTATCGTAATAACTCCGTCCGTAACGGCTATGTATTCCCTTGTCTTCTCACCATGGCTTCCGCTTGTATATGTTCCGCCCGGCTCGACATCTATTCTGTACACCTCGACAGACTGGGAGTCCTCATACGGGAAGCATGTCCACACCTTATACTGTCCCAGCATCTCCTTGGTCGGGATTATCTCCTCAGGAGACACAAGGCAGTTGTCTATCCTCGGCGGGTCTATCAGCTCCTGGAATTCTATTCTGAGTCCGCTCGTTATCTTGCCGAGGACACCAAGCGACGGATTAGCTGTCCCCTTCTCAATCTGTGCAAGCATACTCTTGCTTACACCTGTCTGCTCAGCCACCTGATCAAGGCTCATACCCTTGGACTGACGTATTCTTTTCAAATTGACTGATACATTATGTGACAGATAATCCATCGCAAATCCTCCTTGTCTGGTACTTAATATGCAATCACAATGCTTTCATATATAAAGCCTCAATATCACTCTGGCGTGATGCTCTCGGATTGACTGCAATATTGCCGCTTTTCATGGCATCCGCTGCCATCGCCGGAATCTTCTCCTCAATCTGCTCACGGCTTATTTCGCCATTCTTACATGCATTATTGACAGCTTCCGTAAGGTTCTTAGGAATTCCTATCGAAGCACAGAGTTCTCTTATCGCATCTGCTAACATCTCCGGCTCAAATTCATCCGCATACGCCGGAATCTTACTTATATAATTATATATTTTAATATATTTTCCGTGATCTGCAAGTGCATTATACTCTGCAATCACAGGAAGCAGTACCGCATTGGCTACTCCGTGCGGGACATCAAAGAAAGCACTTACCGGATGGCTCATGGCATGTACGTTGCCAAGTCTCGCATATGAAAATGCAATTCCCGCAAACAGTGATCCGGTAAGCATAGCCTCTGCTGCCTCTATATCAGTCCTGTTCGCAACAAAACGTCTTATATTGCCGCCGATAAGCTCCATCGCCTTCTCTGCCATTGCATCTGAGAATGGCGATGCTGCAGTTGATATGTATGCCTCCTCCGCATGTATGAAAGCATCTATTCCGCATGCAGCCGCTACACCTGCCGGTGCCGTTGTAAGAAGCTGTGCATCAAGTATGGCATATGCCGGAAGGAGTTCATAGCTGAACACCGTAAGCTTATAATCCCTGCTGTGGTCGGTTATTACCGAGAATGCCGTAACCTCTGAGCCTGTACCCGCAGTTGTCGGAATCGCTATGAGCGGAACAATCTTTCCCGGAACCTTGTGGGCACCTTCATAATCAGTGATGCTTCCGCCATACTTTGCAACAACTCCGACTGCCTTGGCTACATCCATAGGTGAGCCTCCCCCGAATGCCACGATAAAGTCTGCGCCTGAAGCCCTGAAAGCTTCTGTTGCCTTTTCTACTGTTGTCACTGACGGATTAGCCTCTATATCCGTGTACGCATCCGCCTTAATACCGGCATCCTCAAGATACCCTTCTGCTCTGGCTACAAGTCCCATCTTATCAAGATGCGGGCCTGATATTATAAATGCATGCGTGCCGCCAAGCTTCTTCGCCGCCTCTCCAAGCTTACCGAGAGTTCCTCTTCCTACTGTTATATTCTGTGGTATTGAAAATCCAAATTCGTTCATAATATTCTCCATTCCGCAGGCACAAAGTGCCGGAGGAATCGCGAGCCAAATGTCAGATTTGGCTCTGCGATAAATGCTATTTGTGGCGCCTGCGGCACAAATAGCTATGTGAAAAATCTCTGATTTTTCACATTAGTCTCCATTTCTCAGGCACATTTTCTTGCAAGCACCCTGTCTATAGCCTCATCAATTACCTTATCAAGCTCAGGCTCGTCAAATTCAGGCATGAGCGTTGCAGCATCCTCATCAGATATAAGCTCGACAAGAGTACCGAATGAATCCTTATATTTATTCTTACATATTACAAAAAATACAACTCCGAGAACGCTCCATGTACCGACCATTGCCCACTCAGGAAGTATAAGGCTTCCGCCTGTTCCCGGTATGCAATACATAAGCACCATAAGTCCCGACATCAGCACTGCCATTCCTCCGACAAACTTGTATGCAGGAACCTTATATGGTCTTGGCATATCCGGCTCCTTCTTACGAAGAATGAGAAATGATATCGAAACCATACAGTATGCCAGGCAGCATCCGAAATTGCCGGCATCACATATCCACACCATCATCTCACGTCCTGCAAACGGTGCAGCCATTGTAATCACACCGATAAGAATAAGTGAGTTAACAGGTGTCTTGTGCTTTGGATGAAGCTTTGCAAATACCTTTGGAATCATATAAGACTCAGCCATAGAGTACATTGCCCTTGAACCTCCGAGCATGAATGAATTCCATGAAGTTACGATTCCGCACATGCCACCGACAATTATTACCTTTGCCATCACTGGTGTCTTGAATGCAACTGCCATTGCGTCTGCCGTAACCAGTCCCGAGCCTGCCTGTGATGCCTTAATTGCGTCGGCATCAAGTACAAGACCGACTGCAACAATTACAAATGCATAGAAAACTACTGCAAGCACTACTGAGAGAATCATCATTTTACCAATCTTCTTAGGCGGTACGTTAATCTCCTCAGCAGCCTGCGGGATAACATCAAAGCCGATTAAGTAGAATGGGGATAGTACCGCTACACCGATTACTGCTTTTATGCTTGCAGAAGCATTGCTCCCGATGAACATCTGGCCGTTTAAGTTATCCACTGAACCATTGATTACAGAAGCAGCTATCAACAGAATTCCCGAACCTCCGATGATACATGTTAATATCGTCTGTAATATTGCCGCTGTCTTGGCTCCCATAATATTAATGAGCATTATCACAAATGCGACAGCAATTCCGACTATAAGCCATGATGCGTATACATCAAAGCCTGCTATCGTATACAGATATCCCTTGAGGAATCCCGGCCACAGATATGTAAGTATTGTAGGAAGTGCGCAGGCTTCAAAGCATGCAACTCCGACATATCCAAGGACTATGGCCCATGTACATATAAATGACCCTGTCGACCCCATCGCCCTGTAGCTGAATACATGCTCGCCGCCGCACTGTGGCATTGCTGCCGTAAGCTCCGCATATGTAAGTCCTACAAAAAATATCATAATTCCGCCGATTGCAAAACCAAGTGCGGCACCGATAACTCCGCCTTTCTGAATCCAGCCTCCGGATGATACTACCCAGCCCCATCCGATCATGGCACCGAATGCAATAACAAGGATGTCCCATGCGCTGAATACTTTATCAAATTCTGATTTTTTCTGATTCATAAATGCCTCCTGTTCTGCGCATATTCTGCGCATATCTGCATCTCTGCATATCTGTCATGTGTGTGGCTCTACTTTTCCGGCGCATCCTTTTCAAATACCTTCCTTGCCACTTCTTCTATCAGCTGTGCCGTTTTGTCAACGCCAAGAAGGTCACTGTTTATCAGAATATCCCTGTTATGTCTGTCACCACGGTTGCTTCCCGTAAGTGCCATATGTCTCTTATGATATCTTTTATCCTTCTCAAGTATAAGAAGCTTCGCATCGTCTTCCGAGAGATTATGACTCTCCATGACATTCTTCACGCGCACATCATTCGGCGCATATATAAATATTCTTAATATCGGCTTCTGCTCCTTTAAAATGTAGTCAGCAGAACGTCCTATGATAACGCACGATTCACGTGCCGATAATTTTCTGATTATTGTTTTCTGGACATGAATTGCCCGTTCTGTCAGATCCGCATATTTTGAAAATGATCCCCTCACATCACCTTCAGCACCTTTTCCGGCGATCGTAACACCCTCTTCAACCTTTTCCATTATCTCCTTGGGTATTCCGACTTCCCTGATAATCTCATCTACCATTTCCCTGTCGTAGAACCTGATTCCAAGGTCATCTGCCACCTTCCTGCCAATCTGATTACCCTTCGCGCCATATTCGCATCCTATAGTAATAACAAGATGTGCCATAACCTTCTCCATTCCTGTAAATAAAAGGGCGCACCAAACAGAATCTATTCAGTGACGCCCTTGTCTGTTACATAAGATACATTATTATTTTGATAATGCTTCTACTGTTTCCTTAATTATTGCAACTGCCTGATCACACTGCTCCTCGTTAACAATAAGTGGTGGAATCATACGGATTATATGCGCTCCGATTGCTGTGATAAGAAGCTTTCTGTCAAGGCATCCGTGCTTAACTTCAACTCCTGAGATTGTATCGTCGAACTCAACACCTACGAGAAGTCCCTGATGTCTTACTTCCTTAACATGTGGGAGTTCCTCAAGCTTCCCTGCAAAGTAATCACCAACCTTCTTGGCATTACCTGCAAGGTCTCTGTCGATAAGCTCATTAACCTCTGCAAGAGCTGCCGCACAGCTTACAGGATGACCACCGAATGTTGTTCCGTGTGAACCCGGTGTAAATGCCTTGGCAACCTCAGCAGTTGCACAGATAGCACCGATTGGCATTCCGCCGCCAAGTCCCTTTGCCATAGATACGATATCAGGCTTGATGCCATAGTTCATGTATGACATTACGGCACCTGTCCTGCACCAGCCTGTCTGAACCTCATCAATAAGGAGGAGCATCTCATGCTCATCGCAGTACTTTCTGAGACCTGTCATGAATTCCATTGTTGCAGGATGTACGCCGCCCTCACCCTGAACAGGCTCGACCATGATTGCTATTGTATCCTCTGTACATGCATCAATAAATGACTGGAGGTTGTTGTATTCAGCATATGTAAAGCCGTCTGTCATAGGTCCAAAGCCAATCTGGCATCCGTTGTCAGGCTGGCCTGTTGCTGACATAGCACCGAATGTTCTTCCGTGGAAGCCCATCTTTGCAGTTACGATATTGAATCTCTTAGGGCCATACTTTTCAACGCCATACTTTCTTGCCATCTTAATCATTGCCTCGTTGGCTTCTGTACCTGAGTTCTGGTAGAATATCTTATCCATTCCGATTGTTGTACATACCTTCTCAGCCAGAAGTGCCTGCGGAATTGTGTAAGGATAGTTAAATGTATGCATTATGTCTCCGACCTGATCCTTAACTGCTGCCACAACCTTAGGATTACAGCTTCCTGCATTGTTTACGGCAATACCTGCATAAAAGTCAAGGTATGGGGTTCCGTTTTCATCATACATATACATGCCGCTTGCTGTCTCTGCAAGAAAATCAAATCTCTCATATGTTTCAATCATGTACTTATTTACTTTGTCCTTAATATCCTGTGCTGTTAATCCTGTATCCTTAAGTCTCATAATGTCCTCCATTCCTGTGCATGCGTTCTTCGCTGCCACAACCTCATTTTAGATTTTTTGATTCCTTTGATTCTTAAAAAATGTACAAACCGGTTTTGAATTTTATCCAAAATAATGGAAAACAAAAAGAGCAAAGAACCACCAATCGGTGAGCTTCTTTGCTCTTATCAATGTCTATTATTTTGAACAACCTTACAATAACACTAACGCCTAATTATGTCAATAATAAATTTCAAAAAATTAATATTTTTAAATATTACGGTTTGAAAGCTTTTTTCTGACATACATTGCAATCAGCACTGCAACAGCCGCTGCCGCCAGTATCCATGCCCATCCCGGCACATTTTTGATGTTGTAGCAGCGCACATTTATCCACATCCTGTTTATACGGGAATTCTGTTCACTGTCAAAGTACTGCATTACCGCACTTCTGTCCATGACCTCCTGCGACGGATACTGTGCTGAAAGCTCCCCCGTTATCTGAGATGCCGGAACTGTGAGAATATAGTCAGTATCGGCATTGCTGCCTGAGAAAAAATATCCCAGCGGATATTCTATTGTGTCCTCTTCTCCATCCTCTGCCTCATAATTCCACTTAAGATAATCGTACACTATATTGCTGTCACCGCCCGATATAACGGATGTATATCCAATATAATACATATTGCGTACTGCACTTTCAGGCATCGACATGTAATTAATAAAGCTCTGTGCCGCATGCTTTCTGTCTGCATTGCCTTTAATTCCTGACTTAAGCATTACCCAGCCGTCAAAATACATATTCGTACACTCCTCAGGTGCGGCAAAATCAAGCTCCACACCATCCTCTGCTGCCTGCTGCATGGTATAGACGGCATCGCCTGACCACTGATATCCGGCAACAACTTTGCCTGTTATCATGTCTGACTTACCGCTGTCAGTCTCAAATGAATATACATTATCCTTAACCTGCTGGAGATAGTCCTGCACCTGCTGAAGTGTCTCCTCCGAAGTGTCATTCATCTCCTCTGCAAGCTTTTCACTGTAATCAGATGCATTCACAAACTGCGGTGATGTAAGGATGTCTGACTTAAGCGCACCAAGCGCCGCAAACATCGTATCCCTTACGTTATCCTTAATGGTAATCTGTCTTCTGAACTTTTCATTATCGATAATGTGCCATGTTGAAGCTTCATCACGTGTAACCAGCTTTGGATTATATACAATGCCGGTAATCCCCCACATGTAGCCGGCTGCATATCTGCTCCATGATTCTCCGTCTATCTTATTCTCATTGAATACCTCTTCGATAAACGGCGACACTCCGCGTGCATAATAATTCTCCTTAATATTCTTATCGTAAAAATCATCTGAGAACGGCTCAAGCCAGCCTTCTGCCATAAGCTTCATAATCATATATTCCGACGGGCAGATAAGGTCATACTCGTCGCCAAGTGTAAGCATATTGTACAGCTCCTCATTCGTTCCCGCACAGCTGTATTCGACCTTTACCTTCTTACCATAGGTTCTGTAATACCAATCCTCAAAATCCTTTACAATCGGATTCTCGCCCTTAATATCACCGCTTTCAAGGTCAATCGTCTCATCCCAGCTGCCTTCATCAATATATTCTTCCCAATTGCACACACGCAGCGTTATAGTATCATCCGCCGCCTGCGCCTGTGTAAGGCACATCTGTGCCGTGCCTGCCAGTGCAGTCACTGCAAATGCCGTCGAAAGGATTACCGATGCACATTTCCTTAACATTCTATTCATCGATTGCCGTCTCCTCTCCTGCCCCGCCTCTTCTGCCGTTTCCTGAAGGTGCGAAGTTCACGGCAGCCTCAAGAATGACAACAAGTATAAAAATAATCGTAGACAACGCCCAGAGTGCTGTCTTTATCTGTGTCTGTGAGCCCTTGGTCGCATTGACTACATACGTGCTTATCGTATCAAATGTTGCCGGTTTGGTATAAGTGGCAACAAAATAATCATCCAGCGAAAGCGTTATTGCCATTACAAAGCCTGACACAATACCCGATGCAGCCTGCGGAATTATTACATGCCACAATGCATATGCCGGAGAAGCACCGAGGTCAAGCGCCGCCTCATACAGGCTCTGATCCATCTGCTTAAGCTTCGGTATAACAGCAAGATATACAAACGGAGCACTTAAGACCACATGCCCTGCAACGAGCGGCACATATGTATCCTTGCTCACGCCGAGAACTACAACGAGCAGTATGCACAGTGAAAATCCCGTAACAACGTCAGCATTTACAACAGGTACCTGGTTAAGTACCGACATCGCTGTTCTTGTTCTCTTCTTTGAATAGAATGACCCTATTGCTCCGAGTGTTCCAAGTATCGTTGCCAGTGCCGCACTTCCTACTGCAAGCAGAAGCGAACCAAGTATCATATCTTTCAGCTCTTCAGTCGTAAAGAGCGTAATATAATTCTGAAGTGAGAATGAGCTTATCGTCCCGATATTGGCTGCATCCGTAAAGCTGTACACTGCTATTATAAGAATCGGAAAATACATAAAAAGAAGTACAAGCGCAATAAACGCCGAGCTGATTCCCTTTTTAATCATAAGATTGCACCTCCTCTGTCCTTTCCTTCCGTATCCCTGTCACCCGAAATAATCGTGACAACACAGATAATTATAAGAAGTATAAGCGCTATCATTGATCCGTTATGCCAGTCATATGCCGCGAAGTAGCTTCCGATAAGGCTGCCCATGATGTAAGTGCTGTTGTAGAGCATATCAAGCACAACATAATTCGTCATTGCCGGAAGAAATACCATCGAAACACCGCTGACTATTCCCGGCACCGACAACGGAAGTATTACCCTTGTAAATGTCTGGAAGTTGTCCGCACCAAGGTCTGATGCCGCCTCTATGACATTTCTGTCAAGCCTGGACAGTGTTGTATACAGCGGCAGTATCATAAACGGCAGAAAATCATATGTCATTCCTATTACCGTATTAAGGAACGGATAGAATGCGAGATTGCCTTCAACCAGCGAAAGTATCTCTTTGAGTGCGGTTATTCTCAATGTAAAGTTAATCCACATCGGAAGCACAAATAACATAATTATTACACCGGTTCTCCTGAAGTGGCTCTGTGTAAGTATGTAGGCAGCCGGATAAGCTATAAGCAGGCACACAAGTGTCGTTACTATCGCAAGCACAAAGCTGTAGCACAGCGTTCCAAGCGTATTGGGGTCAGTAAAAAAGTTAAGCAGATTAGCCATTGTAAACTGCCCCGTGCCGTCCGTAAATGCATAATACACAAGCACCAGAAGCGGTGCCGCAACAAATATCAGCAGGAATATGCCATAAGGAATTCCAAGACTCCTTCTGGATAATACATTTTTCATCTCTTCATCTCCATTCAACAGACATTTATCTACTTCTTAAGCTGGAACTTCATCTTATCCTCAGGCATTATAAGTCCTACCTGGTCGCCCATATTCCAGAGATATTCGTCATCAACAATAAGGTCATGTCCGTACTCAGTCCTTACAACATAGCTGTAGTGGTCGCCCTTGTAAATAAGGTCGATAATCCTGCCGGATACAAGTCCCGCATCGGCATCATCACTCATCTCAATATCATACGGCTGTATTGACACTATTACCCTTAGATTCGACACATCCACGGTCTCGCCGTTCTCGTCAGTAAGGATGCCCTCCTTCATCGAGGTCTTAGGAATTATCTTTGTTATATCACAGCTTATAAGCTTATCATTAAAGTTCAGCGTATAATCGCTGTTTATAATGGTTTCAAAGCTTGTTGTGTGATCCTCGGCTATCATTACATGTATTCCGTCAGGCTCAAGGCACATGCCTATCTTTTCACCTGCCGAGTAGCACTTCGTAGTTCTTATAACTATCTCATATTTTCCTGACTCAACGGTAACCTCATAGTGCATACCCTTGAATATCACAGAAGTAATCTCTCCGGCAACAGTTCCGTCCTCAGGCTTCGTGATTATAACATCCTCAGGTCTTACAACAACATCAACGAGCGTTCCCTCAGGCACATCATCCATGCCCTTGAACTCTCCGCCACAGAATCTTACCTTCATATCACTTGTCATGATTCCCTTGAAAATGTTACTCTCGCCGATAAAGTCCGCAACAAATGCATTCTGCGGCTCATTATATATATCCTCCGGTGTACCTACCTGCTGTATTATTCCCTCAGACATTACAACAATCTTATCAGACATCGTAAGTGCCTCTTCCTGGTCATGTGTTACATATATAAATGTAATTCCGAGCTGGTCATGCATATTCTTAAGCTCAAGCTGCATCTCCTGACGCATCTTAAGGTCAAGCGCTCCAAGAGGCTCATCAAGCATAAGAATCTCCGGCTCATTGACAAGCGCCCTTGCAATCGCAATCCGCTGCTGCTGTCCGCCGGAAAGTGTTGATATCTTTCGGTTCTCAAAGCCTTCAAGGTCAACCATATCAAGGACATGTCTTACCTTCTTTCGTATCTCGTCCTTAGGCAGCTTCTTAAGCTTAAGTCCGAATGCGATATTGTCATATATATTCATATGAGGAAACAACGCATATCTCTGGAAAACCGTATTAATAGGTCTTTTGTTGGCAGGAAGCTTCGATATATCCTCGCCATTCAGAAGAATCTCACCGTCTGATGGAAGTTCAAAGCCTGCTATCATTCTGAGCGTTGTCGTCTTACCGCATCCTGACGGCCCGAGAAATGTCACGAACTCTCCTCTCTTCACCTCAAGATTAAAATCATCCACCGCCTTAAATCCATTATCATCATATATCTTGCTTATATGCTTAAGCTCTATAATATTCTGCGATTTATCTGCCATTGCCGCCTCCCGCTAAACACATTTTTTTATCAAAACCGTACTTATTAATTAATATCAAAAACGTGTACACAAATCAATAGAAATATCAACAAATTACGCATACTTTTTATATTGCTTTTTCGCCTGCTTCTGCAATGTATTGCCCCTGCCGCTTTCTGTTTCTGTAACCCCCATATAAAATATAAATTCGTCCAAAAAATCAGGCATCAATAAGCAGAATCTGTTTATTGATGCCTGATTTCTCTCTGATTACTATATTATGACATCTTATTGACTGTCTTATATTTGTAAAGCATCTCTGCGTGATTCTGCTCCTCAATCTGTATGTCTGCAAGAAGCTTACGAACGCCGCTTTGTCCGAATGCAAACACATCCGTATTATATTCGCCTGACACAAGCTTTTCCGTTGCTATGCAGTCAGTTGCAAGAAATGCATCATTTTTCTTATCCTCAGAATTATCATCTTCTGTATATGCTGCCTTTGGAAGATAATCCCTTCCGGCTGTATCATTGCAGTCACACTCAGGCACGTTGCCGTTAAGCACCTGTGTAAGTGAATCATAATGCTCCTGTTCCTTGCCCTGAAGCTCCAGAAACAGTGCCTTCAGCTCCGGGTCCTTTGCCTGCTGCGCATACTTGCCGTACTTCTCAATGCAGCACTGCTCCTGTGTCTGAAGATCCTGAATAACCGTACGTTCCTTTTCCTGTAATACCATGTCCGATTCCTTTCTGCCATACATGCATGTGTTTATTTTATTTACTATGGTATTATTACCTAAAAATCCGTTTACATACATTTATTTAATTGTTTATTTTGTTGTTAAAAAAAATATATATTGCTTGAAAACGTCGACAAAATATTCTAATATTAGACTATATAGGGCAAGGGTACTATTTTTTGCATATTTCATATTTACACTTATAAAAAGAGGTCCATATGAGCCAGTTTATAACAAAAATATTTTACAAACAGCGTGATGATTTTGCCAGATCATGCATCGAGCGTGACCGTAATCTCACCCTGCCTGACGGAATTACAGTCAAATCCGATATTCCGTATATTAATGATGGCATCAGTGCTCACAGGCTTGACATATACCGCCCGGCCGGAAGAGATAACGATGTGCTTCCTGTCATGATTAATATTCATGGCGGCGGACTGCTGCTTGGCAGCAAGGAATTCAACAGATGTTTCTGTGCTAATATTGCCGCATTGGGATACATTGTGTACAGCATTGAATACCGTCTTATTCCTGACTGCAATTTTTTTAATCAGCTTGATGACGTTGAACGTGCATTTGACTATATCAGCGCAAGAATCGAATCCGATAACGGAGACAGTAAGCATATATATGCTTCCGCAGACAGCGGCGGTGCCTGTCTTCTTACATATGCAACAGCCGTCAACGGTTCACGTGACATTGCAAGAGCCGCACATGTACGTCCTTCCGGAATTAAGTTCAATGCAATCGGATTTATAAGCGGCATGTTCTATACTGACAGATTTGATAAGATTGGTCTGTTTCTTCCTAACTATCTGTATGGCCGCGGTTATAAGAAGAACAGATTTGCACCTTATGTTAACCCTGGGAATAATGACATCATTAAGACTCTGCCACCGTGCTATATGGTTACAAGTCATAATGACTATCTCCAGAAGTACACTCTTGATTATGAAAAAGCCCTTACAAAAGGCGGCATCAGACACAAACTTGATAATTATCCAAAAAACAAAAGCTTACTCATGCATTCAGCGTATTTGAACCTTTTATGGATGAGAGTTTTGAAGTTATACATTCAATGACCGAATTTTTCAGTCATTACTAAGACAAGAGGAGTGATTCATATGAACTACGATGAGAATGTTTTCAAAGCAAAAGCCAATATAAAAGCCCGGAGGATATGGCTTGTATTTGCACTTCTGCTCACAGCCAATTACGGTTCCGATGCAGCCGGCGGACTGTATCCCGCCAATTATTACCTGATATTTGTTCTTCTATGCTGGATTCCTTTTTTTGCGGGAGAAGTCCTTCTTAAGGTAAAAGGCAAGGCAACCGACATTTACAGACGTGATATAGTAATCGGATACGGAATATTTTATACATTTGTTCTGTGTACTACTGAGTCACCGATTGCATTTACATATATTCTCCCTGTTACGAGTCTTCTTGTATTATATAAAGACCGTAAGTTCATGATACATTGCGGGATTGCCAATACATTATGCATAATTGGAGGTGCCATATACAGGGGGCTTATACTTGGATTCAATTCTGCCACGGATATGAAGAATTATCAGTTACAGGTATCATGTATTGTGCTCTGCTACATCTGTTATGTAATGTCAATAAAGCACCTTAATGAATCAGACGGTGCCCTCACAGACAGCATCAAGGCAGATCTTAACCGAGTTATCACAACAGTTGAGAAGGTTAAGACTGCAAGTAACACAATCATGGACGGAATCACTGTAGTACGTGAGCTTGCGACTGAGAATAAGCACGGCTCTGATATCGTTCTCCTCGGAATGAACGAGCTTACCGATAATAATTCAAAGCTGCAGGACCGTACGTCATCTTCAATGGATATGACAACTGATATTAATTCCCAGGTTGAGAATGTTGTAACCATGATTAATGAGATGGTATCGCTTACCAATGAATCTATCGAACATGCCGGGACAAGTTCGTCAGACCTTGAGAGCCTTGTCAGCACTGCCAATACAATGTCCAGGCTTTCCAGCGAAGTGGAGACTGTACTTACTGAATTTACATCTGAATTTGAAAAGGTTAAGCAGGAGACGGGAACTATCGACAGCATCTCAAGCCAGACTAATCTTCTTGCCCTTAATGCATCAATTGAGGCTGCACGTGCCGGTGAAGCAGGCCGTGGATTCGCCGTTGTAGCTGAGCAGATACGAACACTCAGTACAGAGACTAAGGATTCGTCCGGCCAGATTCAGGAAGCCCTTACAAGGCTTGATGAGATATCCGCCAAGATGACCGGATCCATTGAAGAGACGCTTAAACTTATCCAGATTACACTTGAGAAAGTCACCCAGACAGGCGACAATGTCCGCAAGATTACTGCTGACTCCTCAAAGCTTGGTGAACATATCCAGGTTATTGATACGGCGATCAAGGGTGTGGAGGCCTCCAACGGCCAGCTTGTTGAGAATATGCAGCATGTATCTGAGATTGTCGATACAATGACTAACTGCATTAACGATTCTGATGATATCAGCAAGCGTATGGTAAGTAAGTATGACGAGAGTGCCGGTAACATTAATAATATTGAGAATGTTATCCAGGGTCTTATGTGTGAGCTCGGAATAGGCGGCTTTATGGGAATCGGCGATGTACAGCCGGGAATGAAGATTCTCGTTAATACAAAGAGTTCCGGCTCAGATGCTTCATCTGAATATCACGGAAGTCTTGTAAGCCGTGATGATGACACACTTAAGATAACTCTTGATGAGCAGCTTACACTTAACGCTAAGGCTGAATGTTCAGCGCAGGTTACCGTAGGCAATGTCCTCTATTGCTGGGATGCAGCTGAGATTGTTTCAGACCGTACCGGCGGAACATATACGATACATATCAGTTCTGCTCCACATATTATTAACCGTCGTAAGTATCCGAGAATTGATATTTCCAACATCTGCACAATCAAGATTAAGGACACAGGCGAGACCTTCACCGGAAGGCTTGATAATCTCAGTGCCAACGGCTTTGCCCTTCTCGCCAAGGATGCATTCTTCGCCGGTTGCAAAGGTAAGGATATTGCAGTTACAATTCATAACTTCGACATGCCTGACCATGCTGAGCTTGACGGCCGCATAATCCGTTGTTCCAACAATGATGGTGTATATATTATCGGATGCCAGATGCCTGATGATAATGAGTACATCCGTTCATATGTTGAGAAGAAGCTTGCCACACAGGAGAATGCCGGAGTGCAGTAATCAGGCTTCTGATATTTTTACTAAGAATAATGACAAACACAATAACAGCCTGCTGTCCGGGCGGACATCACGTTCCCCCAAAACGCAGGCTGTTTTTCAGTCTAAGCTCCTTCTAATCTCCTATTGCAGCTAATCCGCTTCCTCCACACACCTGTATATCTCATCAAATGCCTCCTGCACGTCGTCCACATCAACATCCGAGTAGCTTATAATGTAATAGTACTCCTTACTCTTATCCGGCACCAGAAAGTATTCCGACAGGGACTGGAGGTGTATGCCTGCCTTCTTCAGCCGGCGTGCAATCTCCTGCTCCGGCATGGCTGTGTTAAGTCTTATAAGGAAATGCAGCCCGGATTCATTTTCATTCACACTGCATATCCTGCTAAGGCGGCTATTCTGGAGGCTGTCAAGCAGTCGTTTGCGCTGTCTGCTGTAATAAAGCCTCATTCTGTTAATATGCTTTTCAAAATATCCTCTGCTTATAAATGCCGCAAGTGTATACTGCTCAAAGGTTGAGACCGTACAGGCGTAGAAAGACAGCTCACTGTAGAAACGATTGGCAAGATGAGGCGGAAGTATCATATAACTGATTCGGATTGTCGGAGTAAGTGACTTGGAAAATGTATTCATGTAGATTACCTTTTCACAGGCATCAATGCTGAACAGCGTTGGCAGAGGTCTTCCATTCGTCCTGAATTCGCTGTCATAATCATCTTCTATTATATAACGTCCGTTTTTATCATTAGCCCAGGCAAGTATCTCATATCTCCTGCTGGCAGGCATTGTAATCCCCGTAGGGAAATGATGATTAGGACATATATGTGCTATGTCAGCGCCTGTCTTGGTAAGCTCCTCAACCGTAATTCCCTTATCATCCATGCTCGCATATCTGCATTCGATATTGTACTGCTTATATATCTTTGCAAGCTTCTTGTATCCGGGATTCTCTATACAATACCCCTTATCGGCTCCGAGAAGCTGCACAAGAAGTCCGTACAGATACTCCGTTCCGGCACCTACGATAATCTGATCCGGGTCTACAACCATTCCGCGGAATGACCGCAGATGTGCCGCAATAGCAGCACGAAGCTCATGTATTCCGCATGTTGGCGGCACCTTCATAAGCTCCCTGCTCCTTGCCGATATCGTCTCTCTTGAAAGCTTTGCCCACACAGTAAACGGAAAGCTGTCAGCCCCCATTCTGTTACTCGACAGATCTATGCGGTAACCGGTATCACGCTTTGGCATCCTGATATCCGGTGTTTTAGCTTCCGAATTCTGAAATGTATTCCGGGACGTGCTTCGTGATGTATTATTTATCAGTTCACCTGTACCGGCTGCCATTCCTCTTGCCAGCGCACCGATATCCGCAACGTAATAGCCCTTCTTTGGGATTGTGTATACATACCCTTCGCTTATAAGCTGGTCATAAGCATTCTGAATCGTGATGGTGCTAATGCCGTTATTATCCGCAAATGTTCTCTTGGACGGGAGCTTCTCTCCGGAGCGCAGATTTCCGCTGATAATATCATTTTTAATACATCTGTATGCCTGCTCATAAAGTGGTACTCCAGATTCATCAAATACATATGTAAGCATTATTCATTCTCCAAACTACATCTATAAATTATTTGCTTTAAACAATTCATCAGGCCGGCATCTTCCTGAATTCCAGACACACCATTACTATTGAGATAACTCCTGCAAGCCCGTCGGCAACAGGTCCCGAATACATAATTCCGTCTATTCCCATGAACAGCGGAATTATAATAAGCAGCGGAAGAAGGAATATTATCTGCCTTGTAAGCGACAGGAATGTTCCTTTTACCGGTTTGCCTATTGATGTAAAGAAATTAGAGCTTATAGGCTGCATGAAGTTGATAAATGTAAAGAACAGGAATATATGGAAATAATTCTCTGCAAATCTGTAATACTCTTCCGAACCCGTTCCGAACAGTGATATTATCTGATGCGGTATCGTCTGGAACAGAATAAATGCTATCACTGCAAGAACCGCTCCGCATGCAACTGCTGAACGGTATGCTGACCTCACCCTGCCATATCTGCCTGCTCCGTAATTAAAGCTTGTGATAGGCTGGAGTCCCTGCGATATACCTATTATAAATGACATAAATACCTGATTTACCTTGGTTATAATCCCCGCACATGCGATTGGTATGGATTCGCCGTATACTGAAAGCGAACCGTAGTATTTGAGTGATTTGTTCATTACAATCTGCACAACCATCATCGCAAGCTGATTAGCACACGGCGCAGTTCCAAGTGACATCACTCTTGAAATATATTTCCAGCGCACACGCAGATTTTCTTTCTTAATCTTAATCGTCCTGCAATGTGCAAGATACCACGCCGCCATCAGTCCTGACACTATCTGTCCGATAATCGTGGCATACGCAGCCCCTGCCATTCCCATATTCAGGACAAATACAAACAGCGCATCAAGCACCGTATTAATAAGCGCTCCGGCGAGATTACATACCATGCTTATCTTCGGTCTGCCGTCAGCCCTTATAAGATGACCTCCGCCTGATGTGAATATAAGAAATGGAAATCCCAATGCAACTATCCTTGTGTACACCTTGGCATATTCCAGAACATTATCCGGCGAGCCAAAGAACTTAAGCAGCGGCTCAAGAAATATCAGAGTAACAGCCGTAAGTGCCACACCGCCAAGGAACAGCATGGCTGCCGAATTAGCAAGATAATTGACCGCATTTTCTTTCTCACCCATTCCCATTGCAATGTTAAATGCAGACGCACCTCCTATACCAAACAAAAGTGCAATCGCCACACATGATATTGAAAGCGGAAATGATATATTCGTTGCCGCATTGCCGAGTGCGCCCACACTTCTTCCAATAAAAAACTGGTCTACTATGTTATAAAGCGAACTCACAAGCATTGCAATTATACTCGGAACCGCAAACTGATACAAAAGTGAATTAACCGGATTTTCTCCAAGCGGGTTCTTAGTTGATATTTCATTATTCATAGCAATCCTCCATTCCGCAGGCACAAAGAGCTGATTTTTCACACTACTCTCCGTCTTCATGCCCATATACATTATCAAGTGCTGCCTTAAGAAGCCTTGCAAGGCTGTCACTTTCTTCTTTTGTCATACCTTCTGTTATTACCGAATTCCAATATGCCTTGGCTTTCGATATCGGTTCGTGCGTACTGCGCCCCTTTTCTGTAAGGAATACATAATTGCATCTTCTGTCAGAAGAATCCTTGCGCCTCGTCACCATTCCTTTGGCTTCCAGTGACTTTATGACTCGCGCCACCGCTGCCTTGTCCATCCCCTGATCCCACGCAATCTCATCCTGCGTAACGCCGTCATGCGTACTCAGCATAAAAAGCACCGGATATTCAGCAAGTGAAATATCATACTCCTTAAGATATCTTGTATAAAATGCCTGCGCTCTCCTGTGAAGCACAGACACAAGCTTGCCTATGCTGAAGCAGTTTGGGACATCCTTTTCATTCTGTCGGTATTGATTCATGTGTCTGAATTACCTCTGTGAAATTTATTGCTTATTCGCTGCAATGTCTGCCATGTCATGGCCTATATATCATTAGAACATGAATATAATAGCCTTAATTAGTTGACTTGTCAACCAATTAATTCAATGTATCTAAGATAAATTTCTCATGCAAAAAAGCTGCATTGGAACAGACTCTCATCTGCTCCAGTGCAGCCTTAACTGTCAGGTCTTCCTTATCCAAGTTCCTTCATGAATCCCTTAGGATAAGAATATTCGCCCCTATAGTTAGAAGCATTATAATCCGGATATTTGACCGGTTCGTATACATTCAACTCAGGTGAATCATCCTGCGTGTAGATGTACATTGAATTGTAATCCCATGTAACAATCTCATCCCTTGCATCACCGTACATATTGATTGCCTCTGCACACAGCGTCGGATGTCCGTCATCAGGGAACTTAACCACCTGTACTCCGTTGCCGTCTATAAGACCGCCCTTTTCTACATCTGCATTAAGGAGAATGAAGTCCCGGCCATTGCCAATCCAGTTGACCGGTGTAAGCAGGTTGCCGTTAAGCTCGTTCTCCATCTCCCATACCGGATTACCCTCGCTGTCATAAAAATATATTATTCCCTGATGTCCCCAGAAGTTAACAACAACCATCTCGTACCCCGGTTTGTCAGGGCAGTAGTTACCAGTGCTGACTCTCTGGGCATGTCCTATTCCGTCTTTTTTGAGGAGATTGCCTTCCCAGTCGCTTATCAGGAAGCCTTCCTTGCCGGCAACACACGCAAAATACTTTTTCCCTTTGTGAGGTCCTGACACGAACATTCCCGGAACAATCTCGTCGATATGGTCTTCCTTTACAGGCATCGTCCATATCCTGTTACCATTGCAGTCAAGCATATTATAACCTACAAGCAGCTCGTCATGTCCGTCTCCGTTAATATCTATTGCAAATGGAAAATGTCCCGTATTCTTATCGCTCTGATAATGCCACATAACCTCAAGGTCATCATTAAGCGCATACACTCTGCAGTAACGGTCCTTTATAAGGATATCCCGCGGTTTATCAAGTCCCCTGAAATTGCATATTCTTATTCCGTCAGGATTAATTCTGTCAAATGCATATATCTTATCAGGAACACCTATTATCGTGCCGTCTTCTTCTGCCGTTGAATATGGTGCTTTGGCATGTTTCTTTACCTTTCCGTTTCTTCCGTCAAGTATAAAGATCTCAAAGTTCTTGGCTGTTATGACCTCGTCATATCCGTCTCCGTCTATATCGTAAATCTGCATAGGCATATCTGCAGATATTGTTCCTATCTCCGTGTTGGAAGTCGGCTCACCATAACGCCACAGGACATTGCCGTCAAGATCAATTGCCGTGAGGCAGCTTATCGTGCCGTACGCATCCCTGTTAACTCTCTTCTGGCACTGGGCAAGAACTATCTGATATTCACCGTTACCGAGAAGATGTCCAAAACGTACCTGCCTGCCGGTTCCAAAATTCCTTAAGTCTATCTTCTTCAGCAGCTTCATCTTAGGGTACTTCTGCTGTTCTTCCGCACACAAGTCGCTGTATGCTTTCCTTGCGGCGTCAATCTGTGCTGCCGTCTCATCAGTCACAGTAACATTGACATATTCAAACTGCGTCGGTATCGTTGCCGTGATTGCCGCTTTGCCACCCTGTAATGCATATTCCGTATGTACGTCAAAATATGCCTTGCCGTTGACACTGCATATCACATGGTCGCCGCTTATGGATGCTTTCATCACATAATAGTCATCGCAGTTGTATGCAAATGCAGCACGCTCAATAATCTCTACCTGTTCCTTATGTCTGTACTCAAGTCTTAATTCGCCCTCTTCAAATACAAGCACAAGCAGATTGGCGGAATTCTGACAGCAGAAGCCTATTCCTGCATTCCCCCACTTAGTTGTGAACATTCTGAGCTTCACCTCAAGCTCGTAGTCCTTCCAGAATCTGTCGCCACTTGTAAGCATCGGAAATGTTCTGTGTGGCTTATCATTGCGTATTCTCTGCTGCTCCATGTAATGTCTGCCGTCATACTCAGTGATTGTCCACGATGCTCCCTGTCCATTATACGTATGGTTGCATACCGGATCATGCCACCTGCCCCTGTAGCCCGGGTAATTAATATAATGATATTCTCCCATTGCCGAATGATTCCTATCGTATGGAAAATCTCCAATAGGGAACTCCATGAAGTCTTCTTTTAAAAGGTACATAAGCGCCTCCTCCTGTTCATCACAAAAATTAAAATTATGCCTCATTTACCTTACATTATTTATACAGTTGCTTCATACTATAATACTACCATAATCAAAAGAATAGGACATACTGATTATTAACTCAATATATCCCATTCTACTGTACAATTATTCAATTCCGGCGCATTATCATTATACGCCTGCTGCCTGCCTTACGGCACGGCATAATCAGCATTCACACTGAAATACCGATACATTTCTGATATGCTTACCGTTAAGGTAACCGCATCTTCTTAAGCCCTCTGCAAGGACTTCGTTCCACTGCTTGGCTGACAGCCCACAGCTTGTGTCATCATCAAACTCCAGCATACAGACATTCTCACGGTCACAGCTTCCACCCTTTTCACATGCAATCTTATACATGTTCTTACGGCTGATTGCTCCAATCTCTTCAAGAAGATTAATCATTCTGTATACTGTAGCAAGACCAATCCTGTTGTCTACAGATGCAGCCTTAATATATATCTCCTTACAGCAGGCGCATTCTTCCTCAAGGATTATGTCAAGAAGCTGAAGCCTTTGCTTGGTAATCCTGCAGCCTCTCTCTCTGAGTCTGTCTATTACCATCTGCCTCTGCATCTGCGTGCGGTGATAATTCTGACATTCCGTCTGTGTCTGGTTATTCTTCATGTGACTCCTCATTTCTGCATAACAGCTACAGATTAACCGTGCGTCTTTTGTACAGCGCCTCTGTGTGTATGCTCCAAAATACTCCCGGCATTATCAGTGGCTGCAGTGTCCGCCGCAGCTGCTGCAGTTACCTGTACATGATGACTTACCCTTCTTCCTGTCTGAAATCATGCCGGCTAATATTACGCCAACAACAGCTATAAGTCCCGCTAAAACACCTATTGTTCCTATAGTCATAACAGCCTCCAATCTAAAGCCTACGCTTTAATTATGCCTGTGCACCCTTTCTGGCAGGTCTGAATAACAGATATATAAATCCTGCTACAAGTAAGAATGCAACTATTGTCCAAAAACTGAATCCGCCGCCTGTTACAAGCATGCCGATATTATAAATACAAAGTGATACGACATATGCAAATCCACACTGGTAACCGATTGCTGTCCATGTCCACTTAGCACTGTTCATCTCTCTCTTGATAGCACCGATAGCAGCGAAGCAAGGTGCGCACAGAAGATTGAATGTAAGGAATGAGAAACCTGCCAGCTTAGAGAATGCAAGTGCGAGTGCTGCATATGGTGAAAGGTCTCCACCGCCGTACAGTATACCCATTGTACCAACGATATTTTCCTTAGCCACAAGACCTGTAATTGATGCAACGGCTGCCTGCCAGTTACCCCATCCAAGCGGTGTGAATATCCATGCAACTGCTCCACCAATCTTAGCAAGGATGCTCATGTCAATCTCATCCTCAGCTAACATACGGAAGCCCTCATCTGTAAATCCGAAGTATGTTGTGAACCATACAATAATTGTAGAAAGAAGAATGATTGTTCCGGCCTTCTTGATGAATGACCAGCCACGCTCCCACATGCTTCTGAGTACGTTACCAACAGTTGGAATATGATATGCAGGAAGCTCCATTACGAATGGTGCCGGATCTCCCATGAATAACTTTGTCTTCTTTAAAATGATACCTGATACAATAATTGCAGCCATACCAATGAAGTAAGCTGATGTAGCAACCCATGCCGAGCCACCGAAGATAGCACCTGCAATCATTGCGATGAATGGTGTCTTGGCACCACATGGGATAAATGTTGTTGTCATAATCGTCATACGACGGTCTCTCTCGTTCTCGATTGTACGTGATGCCATGATACCCGGAACACCACATCCTGTACCGATAAGGATTGGGATGAATGACTTACCCGAAAGACCGAATCTTCTGAAGATTCTATCCATAATGAATGCGATACGCGCCATGTAACCGCAAGCCTCAAGGATTGCAAGTAATAAGAACAGTACTAACATCTGAGGTACGAAACCAAGTACTGCACCAACACCGGCTACGATACCATCAAGAATAAGACCTTCAAGCCATTCTGCACATCCGATTGCATCAAGTCCATCCCCGATAAGAACAGGAAGACCCGGAACCCATACACCGTAATCAGCAGGATCCGGAGCTGCACCGCCATTCTCGATAGCAAGTTCTATAGCTTCCTTAATGGCAGCTGCATCTGCTGTCTCATCTGTTGTCTCAAGTGTCTCCTCGTCTTCTACTGTGTAATCAACAGTTGTTGATGGCTTAACAGTAGCTTCGAGAGTTGTAAGTGCCTTTACAGCAGCTTCTGAATCATAATCATCAGCCTCTGTGTCAATAGCGTCAGCAATTGCTTCACCGCTGTCTCCAAGGCTCTCTACATATGCTGCAATAATCTCATCTGAATCGCCATACTCATCAGCTACTTCTTCATAAGCAGCAGTACCGATTCCAAACAGATGGAAGCCATCGCCGAAGAGTCCGTCATTAGCCCAGTCAGTAGCGGCTGAACCTACAGTTACCATCGCAATGTAATATACAAGGAACATTACAACTGCGAATATAGGAAGTGCAAGAATTCTGTTTGTAACAATCTTATCAATCTTATCTGATGTTGTTAACTTATCCTTGCTCTTTGCCTTCTTAACACACTCATCAATAATTGATGAAATGTATGTATATCTTTCATTAGTAATGATACTCTCTGCATCATCATCAAAGTCACTCTCAAGCTGGTTAATCTCAGCCTTTACATCAGGTACATTAGTAAGTAACTGATTAATCTTGTTATCGCTTTCAAGAAGCTTTATTGCGAAGAATCGCTTCTGCTCTGATGCAACATCTGAACCAAACTTAGCTTCAACAGCCTCGATAGCTGCCTCAGCCTTGCTGTCAAATTTATGTACAATCTTATTAGCTTTCTTAGATTCTGCAAGCTTTACAGCCTTTTCTGCAGCTTCCCTGATACCTGTTCCCTTAAGCGCTGATATCTCAACAACCTCACAGCCGAGATTCTCTGAGAGCTTTGCAGTATTAAGCTCAATTCCATTCTTAGCAAGAAGGTCTGTCATATTAACAGCCATGATAACAGGAATACCAAGTTCCATAATCTGTGTTGAAAGATAGAGGTTTCTCTCAATATTAGTACCATCAACAATATTAATTATTGCATCCGGCTTTTCATTTATAAGATAATTTCTTGCTACCACTTCCTCCAGAGTATATGGTGAAAGTGAGTAAATACCGGGTAAGTCAGTGATTGTTACATCCTTATGTCCCTTGAGCTTACCTTCCTTCTTTTCTACTGTAACACCAGGCCAGTTACCTACGAACTGATTAGAACCTGTCAGTGCATTGAATAATGTCGTTTTACCGCAGTTAGGATTACCTGCAAGTGCAATTTTGATTGACATCTTGATTCCTTTCCGCTGCCCTTAAGTTGGGCTTGCCTTAATTTAATTAGTCCAATCTAACCTGTAGTTTAAAAAAAATGCTGTTACTCTACTTCAATCATCGTAGCGTCAGCTTTTCTTAATGACAGCTCATATCCGCGAACTGTAATCTCAATAGGATCACCAAGAGGTGCAACTTTTCTTACATAAATCTCGATACCTTTTGTGATTCCCATGTCCATGATTCTTCTCTTGACCGGACCTTCACCAGTAATCTTCTTAACAACTACTGTCTGTCCGACCGGAATCTCATTCAGCTTCTTCATAATCTTTCCTTCCTGTCTAGACCATGATCTTGTTAGCCATATCCTTACCGATGGCAACACGTGAATCTTTGACATTCACTATCATGTTTCCGTCATTCGTGGATACAACTGTAACAGTACCGCCAACAACAAATCCGAGCTTCTCAAGGAATAATCTTACCTCTTCCTTGCCGCCGATTCTCTTGATTACATTAGCTTCACCTTCGTTAGCCATTGTAAGGGGCATCATCATGTTCCTCCCTTCACATCTAATTGTAAATGATTATCATTAATCTCTACTGCATTGTTAGTTTATTCTAATTACTATTAGTTGTCAACAACTTTATTGACTATTTTTTATCATTAAGGTTGTGTTTGTATTGCAATATTAAAAAAAGCCCGGCGTTATATCATAACGCCAGACTTATGTTTGCTGTGTTCAATCTTCTCATTAAGCTTCTTGCAAGGTATTGCAACCACCAGTCCGATAAATACTGCTATCACTGCAAATATGAGAAGTATTCCGAGATATTTCCAATAATCCATTCCATATTGTCCGCCAACCGTCTCCTTCATGGCGTTCATCGCATATGTAAACGGCAGATATTCGTATATCTTCCGGTATACCTCCGGCAGGACCTCTATAGGGAATGTACATCCAGCGCCTGCGACCTGTATTACCATGATTACAACCGCCAGTGCCTCGCCGACATTGCCGAATGCAACCGTAAGCGAATACATGAATATTGAGAATACAAAGCTTGTTATTGCCGCTGCAAGCCAGAACTTAAACGGACTGACGCACTGTATTCCTATGTAATACAAATCTCCGAGCGTAACCAGCAGTGCCTGTGCCTGACCGATAAGGAAGAAGGTTATATATCTTCCAAAAAATGCTTCCGTATGGCTGAACTGCGGATGCTCCTTCTGTGGCCTGACTCCGACATGTATAATCGCAACAAGTATAAGTGCTCCTACCCATATTGAAAGTACCGTGTAGAAAGACGCCATTGCAGAGCCGTAATTTTCAACCGGATATATCTTCTCTGTCTCTATCTCAACCGGTGATGAGATAAATGAGCCGAGCTTGTCAGCATCAAGCCCTATAAGCCTTAAAAGCATCTCGTAATTGCCGCTGTCTCTTATATCATTAAGCTGTGTAAGCGTCTCATCCATCTCTTCCTGAAGTTCATTAAGAATACTCTTCGTATCCTGAAGATTAATTCTTGCTGAAGATATCAGCGATGAGAATCTGCCTATGTTACCGTCAGCCTGAGCATAGATGCCTATGATGCTGTCCATTGTTCCTGATATTCTTCCAAGACCGTCTGCCAGGTCACCCGATACACCTGAGTTAATTATATTGCCTGCTGACGTAATCTTAAGAATATCCTGCATTGCATCCAATGCCCTCTGATTGCCTAATACCGTCTGTGACATATCAGGCGATACCTGACCTGCCATATTTATCGCCGATGAAGCAGAATCCGTAACGCTTATAAGCGCCGTAAGAATAGTATCATATGCTTCAAGCTGTCTGCTTACAAGCTCCATCTTAGTTGTAACAACATCAAGAACTGTCTGGTTACCTGACGTAATTCCGTGCTCCTTAGCCGCATCATCAACACCATCTGCCGCCTTGACAAGGCTCTCGGCAACAGTACTTATAAATGTCGAATTAACCTGCTGCTGTACGGCCGTCTTAGCCTTATCCGTAATCTTAGGGGCTATGGCATTCTTTTTCTGATTGGTATAATACTCAATCTGCGGGTGGCTCATGTCCTCAGTGAGAAAGCTCGTCATCTTCTCAGAGAAATCCTCCGGCATAATAAGTGCCGCATAATAATCCCCGGCATATACGCCGTTAACAGCTGCTTCTGTGTCATCCTCGAATACCCAGCCTATCGTGTTGTTCGTCTGTAATGCATCTATTATATTCTGCCCCATATTTATACTGATTCCGTCAACCATTGCTCCCTTATCGGCAGATGCAACAGCAACCTTAATTCTGGACGTTGCCTCCTGTCCGTATGGATCCCAGTTTGACAGAATATTGAACCATGCATAGAGTGCCGGGAGAATAGCAAGACCTATAACCACAACGACTGCAACTACATTTTTACTGATTCTCTTCCAGTCAGCCAGAAAAATATTGCAAATGTTTTTCATAGTCCCATCCTCTCCTTCATTGACTGAATATCCTTCTCAAGCACATCAGGCCCAATAAGCGAGCCGTCAACACCATGCTCATCAACGCCAAGTGCCTCAAGCTTCTCCTGAAGTGAATAATCGCTGTACTCTACAGCTATCAGATATCCGCACAGTATAAACAATGATGCAATCCACAGCACCAGATACACAATCTTGGAACTCTGCATCGTAAATAACAGAATAAGAAATACAACCGGAATTACAAACATGCATATCATTCCCGTCTTTATCCTCTTCCGGTTCTTCTCATGTATAGCCGCATAATATGCCACGAGACGGCTCTTCACGTCATCTTCATGTACCGTATCCGCCGGCGCCGTATTCACCGGTGAAACCGCAGTCACAGCTTTTGTGCCGATATCATTACTATAATTGCTGTCGTCATCACTGTCATCTGAAGATTCGGCCATAGCCGCAATTCTTGCCGCTATCTCAGCCTCTGAAAGCTGCGATATGTCTGCATGGTCTGCATGCGCTGTATCCGAATTGCCTGCTCCCGAACTGCCCTGCGAACTGCCCTGCTGTGCAAGAGTCCTCTGAACCTCGCTTTGCACGGCACTCTGTATCATCTCATAGAGCTTATCATATATCTCTTCATCCGCTTTATTCCCGTTACTCAAAATGCTGCCTCCTTACATCATATCTGTATCATGCATACGATGATGCATATAATGATTAAGCTTCATAAACGGCTTTCTTATAAACAGCCCCAATGCAAGCGATGCCGCAACAAACAACAGCAGCACGCCCATAAACTGCCAGTAATCACTGCCATATCTTCCGCTGATTGTTTCCCTCATTGCATTAATCGCATATGGGAATGGAAAATAGATATATACTTTCTGGAAGAATACGGGCAGAAGCTCAATAGGGTATGTACCGCTTGAACCTGCAATCTGTATAACAACCATTACAACCGCAAGTGCCTTACCAATATCGCCAAATGACACTGTAAGTGCATATATAAGCAATGTAAATACAAAGCTTGTAAAGCAGGCTGCCAGCATGAAAAGTCCCTTATCAAGGCACTGTATCTTAAGCAGATACACATCACCAAGTACCGTTATAACTGCCTGGACCTGACCGAGTACGAAGAATAACAGATATCTTCCAAAGAAAAGCTCATGCGGCTTTGCTCCGTTAATAAGTTCAGGGCTGTCAGGATGCACCTTTATAAGTGCCGTAAGGAGAAGTCCTCCTACCCACAATGCAAGTGTTGTATAGAAAGGTGACACGGCAGAACCGTAATTCTCCGTTGCATATACCTGATGTGTCTCAACCTGCACAGGTGATGACAGAAACTCGCCGTATGTCTCCGGATCCTGTGCCAGTGCCTGCGCAAGCAGCCTGTACTTGTCATCCCCTGTAAGATCGCTCAGCTTACCGGCAAGCTGTACAATCTTATCTGACATTCCATCCATGACTGAACCCATCTGGTCAAGCCCGACATTCATTCCGTCAACTGTCTGCTCAATGCTTCCAAGCATTGCCGACAGGCTGCCGAGCTGCTCTGAAACCTGTGTAAGCGATTCACCTATCGAATCTATAGATGTACTTATTACACCCTTCATCGCATCCACTGCTTTCTGTACCGATCCATCAAGGATGCCGTCCATCTCATCTATCTTCTGGCTGCACTGCACAAGTGCCGTCCTGACAAGTTCCAACTTAACCTGCGACTTAAGCGCTCCCGCCTTTACAAGTATCTTAGACTGCTCAAGCAGCCCCTTGGCAGCAATTCTTATCTGAACGAGGGAATCTACCGCAAGCTTAATGCTATCATCGTCGATAACACCGCCAAGCTGGTCTGATATATTCTGTAACTGCTCAGTAAGCGTATCGCTCTGGTCATTCATCGAATCCAGAAGATCCTGTGCATTATCTATCCCTGCAAGTATCTCATCCGTAGGCAGGTTATTCTCAATTGCCGTAAGGACCCACTGCAGCTGAGCCGACAACGCCTGTGACGTTGCACGTGTTGCTGCCGTAATACGGTCGAGCTTTGCTATGTACTCATCTGCTGCTTTTGAAGTCTGGTTCTGCAAAGCTTCCATAGTTGCACTGTTGTCAGGAAGCGAATCCGGAATCTGCACCCTGAGATCATGAAGTGATCCGCTGAGTGCGGCATTACTGCTTACAAACGAAGCAATCGTTCCCTTATATCCGTCAAGGTTATCTCCAAGTCTGTTAAGATTATCAAGCACTCCGCCTATGATATCCCTGTCAGCGAGCATTCCATCCGTACTGCTCATTGCCGTCTGAATTACGGTGTTGACAAACTCCGTATTAATATTGCTCTGGAGTGTTGATTTTCCGGTATCAGTTATCTTACTTGCTACTGCATTCTTTTTCTCATTCTCATAATATGTCACTGAAGGATGTACAAGTCCCTTGTCAATAAAATCAAACATGCTCTCACTGAAATCATCCCCGATAACAATGGCAGCATAATATTCACCGCTCTTAACGCCTTCTATCGCATCATCCTTTTTGTCGAGAATCTGCCAGCCAAGTCCCGTATTGGTTCTGAGTGACTCCAATACGCTGTCTCCCATATTGGAATATTCGCCATCCTCACCCGTATACCCTGCATCTTCCGACACAACTGCTACTTTAACGGCAGATGTATTGGCATAAGGATCCCAGTTAGAGTAAATGTTGAACCACGCGTAAAGCGAAGGAATAATACACAGGCCTCCTGCAATTATCAAAGCAAATATATTCCGCGATAAACCCACTATATCATGCACAAATATTTTAAATATTCTATTCATTTTATCTGATTCCTTTATATTCTATATCTGTTAACTGAGGGTAATTATACTATTACAAAAATATAAAAGCAAATCTATAATGATTAAATTATGCTAAACAATCGAAAATTTTCCTATATTAATGAGATAAAGTCGCCGTTTACTTAGGTATGAAACTATGATACAATAATGTAAATGCCAATTCAGGCCTTTTAGCAAGGGGGATTTGTATAACATGAATAATAATTCAACAACCGAATCATCCGAGAACTATCTTGAGACTATACTTATGCTCAGTAAGCGTCTTCCGGTTGTCCGCTCTGTTGATATTGCCAACGAACTGGATTTCAAGAAGTCAAGCGTCAGCATAGCAATGAAGAATCTGCGCGAGAAGGATTACATAACCGTCACTGATGCCGGTTTTATCTATCTTACTGATGCAGGCCGCAGGATTGCCGAGATGATTTATGAGAGACATGAATTTCTTTCAGCATGGCTTGTAAGTCTTGGAGTTGATGAAGAGACTGCAACCGAAGATGCATGTAAGATTGAACATGTAATAAGCAAAGACAGTTTTGAAGCGATTAAGAATTTTGTCCGTAACAGTTGACAAATATATTCATTAACTATAATCTTATATTTATGACCAATAGAAATGAGGAAACTCTATGAAAAAATTAGCGCCATACATCAGATGCATGGCTTTTTTATGTGTGTTGGCCGGTTGTATAGCTCTGTGTAACTTTCTGTTTGCACCGTCGGGATATATACGCTACATTCTTCATGAGCTTAATTCTCCTGCCGAGAATTACGATTGTATAATCCTTGGAGCTTCTCATGCACGAAGTGCGATTGACCCTGCCAAGATTGATGAAAAGCTGGGTACCAATACCCTTAATGTTGCAATTCCGGGAGAGACAATCAAAGATTCCTACTATGTTCTTAAGGAGAGCTGCCGTACCAATGATATTAAGACAGTAATACTCGATGTTGACTATCAGTACTGGTATTCTGTACAGATTGAGGATGAATTTTCATCTTCATTTATATTTAACAAGATGAGCTGGCTGTCCAAGACCAAGTATGAGTATTTGATTGATAATATGAATACTCTTGATTTCCGTAATACATTCACGGACAGATTGAGCTATGATATCTCAAGAACTGCAATTGCCCAGAATGTATCACTTAAGCTCACAGATGATTACCGCAATTATTCAATTAATGGTGCTCTTGTAAAGGATGCTGATGGTCCATATGTAGGCAAAGGCTTTTTTTACAGAAAAACGAGCGGACTGGAGCCGGGTGGCTTTGATTATATTAAACTCTGGTACGGACGTGAGAATGGTGAGCTTGAAGGCTGGGTTGTCAATTATTTTCTTCAGATTGCCAACTACTGTAAGAATAATGCTATTGAATTAATCTGCATAACCTCACCTGTTACTCCTACAGCTGTCCGCAAGCTCGGTCTCAGCAAGGTTGACAAGACATTTTCTGAATTCTTTGCAAAGCACGATGTACCATACTACAACTTCAACCGTCTCAGCATGAACATACTGCCAAGAGATGATGTTGATTACGGAGATATGGAAGGACATATGGGTGGAGAACTTGCCGAGAAGTATTCAGCCGTACTCGGAACATTTCTTAATGACCGTAAGGATGGAGAGCTTGATACAGGCAAATACCTCTATGATTCATTTGATGAATTATATAAGAACTCATATCGCAACAGACATAAAAAGGCAAGAGAATAGTTACAATATCTCAATAACACAGCAGCCGGTTCGGATTAATCCAAACCGGCTGTTTTATATCTGTAATCTGTAATTATTAAATACTATGATACCAGGGTCAAAATTCTCCCGGCTTTGATACCGGGAATCAGACTGTGAATCCACGGCTCTGTGCGCCTGACACATCATATGCAATCTCATTAAGCTTACCATTAGAGTATGTAAGACCCGCATACACTTTCTGTGTATTCTCCATAAGCGGTCCGCCCTTATCCTGATCTGCAATGTCTGAGAATGCCTGTGCAAGGCGGCCATAAATCCTCTTAACCACATCAAGATTGGCATTGTCATATCTGTTCATTGCCGTCTGAAGTGTCGATGACGCATATGAATATATGTTAAAGAGCTGGGCTGATATAGGATACTTCATCTCAAGCGACACCTTAAGTTCATCCGTAACTCTCTTTGCAAGCTTAACATATCTTCTGAACTCTTCACAGCTGCCCTGTGAATACATATCCTGTGCGTCATCAATGTACTGCTGCGCCATCTCATACAGAATCACTACAAGTTCTGTACCTGTTGCCTGTGATATTCTGTAAGAAAATGCGCTTATATCTTCCTCTTTCATACGTGTCACCACCAATTAACCAATAATTATCTCTGAAGAAGCTGCAATACTGTCTCAGGTCTTGCATTAGCCTGTGAAAGGATTGAAGTTGCAGCCTGTACAAGAACATTCTGCGATGTATATTCTGTCATCTCTTCAGCCATATCTGTATCAATCATTCTTGAAAGTGCTGCGGTCATATTCTCAGTAGATGTATCTATGTTGTTCTGTGTGTGCTCAATTCTGTTCTCATATGAACCGAGCGTTGATCTTATAGATGAAACCTTAGATACTGCTTCATCAATCTTATCTATTGAACGTCCCGCATTATAATGCGACATAACATTAATCTGGTCTAATCCCAGCTTATATGTTGAAATCTGCTCAATCTCTACTGCAATATACTGGTCTTCATTAGCGCCTACATGGACCTTCATTCCGCCAAAATCAGTAACCTGCTGTACAATATCTGCTGGCGTCGACGCGCCCGCCTGTGCAGAAGTATCTGTCGCAACACCTGCCTCGCCAACTGCTGTTCCGTCAACATCAGTGAACTTAGTCTTCGCTATGTCACCCGGAACATCTACCTTGAATGTCTTATTATCAACATCCTTAACTGTAATCATCTTACCATTGGCAGATATAGTTGCAGTATCTGCAAATCCTATTCTGTTACCGTTGGCATCTTTTGTAAATTCAGCCTTGGCATCTACACCCTGTGCCACAATTCCATCATCATCAGCTGCACCGTCAAGGCCGAGTGCTGATGCAAGAAGTGTATTATCACATGTGATATTAAGCTTAACATCTGAACCATACTCATTAGTCATAATTACAAGCGAAGAACCCGCTGTTCCGCTTACTACAGGCACATATCCCGCATTATCTGCCTCACCTGCTCCGGATGCAGAATCAGTTGTTGCAAATACCTTACCGCCAAGCAGACCCATTGCACTTGAGAGCTTAGTCATAATCTTATCCATGTCATCGCCCTCATTAATATCTATATCATATCCATTAATCTTGACAGTTCCTTCCATAGCCGCAGTTACTTTACCATTAAGTGTAACAGCTCCTGACTTAACAACAGCCTGCCTTGCATCCTGAGCTACCGTTATTCCGTAATCACCTGCCGCAATATTAGATGAACACTCAAACTGCTCCACACCATGTACGTTGTTGCGTGTATATACTCTCCGCTCAAGGTTGCCATTAATAAGGCTCTGTGAGTTGAACTCTGTATCATTGGCAATTCTGTCTATCTCCTTGTTAAGAGACTGAAGCTCCTTCTGTATCGCCTCACGCTCTCCGTCTGCATTAGTATCATTGGCTGCCTGGACCGAAAGCTCCTTCATTCTTGTGAGCATTGACTGAATCTCCGCTATTGCACCCTCAGCCGTCTGAAGAACTGATACTCCGTCTGCCGCATTATTATCAGACTGGTCAAGGCCTCTGATCTGAAGCTTCATTTTAAGTGAAATAGCCATGCCTGCCGCATCATCCGATGCATGATTTATCTTATATCCTGAAGACAGTCTTTCAAGAGATCTCTCAAGATTGGTCTGTGCCTTCTGTAACTGATTATTAGTAACAACTGCTGAAATATTAGTATTAATCCTCATGCGTGTTCTCCTTATATTAATAACTGCCTGACATCCATGTAGGAATTACGCGCATCCATGCGTTTATTGTTATATCGGCACATTTGCCGTGCGGCTTAACCCTTGCCTCAGCCAATATCAATAGTTTTTATGCTGTAAGAGCCACTACTATCTTCTTGGCAAATGTGTACAGCTCTTCTGTAGGTATATTGTCTGAACTTACCGGAAGCTTCACATCAGCATGTGTATCTGAACTTACACAGGTATATGTAACACCCATGTTGTGTTCACCGGAATTATCACCATTGAAGCTGTCTTTGAGCCTTTCCATGGCATCCGTAAGCTTATTGGCATCTCCATCAGTAATTGCAAATATGCTTATACTGTCTTTGCCCATTCTGGCCTGCACAGACACATGCCCATATGCAGCAGTATCTGTCTCAACAGATATTCTTCCTGCATCCGATTCATCCTGAACAAGCTGAAGTCTTATAGTACCTGTCTGACCGTCATTGTCAAATGGAATAACATACTCATGTTTTCTTGCCATCCCGGCAATTATTCCAATCTGTCTGCATCTCATTCTTATATCTTCAAGGTCCTGATATTCCGTGACATTATCAACAGCTTCTGCAAGTGCCTCACGGGCATCAGCCTGCATTCTGTCGATAATCTCCTCTGCTGCCTTCTTATCGCCGGCTGCATCCAGAAGCCTGCCGGCATCCTTTAACACATCTGAGGATTTCTCACCATTCATCCTGCTGCTTCCTGACAATGCCGGTGAATTCCAGCCGTACTGCATTATCTGCTGCATTGCATTAATCATTCCAACCGAAGCGTTCATGTCAAATCTGCCAAGCTCCGCAATAATACTCTCATCAGCTTCTGCTGCCTGCGCTGCCGCATTAAGATAATCCTGATAATACTCCGCCTCACGGTTAACATCATAATTATCATCAACTGCATCGATAAATTCTTCAACCATTCTCGAATCGATTGGCTTCTCGTCATTGACGCTCTTAAGAGTTGCAGGCGTAATCCGGTATCCATGCTGTGTAAACAATGTGTTGTAATAATTGACATTTCCTTCAATCTCAGCAAAACCTGAGTTATCATCAATAGTGCTGTCGATTCCTGCTGCCCTGCGGCTGTTGTACATAGCCATAAGATTAGACATTGTCATATCAGAGCCCTGCTGCACAAGTGCTCCCGCAGCCTTGCCGGCATCCTTTGTAAATATATTCATCATCTTATATATTCCGATGAACTGTCTCCGCTCTTCCTCTGTTATACCATGTGTTCTGTCGAGCTTATACAAAAACGTGCTGTATTTCTCATCTTCCGCATTCTGTCCCACAATATTGTTAAGATACCGCGAAAGTTCATTAATATCAGTATCCATAGGGTTAATTCCGTCCCTTATCATCTTAAGGACAGCTTCAGGCTTGGCATTATTAACAAGATTCTTAACTGATTCAGATGCTTCCTTTACCTTATCAATATTCTCAGCAGTAATCTCCATGCCATTAGCTGCAAGTATGTTCACTGCCTCACGATTATTGCGGCTATGTTCATAACCCAGATTATCAAGCATATCATCTGCGCTTGCAGCCACCGCCTTACTGAGCGAATCTCCAAGATCACTTCTTATCTGCGTACCTACAGCCTCATACGTCTGTCCTGCCCGCCTGTAGCGTTCCTTTCCCGATGAGCCCTGCTGCGCAAGCTCTCCAAGTGTAATAACTGCACCGGAACCTCCCCAGGCTGCAAGCTCCGCAACAGCCATGCCAATAGTATCTGCCGGAGCCTGTGCCACATTATATACAGCCTCACATGTCCTGTATACATTATAAGCCTCGGTCTCATCATCTATGCCCGCAAGCGCAAGCTCTGCTTTCTTAAGCTCTTCGACAAGTTCTGCAATAGGCGCGGTATTAAGGTTAAATCCCTGCTTTGCAAGAGACAGTCCTGCATCAGCCGTCATAAGTATCCTTACCTCCTCGAGCTGGCGGTAAGCCTTAATCTCATCAGCATTCATGGCATTAATACACTGTGCAATCTGCTGTGCGCTGTGTCTTCCCTGTCCTGCATGCTCACCATTCTGTGAATCTGCCGCTGTCCCCTGTGTATTGCCATCCTGATTATCAATTCTGCTTTTTTCTATTATAAGTGCAAGATTCCCAAGTGTGTAATCATTGCCGCTTCTTAAAAGTTCTCTGACATCTATCTCATCGGCATTGCGTGCGGCAGCCATTGCCTGTGCAGTCTGTTCCCATGCCGTCTGCGTATCAGCCATTGATGCGTCACACGCCTTACCGCCTTCCGACAGGCTTCTGGCGATAGCGTCAACCGCCTTTTCAACCGCATCGGCAGCTTCCTGCTCATCACCGCCTGCAAGCGCCTCATACACAGAAGCCAGCTCGTCAAGCTGCGACATATATACAAGATTGTCATCTGTAACCGGAATGTCCTGGGCAAGGAATCCTTTTGCCACGCTCATATTGCGTTCATTAAGATCAAGCCCTGCTCTTATTATAATATCTTCGACCTGCGGAACTAACTGCTGCCACGTTGAATCCTTAAGCTGTGCGGCTGCCCCTTCGGAACTTCCCGCCTTATTAACGGCATTGTAAATGTTATCGATTGTCGGATTCATCTCATTCTTAACGAGATAGTACTTTGCATCCTCAGTAAGGCTGCCTGTGTTCGTGAATTCATTTATCGCATTCTTAGTATCTTCAAGGTTCTCGTCCGTAAGCGGCACATCATACTGTGAAAACTTGTCCGCAATCGCTCCTGCCGCAGCCGTATTACCAACAACCGCCTTAACATCATCCATATCAATGTCCTGACCTGCAGGCTCGTAACTGTCACAATATGTTGCAAGCATAATCTTGATGCGCTCTACCACAGTAACTATCTTGTCCGGCTCTGTATCATTAAGTCCGTATCCGTCCTCATCAAGCTTAACACAGTCCATTCCCGAAAGCTTCCTGACAAGTGCCTTAAGACTCCCCTGTGCATCTGACGCACTCTGCTTAAGCTGTTCTATTACATCATCCGCCTCCTGCATAAGCGCCCTGGCACTCTGTACCATACTGTCAGTGCTTGTAGTTCTGCCGATTCCTTCCACTGCACCATTTGCAAACAATGCCTTCGCAGTATCTGCCGTATCGGCTGCCTGATTACTCTTTATATTAATAGAAGCAGTCCTCATATTATCGGACCGGTTAACATAATTAACTGAATTAATGTTCATGAATCTTCCTCCTGATTTTATATATTTCGTCAGTTATCCGCCAAAAATTAACCCTTAACAAAAAAGCTGCGTGCCGCCACGTAATCATGCGATATTCCGTGTTCGGCACACAGCCCGGTAATACTAATTCCATTAATTCTGTTATGTTCAGTTATCAGCCGCCAAGCTTTGTGGCATTAACATTCCTTACATCACCATCGAATTCGTATACAGCAACTCCGTATCGTGGCATATCAATAAGAATCGAATTCTCATATCCGTCACAGTCACCTTCCTGTGCAATAAGCTCTTTTGCCTGATTATTCTCGTCGCTTCCCAGGACAAGCTTATACTTACAGGATACAGGAACTCCAACTCTGAAATTATCCCTTGCAACAGGCGTGAAGTTGAGCACAAACAGAAGATTCTTCCTGCCGTCAGGACTTAATCTCATAAATGAATATGTGCTGTTGTCCTTGTCGTTGGCATTAATCCATCTGAAGCCGTCTCCGTCGTAATCCGTTGCATACATCGCAGGATACTCCTCATACAGATGCAGACACTTCTTCGTAAACTGCTGCATATCCTTATGATATCCTTCTCCCAGCAGATACCAGTCAAGCGCTTTCTTCTCGCTCCATTCATTCCACTGTCCAAAATCCTGTCCCATGAACATAAGCTTCTTGCCCGGATGTCCCATCATGTAAGCATATGCAAGCTTAAGGTTGGCAAACTTGTCTGTAAGGTCTCCCGGCATCTTGCCAAGCATAGAACACTTAAGATGAACAACCTCATCATGAGAAAGAACAAGCACGAACTTCTCACTGTATGCATACATAAGACTGAATGTAAGCTTACTGTGGTTGAACTTACGGAAATACGGATCAAGCTTCATATATTCAAGGAAATCATGCATCCATCCCATATTCCACTTATATGTAAATCCAAGGCTCTCTCCATCATCGGGATTACCTGTGATATGCGGCCATGCTGTTGACTCCTCGGCTATCGTTACGGCTCTCGGGAATCTCTTGCGCAATATACTGTTGCAATGCTTAATGAATGACATTGCCTCGAGGTTACCGTTCTTGCCATACTTATTAGGAACCCAGTTGCCCTCCGTGCGTCCATAATCAAGATAAAGCATAGATGCAACAGCATCAAATCTGAGTCCGTCAACATGAAATCTGTCTACCCAGAAAAGCGCATTAGCTATAAGGAAGTTGCAGACCTCATTCTTCTCGTAATCAAATACCTTCGTACCCCAGTCAGGATGTTCTCCCTTGCGCGGATCTGCATACTCATATACGCAGCTTCCGTCAAAATTAGCCAGTCCGTGTGCGTCCTTAGGGAAATGTGCAGGTACCCAGTCAAGTATTACACCTATTCCTTCGTTATGAAGATAATCCACAAAGTACATAAAGTCCTTAGGACTTCCGTATCTTGATGTCGGTGCATAATATCCCGTAACCTGATATCCCCATGAACCATCAAAAGGATATTCAGCAATTCCCATAAGTTCTACATGTGTATAGCCCATCTCCTTGACGTATGATGCCAGTTCGGGAGCAACTTCCCTGTAATTGTAGAAACCATCCTCAGTACCGTCATCCTTTTTCTTCCATGAGCCAAGATGCACTTCATATATCGACATGGCAGACCTGTAATGGTCTTCTACAGTCTTCTCCTCTATCCATCTGTCGTCGCTCCACTCAAAGCCGTTAAGGTCTGTAATTCTTGATGCCGTATCAGGTCTTACCTGAGCCTCGTTAGCATAAGGATCCGCCTTATAGAGCACATCACCTTTCTGTGTAACAATCAAATACTTGTAAAGCTGCCCTACACGTGCTTCAGGAATAAAAAGCTCATATATTCCGCCTGATGATACCGGCTTCATATCATAACCAAATGCATGCCAGCCGTTAAAATCTCCTACAACATATATCTCCTTGGCTGCCGGTGCCCATACTACAAAATTGACACCGCTTACACCATCCTTAACCGCAGGATGTGCGCCCATCTTATTATAAATCTCATAATGAGTTCCCTGTCCGAACAGATATGTATCAAGTTCAGTCATAAAAACTTCATCCGGTCTGAGTTCTTTTACGCGGAATGGCTCAGCATGCTGCGTATTCCGGGACTTGTGTGAAACACTCTGTGCAACAGCCTTATTGCCTGACTTTCCTCTCTTGCCCCCTCTTTTAGCTCCTGTCTTACCTGCCATATCGATTACCTCTCCAAACTTAAATGTAAAACAGCGTATACATGCGCTGTCTCCCCTTTTTATGCATGTTAAAATTATATCATAAATTATTATTTTTTTCCATACGTCTTACTGTTTTTAATAAAAGAAATGTGTTATACTATCATAGGTTTTTAAACCTACCATATAATGTGTATGTAAAGGAGCATGAAGTCATGATTTATTACATAGTTGATACAGCTTATATGCGGGAGGTAACATTTGCAAGCATACTTTTTGCATTTTTCATTACCTGCCTTAGTATATACTGGGGGCAGAACGCTCTTCCAAGAGACCAGGGACGTAAGTTTGCCGTTAATGGTGCGAAGTCGGCCGGTAAGCCGCGTGGAGCCGGAATAATATTTATACTGACATTCATACTGTCATGTGTCCTCTTTATTCCGCTTAATAATGAACTGCTCATATACCTGATTCTCGTACTTGCTGCAATGATAAGCGGCTACCTCGATGACAGTTCTGCATCGCCATGGGGAGAGCTCAAGAAAGGGCTTATTGACTTTGCGATTGCCATAATGGCTGCCGTTACTTATCTTAATTACAATTCTAACAGCATATGGATTGCATTTGCGAATGCAGAAGTAACTATCCCTAAGGTTGTATTCGGAATCCTGATTGTAATTCTTGTATGGGCAAGCATTAATGTAACCAACTGTTCAGACGGTGTAGACGGTCTTTGCGGAATGCTTTCATGCATAACTTTATTCGCGGCATATGTGCTGTTTACCCACTATGTATGCGACACTTATTTCAGGGATACTATTCTTATAATGATAGTTGCGATACTTGCGTACCTGTGGTTCAACGCTTCGCCGAGCAAGCTTCTGATGGGCGAT
The DNA here is from genome assembly GCA_025146925.1 of [Bacteroides] pectinophilus. Taxonomy (NCBI): domain Bacteria; kingdom Bacillati; phylum Bacillota; class Clostridia; order Eubacteriales; species [Bacteroides] pectinophilus. The sequence goes on along the minus strand of CP102260.1, from coordinate 349,473 downwards.
GCCGGTTCAAGGGCAATCGGCGTATTTATTGCACTTACATTTCTTAAGCTTGAGCGTCCTCTGCTGTTCCTGCCTCTTGCAATCGTACTGATTCTTGACGGAGGACTCGGACTTCTTAAGGTATCACTCATGCGTTTCCTTAAGATTAAGATTCTCAAGAATGTCCGCACGCCGCTCCATGACCATGTGCGCAAGAACCTCGGCTGGTCTGATGCTCAGACGGTATTCAGATTCTCGATAATCCAGATGGTTATTGCGATTGCGGTGGCGTATTTTCTTATAATAAGCTAAGATATTAATACTAAGACAGATGCACATGCAAAGGAGGCAGATATGCACGTACTTATCGTTGTTGACATGCAGAATGATTTTATTGACGGAGCACTCGGAACCGCTGAGGCCGTTGCGATTGTTCCTAATGTAGTTAAGAAGATTCGTGATTTTGACGGAATAGTCCTTGCTACTAAGGACAC